>NZ_DCAN01000008.1:0-79292 GCF_002311545.1 Sulfitobacter sp. UBA1132 | reverse complement strand
CATCAGCGACACCACCGCCACCGGCCCCACCGCCAACGCGCGGCTGGTGCCAAAGACGGCATAAAGCAGGATCGGCGCGATCGACGCATAGAGCCCCGCTTCGGGCGGCAGCCCCGCCAGCAGCGCATAGGCCAGCGATTGCGGGATCAGCATGATGGTGACGATCACCGCCGCGATCAGATCATTGGACAAGGCCGTCTTGTCATAGTCGCGCCCCCAGTCGAGGACAGGCAAATAGCGGCGGGCAGCGGCGGGAATACGCACCTGATTACAACCCGTTCACCGGCACCTTGAGCATCAGGTTCCCGTCCTTGTCACGCGGCATATGCCCGGCGCGCATGTTGACCTGAAGCGACGGGATGATCAGCTTCGGCATCGGCAGCTGCGCATCGCGTTCGGTGCGAAAGGCGATGAATTCCTCGCGCGTTTTGCCGCCGCCCACATGGATGTTATGCGCTTTCTCTTCGCCCACGGTGGTTTCCCACTGGATATCGCGCCCATTGGGCCCGTAGTCGTGACACATAAACAGACGCATGTCGTCAGGCAGGGACAAGACCTTCTGGATGCTGTCATACAGCTCTCCGGCGTCGCCCCCAGGGAAATCCGCGCGGGCAGAGCCGCCGTCGGGCATGAACAGCGTATCGCCTGTGAAGGCAGCGTTGCCCATGACATGCACCATGCATGCGGGCGTGTGACCGGGGGTGTAGATAGCAAAACATTCCATGCCGCCGACGCGGTAGCGGTCGCCATCCTTGAACAAGGCGTCGAACTGCGACCCGTCGCGCTGGAATTCCGTCCCCTCGTTGAACACTTTCCCAAAAGTGTCCTGCACGGTCATGATCTGCTCTCCGACGCCGATCTTGCCGCCCAGCTTTTGCTGGATATAGGGCGCGGCAGACAGGTGGTCGGCATGGACGTGTGTCTCGATGATCCACTCCAGCGCGAGTCCCTGCGCTTCGACCTCGGCGATGAGCTTGTCCGCGTGGTCATAGGTGATCCGTCCGGCGGCATAGTCGATATCCATCACGGAATCGATGATTGCACAGGCGTTGGAGCTCGGATCCCGCACGATATAGCTGATCGTATTGGTCACCGGATCAAAATGGCCCGAGACATCGGGGATGACATCCATATTCACGGGGTATTCAGTCATGGTCACCTGCTCCGTTTGCGCTTTTTCGCCCGACATCTGAAGGCTGCGCCCCGTCGTCGAGTCAAACATATTCATACTATGGAATTCTTTGTCAAGGAAGCGGATTGTGCTGTCTGCCCCCCAGAACCGCCGCGACAAAGCGTCCTGTGCCTGCCGCCTGCTCTACGCAACAGCGGGAGCATTCAGAACCCGTCCAGCGCGCTTTGCGTGATCTCGTCCAGCAGGGCCTGCACCTCTTGCATGGGGCCGTCGGGGTAGGTCGGATACCCGACAGAGACCGTGCCATCAATGTCGGTGACAAAGATACTGTAGGGGCAATGGGCGATGTTCATCGGGTCCGCCTCCATCACCTTGCGCGACACCACGGCAGAGCAGAACAGAAACACATCTGCCGCACGAAAGATCTCGACATCGCTGCCGACGTCGCTGGCGGTACGGGCCAGCATCTCGCCCGTGTGGCTGACGTGGTCGATCACCAGCCCCTTGCCGACAATCGCGTTCTCGACCGCGAAGGTCGCATCGTCAAAGCTGCCGTCGTAGGCGTAGGTCACGGCCTGATCCTGAGCAGCGAGCGGCGCGGCACAAAGGCAAACTGCTGCGGCAATCTGTAACGGTCTCATTCTTGGTCCTTTCACAAACGGGCGCGGGCCTATCCTATCACCCTCGCCGCGCGTCGCCAATCATGCGCACCGTCACGGGGCCGGAAAGCTGTTCAGGTAGGCGATCACCGCCTTGATCTCGGCATCGTTTTTCAAGCCGGAAAACCCCATCTTGGTACCCTTCATGAAGCTGCGCGGTGATGCCAGAAAGGCGTCCAGCGTCTTGGGTGTCCAGATCAGCCCATCCTCTGCCTGCGCCATCAGGGCGCGCGAGTACTTGAACCCCTCGACCCCACCGGCAGGCGCACCGACGATCCCGTTCAGGACCGGGCCCGCGCGGTTTTTGGCTCGTTTGCCCAGCTGATGGCAGGCTTTGCATTTGCGGAACACCAACTCTCCATCGGCGAGCAAGGCGGGGTCGGCAGCGGGTCCTGACACTTGCTCGACATCGGCAACGGGCGTTTCTTGCGGCACAGTCACGGGGGCGGCGTCCTTGGGTGTCACATCCAAGGTCAGCGCGCGCATGGTGACTTTCACGCTTTCCTTGCAGTCTGTCATACACGGCGCAACCTGCCAGCGCGACAATTCCGTAGTGTCGCGATCATCGCGGAGGAAACCGTCGGCATTGGGCATCCGGACCGTGGCGAAGTTGTCTTTGGACAGGGTAAATTCCTCTGCCACCAGATCGTTGGAATAAAGGATATACGCCACGATGGCATAGACCTCATCCGCCGTCAGCGTTCCCGCATCGCCATAGGGCATGGATCGGCGGATATAGTCGAAGCTTGTGGACAGATGCGGCCAATAGGACCCGACCGTCTTGACCGGATCGGCATCCGCCAGCGTGTCCTCACCGCCCGTGAGCGCAGGCCAGTTCCCGCGGCCTTCGGCAAAGTCCCCGTGGCAAGCGGCGCATTTGTCGGTAAAAACCGCTTCGCCCGCCAGCACATCGCCCTGCCCCTCGGGCAGACCGCGCCCATCGGGCAGCACGTCCACATCCCAGGCCGCGATCTCTTCCGGCAGCGCGGCGCGGCCCAGACCGAAGGGGGCCGCCGCCAAGGGCAAAGCCGTGGCCGTGGCGATGACGCATGCAGCAATGGTGTTAAGAAACTTCGACATTTTCAACGCTCCCATCCGCGTGCAGCCACCATGTCTGGATGCCATTGTTATGGTAGACAGAGTTCAGCCCCCGCACCGCGCGCAGTTGCGTTTTCGTCGGCTGGACATAGCCCGTGTCATCCATCGCGCGGGATTGCAGCAGCATCTCTGTGCCGTCCCACTGCACATCGAGGTAAAAGCGGCTGAGCGCCATCGGCGTGCCCTTTTGGGCCAGTCGCGCGGTTTGCCAGCTTGCGCCACCATCGGTCGACACATCCACGCGAGTGATCGCACCGCGCCCCGACCATGCCAGCCCGGTGATCACCAAAGGCCCCGCCCCATGGGGCACCGGCGCTTGCGGGCTCGGTGCGGTGATGACGGATTTTGCATCCATCGCCCACGTCCATTTGCGGCTGGTGCCATCGGCCAGCGTATCGGTGTATTTCGACGTTTCCTCGCGGCTTTCGACAGGCGCGTCCGTGACCTCTATCCGGCGGAGCCATTTGACCCAGAGGTTGCCCTCCCACCCCGGCACGACCAGCCGCACGGGGTAGCCGTGTTCCTTGCGCAGCGCCTCGCCATTCGCTTTGAACGCGACAAGCACATCGTCGAGCGCCTTCTCCATCGGGATCGACCGCCCGTTCGACGAAGCATCGGCACCCTCGACATAGACCCATTTGCCCGCAGGGTCATAGCCGGCTTCCTCCAGCAGCAACCGCAGGGGCACGCCGGTGTATTCCATATTATGGATCATGCCATGGGTGAACTGTGCCCCGTTCAACTGCGCGCCCGCCCATTCCATACCCGAATTGGCCGCACATTCGCAGAAATACACGTGGTTTTCGCGCGGGAAACGTTCCAGATCGGCGTAGGTGAACACCAGCGGGCGGTCTACCAAACCGTTCACCATCAGGCGGTAATCCTGTTTCGACAGTTCGATCGCGCCCGAGTGATGTCGTTCAAAGGCGCAGCCCTGCGGGGTGATCGTACCGTCCAGTGCGTGGATCGGGGTGAAGTTGATCGAACTGATGGTATCCGCCGTCAGCCAAGGCACATTGCGCCGGACCACGTCCTGCTCGAACCGGATCGGCAGACCGTAGGGCGTGACATCCACCCCATCGCCCAAGCCCTGCGCCCAGGGTTGCGGTTCAACAATCATGGGATCGGGCGATTGCGCGGCAGCGCTACGGGCCGCCATCGCCCCCAGTCCAGCAGTCGCCGCGCCACGCAAGAAGGCCCGTCTGTTCGCTGTCTTCCGTGGTGCCATGGCCTTGCCTTTCATGCTGCCCTGTTACGCGCCCTTGACGATGACGCTGGTGTTGGGGTCCAGCGACACGCTGCCCTGCTTGCGGATGTGGCTTTCGACCACGTCCCAGATCGCGGGGCCCTCGGTGCCTTCGTTCACGCTGGCCCAGCCTGCAACCTGATAGGTCTTCGCCGGATCGATACGTTCACCGGTTTTCAGCAAGGTCAGTTCAGTGATGCGGCTGCCTTGGGGCTGGGTCACGTCAATGCGGTAGCCAAGCCCGCCTGTGCGCACCATGTCACCGCCCTGCTGGTAATAGGGATTGGGGTTAAACAGGTTGTCGGCCACGTCTTCCAGCACGACTTGCAGGAATTCACCCGTCATCTCGGTCCGGTAGGCTTCGGGGTAGGTCATGGAGGTGACGTTCCAGATATCCTCGCGCGTGATGTCCTGTCCCGGCAGGATCGACGGCCCCCACCGCACACCGGGGCTCAGCGCGATATCGGCCTCGCGCTCGGAAAGCAGCGCGTCGCAGATCAGGTCATCCCAGGTGCCGTTGAAATTGCCGCGCCGGTAGAGCAGCGTGTCTTCGGCAGTGGTGCCGATCACCTCTGTCAGTTGGTCAAGATAGGGGGCGCGTTGTGCGTCGATCAGCGCGGTCATCGCCGGATCAGGCGCAATCACGTCAGAGAAGATCGGGATCAGCTTGTGCCGGAACCCCATCATGCGGCCGTTGCGCACATCCAGATCGACGCGGCTGACGAATTTGCCGTTCGACCCCGAGGCGACGATGATCGTCTCGCCCACCAGCACAGGCTCGGGCAGCGCGTCATGGGTGTGACCCGACAGGATCACGTCGATCCCCGTCACCACGCCCGCCATCTGCTTGTCCACATCAAAGCCGTTGTGGCTCAGGCAGACGACCAGTTCGGCCCCTTTGGCGCGGACCTCGTCCACCATTTCTTGCATCCGCTCGTCGCGGATACCGAACGAGTATTCGGGGAACATCCAGCCGGGGTTGGCGATCGGCATATAGGGGAAAGCCTGCCCGATCACCGCGACTTTAACGCCACCTGTCTCGTAGAACTTGTAGGGCGGGAAAAGCTCTGTCGGTTCGTCCCATTCGGCGTCAAAGATGTTCTGCCCCAGGGCGGCAAAGGGCAGCCCCTCGACGATCTCTGCCACGCGGTCGGAGCCGAGCGTGAATTCCCAGTGAAAGGTCATCGCGTCAGGCTTGAGCGCATTCATCACGTTGACCATGTCCTGACCTTGCGTGTGGTAGCAGGTGTAGCTGCCGTGCCAGGTGTCGCCGCCATCCAGCAGCAGCGCATCGGGCCGGTCCGCGCGGATCTGGTTGATCACACTCGCCACACGGTCCAGACCGCCCATCTTGCCATAGCCCTGCGCCAGAGCGGAAAAATCGTTATAGGTCAGCGCATAGGCCGAGGGGCTGCCGTCCGCGATCCCGTAAAGCTTGCGGAAATCCGCGCCGGTCAGATGCGGCACCTTCCCGCGGTTCTCGCCCACACCGATGTTGACCGAAGGTTCGCGGAAATAGATCGGTTTCAACTGCGCGTGGATGTCGGTCACGTGGATCAGGCTGACGTTGCCGAAGGTGTCGAATTCAAGCAATTTGTCCTGCGTCAACGCCTGCTGCGCGGCAAGCTTGCCCCAGTTGCCAAAGGACGACGCACCATACAAAGCCGTTGCAGCCATGCTGGCCTGAAGAAAATCACGACGAGAGATCATAGGTTGGCCTTTTCGACGCGCAATTCATATGCGCATATTTGAATAACAATATGATAAAAAGACCCGCCTCGCATCGACGAAACGGGTCTTTTCAGGTTAGTTCCGGACAGAGGGCCCTTCGACCGACAGCCCGTTTCCGCGCGAGCCGACGTACAGCTCTAGCGCGACAAACTCGGGGCTGCCGGGGTCAAAGGTCTCGGCACGGGTGTCGCGTACACAGCCTTTAAAACGGGCCTGCACCGCGTTCAGCTTGGTGTTTTTCAGACGGTAAGTCGGGAAGCCGTTGATCTGGCCCTGGCTCAGGTGGTCGGCACGGATCATGTTGCCATAATTGTCCTCGTGGCAATTGGCACAGGACAGTTCAAGCTGGCCGAAACGGGTATAGTAGATCTCTTTGCCCTGCTCCCATGTGGATTGGGCCGGACCGTCGATGGCGATGTTCACCGGCATCCCCCGCGAGACAGAGGAGATCAGCGCCGTCATGTTCACCATGTCGCCGCCAGTGTATTTCCACTTTTCCGCCCCCATGCGGTTCTCGCGGCAATCGTTGATCTGCATTTCCAGCGTGCGCACCTCGCCCGCAGATTCGACATACTTCGGATAGACCGGACGCACGCCCGCCATCTCGGCCGAGGCCCCGTGACAATCCGCGCAGGACTTCCCCTCTGACCCGTCGGCGGTGTTCCAGACATCTTCGGCCTGTTCCACAAAAATCATGCCCGCGTTGTCGAAATCATCGGCCTGCATCGCGCGGGTCTCGGTGCCGCGGAAAAGCCAGCCCGACATAACCTCGTCTACCGCGTCCGCCATATGCGCGGGGGCGGCAGTGCGGGTCACGATGTCGATCTCTTCGTTGATCACCAGCGTATCATCCACGGGATCGGCGAAGGCCCCCGTCGACATCAGCGCCGCAGCAAGGCACGCGCCCAGACCTTTTGTGAAATTGCTCATTCCTGTTCCTCCCAAGGATGCAGACGCTTAGCTGATCGCGATGTCTTTGGTTTCCTCGTAGACATCGCCGTCATCGTCATACCACGTGAAGGTGAATGTCCCCGCTTCGGGCACGGTGGCGTCGAATTCGAAATACGGGTTGGTCGAGATCGCGGGCTCCATCGCGACATCGATCACATTCTCGCCGTTAAAATCGCAGGTGAAACGGTTGATGATCGACCGCGGGATCGTGTTGCCGTCGCTGTCCTTGCGCTGGCCGGATTCCATCTTGTGGCTAATCAGGGTCTTGATCGTGATGGTCTCGCCAGCCGCTGCTGACTTGGGGACTTTGACGCGGGGTTTTACACCAGATGCCATGTTTTTCTTCCTCTCGCCTTAGCCGCCGCAGCCGCCGATTGTTACTTTGATTGTGCTGGTCGCCTTGGCGAAAGAGCCGTCGCCCAGCTTGGCGATCGCCACCACATCCTGCGTGCCCGCCAAGCGGATACGGGTGGAGGCGTGCTGCGTTGCTGCCAGCGGGCCGAACTTGAAGTTCGCCACAGGCGGCGTGGGGTTACCAAGCGCCAGCACCATGATTTCAGCGGCACCGGGGGCGTCGACCTCGATCGGGACGGTATTGCCGTTTTCCGCAATCTCGGGGGCGGTCAGGGTCACGCCGGTATCAGCCATCTCTGCACCGCCGGTGAAGGCAGCAATCGCGTCATCCCCGGCGGCGGCCACGGCCAGCTTGGGCAGGGACAGTGCGGCAAAGGCACCTGCCCCCATCGCAATCGCACTACGTCGTGTAAATTCCATTATCATCACTCCTGATCAGATCCCGCTGGGTGGGGTTCTTAGTCTTTCAACGTGGCAAGATAGGCCACGACATCCTCGATCTGCTGGGCGGCCAGAATAGGCCCCAGCGTGTCATCAGCCGCCTTGCCGGTATAGCCCTTGCCCGGACGGATATATCCGCTGTCCTTGTAGAACGCAGGCATCATCGTTCCCTCGAACAGCATCTTCGCGTTGGCGACAATGCCGCGCAATTCAGCCTCGGTCCAGCGGTCCCCCGCGCCATCCAGCATCGGGCCGATTTCGCCCTGGAACGGGATATCGGGCAAAGCGCTAACCTGATGGCAGGCGATGCAGTTGCCAAGCTTTTTGCTGCCCACGATCTTGGCCCCCTCTTCAGGGTTACCGGGAGTGCCGGTCAGCGATTGTTCAACCGCGCCATACTCATCATAGACCACGTCACCGGGGGCCACGTCGGCCGCATGCGCCGCCGCAGCAAAGCCGACAGAGGCCACCAGGGCAAATACGGAAACTTTCATGCGTCCTCCCACAGACATTCATTTTAAAAACCCTACTGCCCGCGCCAAAATGACGCAACTATAAATTCAATTTATTGAATTTCTTATAGCAGCACGGCATTTAGCGGATCCTACCGCCGTTATTCCTGCTCTTCAATGAGCATACGCGCGTGATATTTCTGGAACGTCTCGTCCCCCTCATATTCCTTGTCGACGACCCAGTTCATCATGTGAAAGGTCGTCGCCGGACCAAAGGCACCGGGCACCGTCGCGACCGCCGCCTCTACCGCCGTCTGGCCTTCCTCCACGGTCTGGGGGAAATACATCAGCGTGGGCGTGAACATCTGACGCCATTTGCGTACCATGTCCTTTTCGGGCAATGTCTCTCCGTCAAAGTCGGTGACCTCGACATCGCCGAACATATTGATCTGCACGACAAAGAAGTTCTCGCGCAGGTAGGCGTCGATCTTGGGCAGGGGGAAAACCTCTTCGTGCATCTTGTTGCAGTAGATGCAGCCCCGCTGTTCGATGATGACCATCAGCCGCTTGCCCTCCTCCGTCGCCTCGGCCAGATCGTCGCGCAGATCTTTGAAGGTCTCGCGCATCCAAGCGGTCTTGTGCAAACCGTCATCACCCAATGTCGCGGCACTGCCCGCAATCACCATACAAGCGACAGCCGCCAGCGCGGCCAAAGCGTTTCGGATCATCTTCATCAAAAGTCCCTCCGGTTATTAGCCAATGGCGCTGAAAACAGGGAAGGTTTCAAGCATCCACTGCGCAATATAGTTGATCGAGTTGGTGGCGATCAGCAGGCCAAAGACAATCAGCAGAACCCCCATCGCCTTTTCTACCGCGCCCAGATGTTGCCGGAACCCCGCCATCCAGCGCATGAACGGCCCGATGAACAGCGCCGCCAGCACGAAAGGCGCGGTCATGCCCACGCCGTAGGTCAGCAGCAACAGCGCGCCCGAGCCCGCCGTCTCGGCCCCCGCGGCGGTAAACAGGATCGCCGCCAGCACCGGCCCGACGCAAGGGGTCCAACCAAAGGCAAAGGCCAGCCCGATCACATAGGCCCCCAGAAAACTGGTCGCGGTCGTGTTCCCCGCATCGGCACGAAACTGGCGATATAGAAAACCGATACGGATCACGCCCAGAAAATGCAGCCCCATCGCAATGATAACAGCCGCAGCGACCCATCGCAAAATATCGAAATAGTCCCGCACGATCTGGCCAAAGGTCGTGGCCACCGCCCCCAGCCCGACAAAGATCGTGATCACCCCCGCCGCAAAGAACAGCGCCGCGATGACCGCGCGCCGGCGCACGGCGGCATCCACCGGCCCGTCCGACGTGATCTGGTTCATGCCGACGCCCGCCAGATAGCTCAGATAAAAGGGCACGATCGGCAGGATGCAGGGCGACAAAAAGGACAAAAGCCCGGCAAACGCCGCGCCCAGAAAGGTGATTTCAAGCATGCAGGTTGCCTTTATCTTGTGCCATTCACATATTCACATTAAGTATTTTGAAATCAACAGGTGAATTCCCTATGCGGTTGCGCACTGCTTTCTTGTCTCTCTTGGTGGCCGCAGGCCTTGCGGTTTCCCCTGTGATCGCAGCGGCCCAGACCGCGCTGATCATGGTCGAGGAACAGGGCTGCGTATGGTGTGCCCGTTGGGATGACCAGATCGCCCCGATCTATCCCAAGACCCAAGCGGGCAAGGCAGCCCCGCTGCGCCGCGTTGATATCAACGATGACAAACCCGCCGATCTGCACTTTGCCCGCGGCCTGCATTACACGCCGACGTTCGTGTTGATGGTCGACGGCCATGAGGTGTCGCGCATCGAAGGCTACCCGGGCGAAGATTTCTTTTGGGGCGTTCTGGAAAAAATGCTATCCGACGCCAAATTGATGCCAGACCCCGCCAAAAGCTAGCGCCCCTTGCGATATGCGCACGCCAATCCCCCTTTATTCAGCCAAGGATGTTAACCAGTGGGCACCCCCGGTTCCGACACAGAAATGAGCCAAGCCGATCGGGACCGTATGGCCGAAAACGCCGCACGTGCCTCTAACTTCCTCAAGGCGATCAGCCATGAGGGGCGGTTGATGATCCTGTGTCACCTCTCTGCAGGCGAAAAATCCGTCACCGAGCTGGAAGAGCTGCTGTCCGCCCGTCAGGCGGCGGTATCCCAACAGCTGTCACGCTTGCGGCTCGAAGGCCTGGTAACGCCACGCCGCGACGGCAAGACGATCTATTACCGGCTGGCCGATGACCGTCCGCAAAAGATCATGGAAGTCGTCTACGATATGTTCTGCAAACCGGACAGCGACGCGTAGACGCGGCTCAGACCTGCTCCAGATACGTCAGCAGCCGCGCTTCCGAGGCGAATAGCCCGGTCTTGCGCCCGACCTTGATCTCGGGCGGGGCTTCGCCCGCCAGATCGATCACCGCCGGATGGATATAGCTGTTGCGCGCCACGGTCGGCGTATTGCTCAGCTGTGCGGCGGCGGCTTCGGCCAATTGCTTGATGGTGGCCTGCCCCTTCTCGGCGGCCTCAAAGGCGGCAACGGTGCCCGCCCATGTGCGGAACGTCTTGGCGGTAAAGTCGTCGCACCCCGATGCTTCGGCGATATAGGTGTTCAGTCCGGCTGAGTTCAACTGATGCACCTCGCCCTGCGCATCGGCCCATGTCAGCAGCTCCGCCCCCGGCAGATCGTTAATTTTCTCCAGCGTTTTGGCCAGCGTCCGGTCGTTGATCTGCCGCCGCACCTTCTTGCCGCCCTTGGCCGTATAGCGCAGCCGGATCACATTCCCGTCGAGTTTGACATGGCGCGACCGCAGGGTCAGCGTGCCATAGCTGCCATTCTCGCGCGTGTAGTCCGGATTACCCACCCGCAGCGACGCGCGGTCGATCAGCGTGACGGCGCTGGCCAAGGCAAAGCTGCGCTCCCCTGCCTGCTGATCCAGATCGCGGGCGACAAAGCGGCGCAGGCGCGGCAAAGCATGCGCAAAATCCACCAGGCTCGCGAATTTCGTCTCTGCCTGCGCCTCTGACCATTTTTCGTGATAGCGATATTGTTTGCGACTACGGGTGTCGCGCCCCGTGGCCAGCAAATGCCCGTTCACCAAAGGCGTCATCCACACGTCTTCATAGGCGGGCGGCACCGCCATCGCTTCCAGCCGCGCGCGCTCTTCTCCGCGGGCGATGGTAGTGCCGTCCGGTGCCTTATAGGTAAACCCGCGCCCGCGCCGCTGACGCGAAATGCCGGGGCGGTCATCGCCATAGTAGGTCAGCCCCGCGCCGCCCATATGTCAGGCGGACTCGACTTCTGACGATAGCTTGAGCACCTCATCCCCGTCGTCTTGCTCGATCAACAGCGCCGGATCATCATCGGACCCGTTTCGCGTGACCTCGGACCCTTTCAACGTACGGGTCACACTTTTGGTAAAGCGGTCTGTCACCTTGCCACTGGCAGTGCCCTGCCCCCAGTCCCATTTGACCTTGGTGCCCTTGGATATGCCTGACATCGTCGTCCCCTTTGCACTGTTTGGTGTGAAAGAATAACGACCTATGCCCGAAACGGGTTCCCTCCGGTCAGACCCGCCAGCGCAGCACGCGGGTTTCGATGGCGGCAATCACGGCGCTCACGCAAACCCCCAACACCGACAGGATCACGACACCCGCAAACAGACGTTCAAGATCATAAAGACTGCCGGCCTCAAGGATATACGCCCCGATGCCATATTCCGCGCCCAGCATTTCAGCAGCCACCAACAGGATGATCGCAATCGCCAAAGAGATGCGCAGCCCCGACAGGATGCCCGGCATCGCCCCCGGCAGTACGATCTTGCGCACGATCGACCACCACGACAGACCAAAGCTCTGCCCCATGCGGATCAATCCGCGGTCCACATTGTCCACCGCAGCATAGGTCGCCACGACCGTCGGCGTGAATGTCCCAAAGGCGATCAGCGCGTATTTACTGCCCTCGTCAATGCCGAACCAGATCACGAATAACGGCAGTAGCGCGATCTTGGGGATCGGGAACAGCGCCGCAACCAGGGGCACCAGCCCGGCACGCACATAGCTGAACAGCCCGATCATCACCCCGACGCCGACACCAACCAAAGCCCCGAGCGTCGCCCCCACAGCCAAGCGGCTGAGCGAGGGGGCCAAATGTTTGAACAGCATCCCCGATTGCCACAGCTCGACAAAGGTCATCGCCACATCCGAGGGGCGCGGCAACGTCAGGTTAGAGATAAAGCCGCTGCGCGTGCCCCATTCGGCCAGCAGGATCAGCAGGACAAAGACCAAGACCCCCATGCCCCGTTGTTGCTTGGGGGCAAAGCCGCCGCCACGAAAGGTGACGGGGCGGCTGTTTGTATGTGCTACATCAGACATGGATCAACTCCGCATCGGCGGCGGCGGCTTCTTCGCGCATCAGCCCCCACAAATGTTGTTGTTGCGCCTCGAGGGCGGCATCGCCATAGGCACGCTCTGCCAACGGGGTGGTCAGCTCGACCACTTCGCGGATCTGCCCGGGGCGGCGAGATAGAACCACGATCCGGTGCCCCAGCCGCACGGCCTCTGCCAGATTGTGCGTGACATAGACGGCGGTAAAGGGCTGGCGTGTCCACAGGCTGATCAGATCGTCCATCAACAGCTCGCGCGTCTGGCTGTCGAGGGCGCTCAGCGGTTCGTCCATCAACATCACCGCGGGGTTCACCGCCAGGGCGCGCGCGATGGCGACCCGTTGTTTCATCCCGCCCGAAAGCTGCTTGGGCAGGGCATCGGCAAACTCGGTCAGTTTGGTACGCGCCAGCACATCGTCGATGATCCGCGCCCGCGCGGCGGCGTCCAGACCGTGATCCTCCAGCACCAGCGCCACATTGCCGCGCACGCTGCGCCAGGGCAGCAAGGCGAAGTCCTGAAATACGTAGGTGAGCGGATTCAGACAGCCGGCTGGGGGCGTGCCCAGTTGCAACACCTGACCCGAAGTCGGCTGCTCCAGCCCGCCCAGCATCCGCAGCAGGGTCGACTTGCCACAGCCCGAAGGCCCGACGATGCAGACAATCTGCCCTGACGGAATATCAAGGTTGATATCGCGCAGCACTTCGGTCTCGCCATAGGTATGGCTGACCCCCGCTAACCTAAGATCCATGAGAAACGTCCTGAAATATCAAAGGCCGGGCAAAGCCTGCCCGACCTGTCGTTGGTATAGATGGCGCGATCAGGCGCCGATGGTGTCGACGAATGAAGTGTCGATCAACGTCTCAAGCGTGATATCCGCATCTACAAGCCCCTCGGACTGGAACCAGCTCAGCTGGTCACGCACAGAGGCGACGTTCAACGCGGCCCCCTCGTTCAGACGCATGGTGCCGTTGACAATCCCCGGCGTCGCGGCCTCGAGCGTCTTGTCCGTGTAGACGTAGTTGTGGATCAGCTTGACCATCTCGGCCACGCCTTCCGCACCGGCGGTCTGTTCGATCATCGCGGCGTTGTAGTCGGCCACCCCCTTGGCATAGGCCGCAAGGTAATCCTGCGTCTGCTGCTTTTCCTCACTCGCGTTCTTGGTCGAGGTAAAGACCGTGGTGACCTGATAGTCGGGCAGATAATCAGAGACGTTCCCGATGATATGCACGGCACCCGAGCCCGCCAGTGGCTTGGCGATATGGGGCACGATGGACCAGCCATCAATCTGGCCGGTCTTCAGCGCGCCGATGATGGCACCCACCTTCTGCAACGGCTTGAACGACAGCTCGATCCCCTCGGCCTGCGCCATCTTTGACCCCATATAATGGAACGACGATCCCGCCGTGGTCATGCCAAAGCTCTTCCCGTCCAGCATCGCAGGCGCGGTCACACCCGCCTGATAGGCCGCGTCCGAGGCCAGAAACTTCTGCCCATCAATGCCCTTCTCTTCAGACAAGGCCCCGCCGATCACCTTGATCGCACCCTTATCCGCCAGCGACACCAGCCCGCCCGAGATCGCGGTCACGGCATAGTCGACATCCCCGCTGGCAATCGCCACGGCCATCGGCTGCGCGGCCTGAAAGAACTTGAGCTCGACATCCAGACCGGCCTGCTTGAAATACTCGCGCTGATAGGCCACGAATGTGCCGGAATGGCTGGTAAAGCGCAGCGCGCCCAGAGTGATCTTTTTGCCCTGCGCAACAGCCGGTGCAGCAAGCCCGACCGCGGCAGCGGCCCCCATGGTCGCCAGCGTCTGGCGGCGGTTGAATGTGGTCATGATATCCTCCCCTTGAATTTGCGCGCACAATGGGTCGTGGCATGACGTAGTGTCAAGCGCACGCGCCCCGAAAACCACGCTCAAGAACGAAGCGTCACTGCCCGCGGCACCCAGCCTCGCCCGCTTCCAAATGGCCTTAAATCCTCGCCGAAGGCTCCCCAGATTGCCAGCGCGCGTGACATTGCCTATATGGGCGTCACCGCTGCATCAGCCCCTCCCTTTCACAAAAGGCCCGATCCCATGACCTTCGACCGTTCGATCAAAATCGCCCCCTCCATCCTTGCTGCCGACTTTGCCAATTTCGGGGCAGAGTGCGAAGCCATCGAAGCGCAGGGCGCGGACTGGGTACATGTCGATGTAATGGACGGGCATTTCGTCCCGAACATCAGCTTTGGCCCGACCACCTGCGCCGCGGTCCGCCCGCATATCAAGGGCGTGATGGACGTGCATCTGATGATCGCACCCGTTGATCCCTACATTGATGCCTTCGCCAAAGCCGGTGCCGATGTGATCACCGCCCATGTCGAAGCAGGCCCCCATATCCACCGCACGCTGCAAGCAATCCGCGGTGCCGGTGCCAAGGCCGGTGTCGCGCTGAACCCCGGCACGCCTGCCGCAGCGGTAGAGCATCTGCTCGACGTTGCCGATCTGGTCTGTGTGATGACCGTGAACCCCGGTTTCGGCGGGCAGAAGTTCATCGACATGAGCGACAAGATCCGCACCCTGCGCGCGATGATCGGTGACCGTCCGGTGCATATCGAAATCGACGGAGGCGTTGATGTGAACACCGCTTCCAGCGTGGCGCAGGCGGGGGCGGATGTGCTGGTCGCAGGCTCCGCCGTGTTCCGTGGCGGGTCTGTCAGCAACCCTGCCCCCTACGGCGAAAACATCCGCGCTATCCGCGCTGCGGCCGAAGGCGTCTACGTCTAAGCGCCAGCCGCACACCAGCGACAAAGGAAAAGGCCGGCCCCCACCACGGGGGACCGGCCTTTTCGTTAACACCGCACAGGGAACAATCAGAAGCCAATCAGGCCAGCTGATCCTTGAATGTCTCGATCAGCTTGTGCTTGAGGATCTTGCCCGTGGGGGCCGCAGGCAGGGCCGTTCCGATGATAAACTGGCTGGGGCGTTTATAGCCAGTCAGCCGTTCCTTAACGAAGGCCTTGAGGTCTTGCGGGTCCAGCGTATCGCCCTCGGCGATCTGGACGAAGGCCAGCACCTCTTCGTCATTGCCGGTGGACCGGCCCACCACGGCGGCCTGAATGACCTGCGGGTGATCGTTGATCGCGGCCTCTACCTCGGGCGGGTAGACGTTGAACCCGCCGTGGATGATCAACTCTTTCGAGCGGCCCAGAATATGCAGGTGACCGTGTTCGTCGAACGTCCCCAGATCGCCGGTGCGCAGCCAGCCATCTTGGCCGAGGACTTTGGCGGTTTCCTCGGGGTTCTTGTAGTAGCCCTTCATGACGTGGGCCCCACGGGTCAGGACCTCGCCCTTGCCATTGCTGCCGCCTTCGACGGTATCATCAATCTTGGTCTCGACACCGGGCAAGGACGGACCGACCGAGATATCGGGCGATCCCAGAGGGTTGCTGGTGGCCGAAATACCGGCGGTGGATTCCGTCATGCCATAGCCGTTCTGGATCGCGACGCCGTAAAAGGCTTCGGCCTTGCGCTTCCACGTCGGATCAAGCGGCGCCGCCCCCGAAGATACATAGCGCAGCGTTTCGGAGTTGAGCTGCGTCAGCCCCTGCTCTTTCGTGTATTGCATCAGCAGCGCGTGCATCTGCGGCACGGCCGACAGGAAGTTCACCCCCGTGGTCAGCGCGGTATAGAGCTTTTCAGCCGAGAACCGCGCCTCCAGCCGGATTTCGGCACCGGCGCAGCAGGATGCAGTCATAACCGAACACAGTCCGAAAACATGGGTCAGCGGCAACACGCCATAGACGACATCGCCCGGATTGATCCCCCGCAGCGTCGCCGAGGCATTGCCGCCAAAGCGCACGTTGGCATGGGTCAGCATGACGCCCTTGGGGTCGCCCGTTGTGCCGGTCGTATACAGCAGCACGGCCACATCGCTCAAATCGCCATCAGGGTTGCTGGCGATCGGGTTGGCCAGATGCATCGTGCCAAAGGCACCGGTGATCTCTGCGGCATCCAACCGCTCCGCATGGGCTGTCGCATCAGGAGAAGCGTGGCAGGTCATCAGCACAGCAGCAGGTGCCGCGTGGTCAATGATCCGCTGGATTTCGCCCGGGCTTTGGCGTGCGTTGACGGGGATGATGACTGCGCCGGCTTTCCACGTGCCAAACACAGTAGCCACGGCGGCGGCACAGTTTTCCGACAGCATCAGCACGCGGTCGTTGGGCTGCACACCGGCATCCTTGAGCGCCTGCGCGATGTCGTCGCTTGCCTTGTCGAACATCTTGTACGTCCAGCGTACCCCTGTGCTGTCGCTCAGCGCGGGCGCGTCCCCGCGTGCGGCCACTTGATCCGCCAGAAATTGCTCTACACGTACCATTATATTCTCTGCCTCCCCGCAGTCTTTCAGAACCCGGTCAGCGCGTCTGGCTGCGGGTTGGGTCAATAGATCGGTGGCCGAGGGTCAGCCGCCGTAATTCGGTGTGCGCTTCTCGAGGAAAGCGGCGATGCCTTCGGCGGCTTCATCTGCGCCGGTGGCATGGGCCATGGCGTCACATTCCGCTTCAAGCTGGTCGGCCTCGGACACGTCATAGCCCTGCGCGACCAGCCCGCGGATCACCCCTTGGGCTTCGCGGGGGCCTGCGGCCAAGCGGTCGGCAAGCGCCATCGCGGCCTCGAACGCGCCGCCCTTGTCGGTGACGGCATTTACCACGCCCAGATCATGCATGCGTTCAACGGTGACGGGCTGCGCCAGCAAGCACATCTCCATCGCGAGCTGCCGCGGCAGCGCACGCGCGAGCGAGGCGGTCAGCCCTCCATCAGGCACCAGCCCCGCCTTGACGTAAGCAGCGGTGAACTTGGCACCGGCGGCGGCAACGATCAGATCGCAGGCCAGCGCGAAAGACAGCCCCGCGCCCGCGGCACCGCCTTCGACGGCGGCGATCACCGGCACCGGACAGGACCGGATCGCGCGGATCAGGCTGTGCAACTCGTTGATCTTGCCCCGACGTTCATCTTTGGGCATGTCGCGACGGGCGATCAGGACATTCAGATCGCCGCCCGCGCAAAAGAAATCCCCTTCGGAGGTGAGGATCACGGCACGGATACGCGGCTCGGCGGCCATTTCAATCGCTTGGCCGATGCAGGCGTAAAGCTCGGGCGACAGGGCCCCCCGCTTATGCGCGTTTCCGTTCCAGATGACGATCCGGTCACCCTTGTCTTCGATCCGAGCGCTCATTTCAGTTTCTCCTGTGGGACGCGCTTGAACACGCCTGTGGATGTCGCAATGACCGTGCCGTCTTCGTGGACGAGTTCAGCATCGATATACAGCAGACTGCGGCCACCGCCCTTGATCGTGCCGGTCGCGGTCACGCGCCCGGGCTGCCCCGCGGCCAGAAACTGGGTCGTCAGCGAGATCGTGAGGAACGGGTGCTGGCCGGTGGGATCCACGCTCAGCGATCCGGTCATGCCACAGGCGTTATCCAGCAATGTGGCGGCAATACCGCCATGAAGAACCCCATGGCGGTTAAAGTGTTGCGGACCCAGATCAAGAAAGCAGCGCCCGTGGGCCGGATCGGATATGTCGACGACATATCCGACCAGGGTTTGGGTGCCGGTCTCGTCCCGGATCAGCTGGCTTTCATCAGGCTGCTGCAAGGGCAATGAAACGCTCCAGATGGTGGTCTGTGTCACCAAAGCGGTGGTCTGCCATGATGATACGCTTGGCGATATGGGCCAGTTCGTATTCTTGCGTCATGGCGATACCGCCGTGCATCTGGATGCTGTCTTCGGCAACCAGACGGCCCGCGCGACCCAGCAGGTTCTTGGCGGCAGAGATATGCGTCTCGCGCGCCTTGTACTCCGCTTCGAGGTTGCCAGCGGCAACGATCACCGCAGAGCGCGCCTGCTCCATCTCGATCAGCAGATCGGACATGCGGTGCGCGAGCGCCTGGAACGTGCCGATGGGCTTGCCGAACTGCTTGCGGGTCATCAGGTATTCGCGGGTCAGGCGGGTTGCCGTTTCCATCGCACCCAGTGTTTCCGCACAGATCGCGACATTGGCCGCAGCGACGCGCGCCTCGATCGCCTTGAACGCCTTGCCCGCTTCACCCAGACGGGCAGAGGCAGGGACGGTCACATCATCCAGCGTGACTTCGGCGGCACGACCACCGGCCAGCAGCGCATAACCTTGCAGCGTGATGCCCTTGGTATCCGCAGGCACGAGGAACAGCGAGATCCCGTTTTCGTCACCTGCCTCGCCGCTTTCGCGGGCAGAAACGATCAGCATGTCGGCGTTTTCAGCGTTGACCACAACCGCCTTGCGACCGTTCAGCACCACGTTGTCGCCATCGACCTTGGCCGTGGAGGTCACCTGGTTCAGGTCATAGCGGCTGGTGGGTTCGCCGTGGGCAAAAGCCACCTGCAACGCGCCACCGATCAGTTCTTCGACGTGGGCCTGCTGGTCTTCATTGCCCAAGTCGGCAATCAGACCACCGCCCAGAATGGCGGTATCAAGGAAGGGTTCGACCACGCCTGCGCGGCCCAGTTCCTCGAACACGACGGCGATGTCGAAACCGGCGCCGCCAAAGCCGCCCTGATCTTCGGTGAACAGTGCGCCGATGACGCCCAGTTCGGCCAGACCGTTCCAGATGTCCGCGGAAAAGCCGGTGTCGCTTTCAAGGATCTTGTTGCGGGCTGCTGTATCGTATTTGTCGCGCAGGAAACGGCGCAGACTGTCTTGCAGCATTTGGCGTTCTTCTGTCAGGTCGAAGTTCATGCTCCACCTCCCATCGTTGTTTTGGCAATGATCTGGCGCTGGATTTCGTTCGAGCCGCCAAAGATCGACAGTTTACGGTTGTTGAAATATTGCGCGGCGACGGGGCCGGCATTCAACGGATCAGGCAGTGCCAGGTTCGACCCTTCGATCGCTTCGGATGCAAATGGCATCGCATAGGCACCCGCCGCACGACGTGCGAGGTCGTTGATCTCCTGACGGATGATCGTGCCTTTGACCTTCAACATGGACGATTCAACACCCGGTGCCGCGCCCGCTGCCGCCTTGGAGACGATGCGCAGGTTTGTGGTGCTCATCGCCATCAGGTCGATTTCAACCTGTGCCACACGTGCCGCGAAATGCGGGTTCTGCATCAACGGCTTGCCGCCGGACATCTCTGCCTTGGCGATACGTTTGACCGCCGTCAGACCCGCTTGCGAGAACCCGACGCCCGCGATGTTGGTGCGTTCGTGGGTCAGCAGGTACTTGGCGTAGGTCCAGCCTTCGTTCTCTTTGCCGACAAGGTTTTCGACCGGGACTTTCACATCCGAGAACCAGACTTCGTTCACCTCGTGGGTGCCGTCGAGCAGGATGATCGGGCGCACTTCGACGCCGGGGGTGTCCATGTCGATCAGCAGGAAGGAAATACCCTCTTGCTGCTTGACCGTCTTGTCGGTGCGTACAAGGCAGAAGATCATGTTCGCGTGCTGACCCAGCGTGGTCCACGTCTTCTGGCCGTTGACGATGTAGTGCGTGCCTTCGTCGTTCAGAACCGCTTCGGTCTTGAGCGAGGCAAGGTCGGACCCCGCACCCGGCTCGGAATAGCCCTGACACCACCAGTCTTCGCCCGACAGGATGCGGGGCAGCCAGTAATCGTTCTGCTCTTGCGAGCCGAATTTTTGCAGCACAGGCGCCAGCATCGACAGGCCAAAAGGCACAATGCGCGGCGCATAGGCCGCAGCGGCTTCTTCTTCGAAGATGTGACGCTGAACCGCGTTCCATTCCGCACCGCCAAATTTCTTGGGCCAGTTCGGGGCCAGCCAGCCTTGGGCGTTCAGGATAGCATGCCACTGTTCCTGACCGTCTTTACCCAGCTCTTCACCCTTGCGGATTTTGTCGCTCATTTCCTTGGGGAGCTTTTCCTCAAGAAAGGCCCGCACTTCGGCGCGGAAAGCCTTTTCTTCGTCGCTATAGCTCAGATCCATTTGTCTTCCTCCGGTTTATACTGACGGGCATTGCGCCCTTGTTCATTTACTTAGCGGCTTGTTTGTTCAGGTCGTCAAAGTTGCGCCCTTCGGCCACCAGCTGTTTCAGCAGCGGCGCGGGTTCCCAGAACCAGGCGTCTTCCTTGGCGTAGCTTTCGATGTCGGCCAGCAGTGCAGGCAGCCCTTGCAGGTCGGCCCATTTCATCGGGCCACCCCAGTAGCGCGGGAAGCCGTAGCCAAAGAGCAGGACCATATCCACGTCCAAGGGCCGCTTCGCGATGCCCTCGCCCACGACCTTTGCCGCCTCGTTGACCATCGCGGCCATATAGCGGCGGACGATCTCTGCGTCGGTAAAGTCACGCGGGGTGATGCCACGCTCGGCGCGTTCGGCGGCGATCAGCTCGGACACTTCGGGGTTCGGCACGCCGCCGCGCGATCCGGCCTCATAGATATAGTAGCCTTTGCCGGTCTTCTGACCGAAGTTGCCCGCTTCGCAGATCTTGTCGGGGTATGTCGGCACGCGTTCGGCAGGGTGGCGCGTCGCCGCCTTGCGCTTGCGTGTGGCCCAGCCGATATCGAGACCGGCCAGATCGCCCACGGCAAAGGGGCCCATGGCAAAGCCGAAATCCACCAGCGCCTTGTCGATCTGGAACGGCGATGCGCCATCAAGCACCATGTGATCGGCGGCGGTGCGGTAGGTTGCCAGAATACGGTTGCCGATAAACCCGTCGCAGACACCGGCGCGCACGGAAATCTTGTTCAGCGCCTTGCCAAGAGCAAAGCCCGTGGCAACCACATCGGGGGCGGTCTTTTCGGCGACCACCACTTCGAGCAGCTTCATGATATGCGCAGGCGAGAAGAAGTGCAGCCCGATCACATCCGCAGGGCGCGAGGTGCTGGCCGCGATCTCGTCCACATCCAGATAGGACGTGTTGGACGCCAGAATAGCACCGGGCTTGCACACGGCATCAAGCTTGCCGAACACCTCTTTCTTGACACCCATGTCCTCGAACACGGCTTCGATCACCAGATCGACCGAGGCGAGGCTGTCATAGTTGATCGACACCTCAAGCGCGGTGTTGGTCATCGCGTCGTATTTCATCTGCGTGATCTTGCCACGCTTAAGCGCGCCGGAAAGATTGCCCGCGATGCGACTGCGCGCGGCCTCTGCGGCGTCTTCTTTCATCTCGATCAGGACGACGTTGAAGCCTGCCAACAGCGCAGCCGTGGCGATGCCTGCGCCCATGGTGCCGCCGCCGATGATGCCGATGGATTGCAACGCGCGGGGTTCGACGCCTTTCAGTTCCGGCAGGTTGCCTACCGCACGCTCAGAGAAGAACGCGTGGATCATGCCCTGACGCTGGTCTGTCTCCATCAACTCCATGAAAATCTTGCGCTCGGCCAGCATGCCTTCGTCAAAGGGCAGCTCTGCCGCGGCCTGAACCGCGCGGACCGCCTGCGCCGGAGAGATTTGCCCCCGACCCTTTTTCAGCGTCCCGTCATAGGCCGCATCCCAGTCAATCGGCGCGGGTGCGGCGATCTCGCTGACGGGGCGGCGCGGTGCGTTGGTGGCGATCAGGTTCTCGGCATAGGCGACGCCCACATCCTCGGGGTCACCCTCGGTGACCTGATCGACGATGCCAAGGCTTTCGGCTTCGGCCGCTTTGACCTGACGGCCAGAGGTAATCAGATCAAGCGAGGGGTCCACGCCGATCAGACGCGGCAAACGCTGGGTCGCACCGGCACCGGGGATCAGGCCCAGATGCACTTCGGGCAGGCCCACTTTGGCCGACGGCTGTGCCACGCGGTAATGCGCCGACAGCGCGATCTCGAGCCCACCGCCCAAGGACACACCATGCATGGAGGCGACAACGATCAGCGGAGAATCCTCGATCCGTTTGCACACATCCGGCAGGAAAGGTTCCAGCGGCGTTTTTCCGAATTCGGTGATATCCGCACCGGCGATAAAGGCGCGGCCCTCGCCGACGATAACCACGGCTTTGACGCCGTCATCGGCCTCGGCCTGCGCCATACCGGCAACCAGACCTTCACGAACAGCATGGGACAACGCATTGACCGGGGGGTTCTTGATCCGCAGCACGGCCACGTCGCCTTTGCGGGTATATCCAATCTTGTCAGTCATTTAGCATATTCCTTGGTCTAGTCTTGTTTCAGTCCCGGCGGCTGAGCGCGGGGGTGCGCCCGGTGCGCTGTTCAAGCGCACGCACCAGTTCACGCAACGCGGGGCCGACCTCTTGCACGATACGGGAATCGGGCAAATCATGTGGCATGGCCCCGGCGGTGAACGATACCGGTTCGCCGAACTCTTCGGCAAAATAGGGGACACTTACGGCGTTGATCGTACTGGCATATCGTGTGCCCTCCGACGCGTAGGCGAACCCTTGTTCTATCAATTGCGAATATCCCTCCGCCCGGAACCTTCGCATATCCGCTTCGGGCGTCAACTGCTCAAAGCGCTCTTCGCCAAGTGACGCCACGACGGCCATGCCTGACGACGATCCGAACACGGGAATCCGGTGCCCTGGCTCCAGCCAGATGGTCGAAGCGTTCTGTGGCCGCCATGTACGCACCAGCATCATTTTCTCGTCGTCGCGCACGGCGACCAGCAATAGCGTGCCCGTTTCATCGGCCAGCTCTTGCATGGCGTCGGACACCAAATCCAGAAAGTTCACCGCCACCGACGCGACAGAGCCAAGCGCGATAGCCGACGGCCCCAGCCGAAAGCGGTCATTGCGCCCGCCATGGCTGAGGTAGCCGAGTTCGCACAGCGTATAGGTCAGCCGCGACACCGTAGGCTTGGGCAGCCCCGTCCGGTCGGCAATCTGCGCGTGGGTGAGCCCGCTGTCACTGGCGCGAAAGGCCCGCAATACAGCAAGCCCCCGCGCCAGAGTGTTGGCAAACTTCCTGTCTGTGGTGTCCCCACTCATCGCGCCGCCATAGGAATAAGCAGCGAGATCATCGGGAAGGACATGATCAGCACCAGCACGATCACGTCAACGCTGAGGAAGCGCGTGATACCGGCAAAGATCTTGTCGATCGGAGCCTCTTTGCCCACCACATTGGCGATAACAAAGACGTTCAACCCGACAGGCGGCGTGATCAGCCCGATTTCCAGCAGTTTAATCACCACAACACCAAACCAGATCAGGTTCATGTCATAGCTTTCCACCAGCGGGATCATCAGCGGCAGGGTCAGAACCATGATGCCGATGGGATCAAGGAACATGCCAAGCAGCAGATAGATCGCGGCAATCGCCAGCAGCAGGACCACGACGGACAGCTCTGCCTCGGCCACGACGTTCACAATCATCGGGGCAACGTTGGTCAGGGCGATAAAGGCCACAAAGATCTTGGCTCCTGCCGCGATAAAGAAGATCGCTGCGGTCTGGATGCACGTCTCTTTCACCGCGTCCCACAGGCCCTGCAAGGTCAGCTTGCGCTGCGCAAAACCGATCAGCGTCGCCGCGACCACGCAGACAGCCGCCGCTTCGGTCGCCGTAAAGATACCGCCGTAGATACCGCCGATGATCAACACGAACAGCATGACCGCAGGCCAGCTTTCAGCCGCCGCCGCAAAGCGTTCTTTGGCGGAGTAGCGTGTCGCTGTCGAAGGGGCGATTTCGGGCGAACGCCAGACCCAGACGGCAATCACGAGGATAAAGCCCGCCAGCGTCAGCAGCCCCGGCAAAACACCCGCGAGGAACAGCGACGAAATCGAGGTCTCGGTGAAGATACCGTAGATGATGAACAGAACAGACGGCGGGATCAGCGACCCCAGCGTGCCCCCTGCCGCGACCGACGCTGTTGCCAGACGCGGGTCATAGCCCATGCGCAGCATCTCGGGCGTACAGATTTTCCCCATGGTCGAGGCACAGGCGATAGAGCTGCCGGTAATGGCCGAAAAGCCGCCACAGCCCATGACGCTTGCCATGGCAACACCGCCGGGCAGACGTGTCAGCCAGACCTTGGCCGCGTGGTAGATCTTGGTCGTGATATCCGCGCGATAGGCAATGTGCCCAAGGGCGACAAACAGCGGTATCATCGATAGATCGTAGGAGTGTATCAGGTCAAAGGAGTTCGAGAACACCATCGACGTTGTGGCACGGATGGCACGTTCGGGCATGAAAGTGCCGGTGCGGAAGGCAAAGATAAAGAAGGTCGCAATCGTCGCGACGCTGGCCAGCGCAAAGGCAATCGGCACACGCAGCGCCAACAGGATCAGAACGGCAGCAAAGGCAATCAGCCCGATGGTCGACGCATCCATTACAGCACCTCTTTTTCGGCAACGAGCTCGATTGTGTGGTTTTCTTCGTCCGAGACGATGCCCCCGGACAGGATGGTCCGCACATCTCGGATCGCCAGTTCCGCCAGCCGCAGCCAGCAGGCGGCGATACCGACCACAAACAACAGACGTCCGGGCCATTTGGGCAGGTTCAGATCACCGTAGAAAAAGCTACCCTTTTCCCAAACGCTCAGGAATTCGCGGCCGCCAGCATAGATCAGACCGCCCAAGGCGATCATCCCCATGACCGACCCCAGCACGATAAGCCAGGACCGGAGCTTGGGCCCGAACCGGTCGGACACAAAAGCCACGCTAACGTGAGCGCGGTTTGCGGTCGCTGCCGCAAGGGGCAGGAGGATGGCCGCAACCATCAGCTCCCGAACCAAAGTGACGCTATCGGGTACGCTAGATGCGAAGACGGCGCGTGCGACCACGTTGGACGTGATCAAGATCCCCAAAAGGATGACCGCAGCCGCGCCCAACCCCAACAGGATTTTCTCAAGTGGTACCAACATGGTCCCTGCTCCTCCCAAAGCTTGTGTTTAGTTGTTGTCAGCTGCCCAAGGGTAACCGTTCTCGTCGCGCTCTTGCGTGTATTTGGCGATCAGCGCCTTGTAGTCTTCCAGCAGTTGCTCGCCCGGCAGACCGGTGCGGTTGGCTGTCTCGACCCACTCGGCCAGATACTTCTCGCCGCCTTCGACCAGCTTGGCGCGCTCTTCCGCGGGCAGCTCGAACACTTCGACGCCTTGCTCTTTCATCGCGGCAATGGCGTTGTCGTTCGCGGTTGTGATCATGCGGCCGAATTCATCGGACAGATCCGCACCGGTTTCCAGCAGCACAGCTTGCTGATCTTCGGACAGCGCATCGAACATGTCTTTGTTCATGAAGATGCCGACGCCGCCAACCTGGCCCCAGTTCAGCAGGGTGTAGTTGTCCATGACTTCGGCCTGCTTCAGCGCGGCAACAGCGTAGGAATACCCTTGGCTACAATCGATCAGACCGGTGTCGAGCCCTTGGTACGCGTCATAGATCGACATGTTGACCATGTTCGCGCCTTCGTCGCCAAAGACCTTACCATAGGCCCCTGTGCCGCGTACTTTCTTGCCGGCGATATCGGCAACCGAACGGATCGCGTCGCCCTTACAGCCGATGTTCACCTGGCTGGTGGTCCATGTGCCGATGTACACGAGGTTCTTTTCAGCCAGATTTTCCGCAATCGCGGGGTTCGACCGCATCAGCTCGTCCGTGGCGCGCATACCGACCCAGGCGTCCGGGTTGTTTACGGGCAGATCGGCGATGCCATAGGCGGCCATTTCCTGCGGGTAATACACCGCGATCACCGACCCCATATCCGCCACACCGTCACCGATGGACTGTACAGCCGCATTCGCCTTGAACAGCGCGCCGCCCCACTGGATGTCGAGGCGCAGATCGTTTTCCGACCGCTCTGCAACCTGATCGGCGAACCACTGCAACGCGTCGGCACGGGCACCACGATTCGGGCCTGCTTCGCCGTGGATCAGCACGGTTTCAGCACCGGCAACGGAAGCAGCCACAGTCATTGCAGCAGCGAAAGATAGGTTTTTCAAAAAGGACATGTAATTCCCTCCCAAGAATTGTTTTACCATGCGAAACATCGTTTCACTATGTCTCGGGCGCACACTAGGGAGGGGATTTGGAACGTGCAAGCGAAACTTAAAGCGGCGCCGGAATACCGACGCCGCTCACCATTTAACCAATACTTATCAAAAACTTAATTCAGATCACGACTTCTCGCGGCGGTACATGAAGCAGCGCCCCTCCACAGCTTCAGGTGGTAAGGGGATTTCGATCAAATTGTCGAAATACATCCGGTCACTGGACACCATGATGCCCCCGACGGCCAATAACGGCTCGATCAAAGGCGAGATTTCGCGCGCGAAAGCATCGTTTTTTGCAAGGTTATGCCCGCCAAGATCCGCGTGAATCAGAGCCGCATTCGCGCCAAAGCGCGTCAGTGCCGCAGGCAGGGTTTCGTGCACATCGCCCAGGATCAGCTGATGGTCCTCGGGCGTGCTATCGGGATTCGATGCAACCGCGCGCTCAAACACAAAGATATCGCGGTCGGGCATCGTTTCACGGATGTGGTGAAAGGTACGGCCATTGCCCAATCCCAGCTCGAACACCGGCCCCGTCATTGTCTGCGTCAGGGCGGCGGCATGGTCGAGACACGCACGCTGTGACACCATACGGTCGATAAAAATGTGCAAGCGGCTCATCGCGGTTCTCCTTCGGGTTGGGTCGTACTGATGCAACATGGGGACGCCGCCCCCCTTTGTGTACCGCTGACGCTTGGTTTTTGCGCTGCCCCCTAGACGCTTGGGTGTTTATCGGCTTCACTCGATAGGTAAAGATCGCTCTGACCCGCTTGGGATAACAATGGCCCCCCTTCTTGAAGTAAATGATCTGTCGATCGGTTTCGGCAACGGCCCGTCGGTCGTGGACGGCGTCAGCTTTGCGTTGAACGCGGGCGAGACCCTCGCGCTGGTGGGCGAAAGCGGGTCCGGCAAAACGCTGTCCTGCCGGTCGGTTTTGCGCCTGTTGCCCGATGCGGCACAGATGCGCGGCGGGTCGATCCGGTTCAACGGGGCCGAGGGTGCCGTCAACCTGCTGTCCCTCCCCGAAAAGAAGATGCGCGCCATTCGGGGGGATCGCATCTCGATGATCTTTCAAGAGCCCATGCGGTCGCTATCGCCGCTGCACCGGCTTGGCGATCAGGTCGCCGAAGTGCTGCGCTTGCACCGCAATATGGGACGACCGGCGGCCAAACGTGCCGTGCTCGAACAGTTTGAGAAGGTCGGCTTTGTCGATCCACTGCGCGCCTGGAAAAGCTATCCGTTCGAGATGTCCGGCGGGATGCGCCAGCGCGCGATGATCGCCATGGCCATGGTCGCCAAGCCCGAGCTGTTGATCGCGGACGAACCGACGACCGCCTTGGACGTGACGACCCAAGCGCAGGTGCTCGGGCTGATCCGGTCGCTTCAGGCAGAAACCGGTATGGGCGTAATCCTTGTGACCCATGATCTGGGCGTCGTGGCGAATATGGCGCAGCGTGTCGTGGTGATGAACAAGGGCCGCGTGATGGAACGGGGCGATGCGCAAGAGGTGTTGGGCAGCCCTGCCCACCCCTACACCGCCAAGCTTTTCGCCGCCGCCCCGATGATCCCCGCCGTGGCCGCCCCAGCCCCCGCATCCACGAAGCCCGCAGACGATGTGATCCTTGATCTCCGCGACGTGTCAAAGACCTACACCATGCGGGCAGGCGGCTGGCGCAAGCCGGTGTCCGTATCCGCCTGCCAGCACGTTGACCTGCACCTGCCCCGTGGCAAGACACTGGCGATTGTCGGCGAAAGCGGATCGGGCAAGACCACCTGCGCCCGTATCGCCATGGGGGCCGAACGTCCCGATGCCGGCGGCAAAGTGCTGTTTCGCCCCGACCCCGCCGCCGCACCGCTGGCCGTGCATGATCTGTCGCCCAGTGAACGCACCGCATTTCAACGGCAAGCGCAGATGGTGTTTCAGGACCCGTATTCCTCGCTCAGCCCGCGGATGCGCGTGCAGCAAGCCCTGACCGAACCGATGGAGGTGCACAACATCGGCACCGCCCGCGACCGCCGTGAAAAGGCAGCCGAAATGCTGCGGTGGGTCGGATTGAACCCTGATATGCTTGGCCGTTTCCCGCATGCGTTTTCAGGCGGCCAGCGCCAACGGCTGTCCATTGCCCGCGCGCTGACGCTCGACCCGAAGCTGCTGATCTGCGACGAACCCACCTCGGCGCTGGATGTCTCGGTGCAAGAGCAAATTCTAACCCTGCTCGAAGACATCCGCGACCGCGCCAACCTGAGCTACCTGTTCATCAGCCACGATCTGGCGGTCGTTGCCCGCATCGCGGACGAGGTCGCGGTTATGCGCGCTGGCGTGATCGTCGAACAGGCCCCGCCCGACACGTTGTTCTACAATCCGCAACACCCCTACACCCGCGCCTTGATCGCGGCACAGCCCGAACCCGACATCAGCCGGCCCATCGATCTTGATCTGGTCGCCAAGGGCGCGGGTTCTCCCACGCTCTGGCCCGAACAGTTCCGCTTTGAAGGCCATCACGCCCCCGCCCTGCGCGAGCTTGAGCCCGGCCATAAGGTGCGTTGTCATGCGTAAGTTCTTCCTTGCCCTCGCCGCGACCCTCGCCTTTGCGCCCCTTGCCGCGCATAGCGACGGCCCCGTGCTGCAAGAAAGCAGCTTTTGGGCACAAGAGGTCAACGCCGGCAGCCTGCCCCACGTGCAGGACCGCATCCCGTCAGAGCCGCTGATCGTCGATCTCGAAGCCAAGGGCCGCAGCTTCGGGCGTCAGGGCGGGACGCTACGCACGTTGATCTCGCGCACCAAGGACGTGCGGCAAATGGTCGTTTACGGCTATGCGCGGCTGGTGGGGTATCAGCCTGACTACACGCTTGCCCCCGATATCCTCGCGGCGGTGGACGTGGAAGAAGGGCGCAAATTCACGCTACACCTGCGCCCCGGTCACCGCTGGTCGGACGGCATGCCCTTTACCTCGGATGATTTCCGCTATTGGTGGGAAAATGTTGCCAACGACCCGGACATCACCCCCAGCGGGCCGCCGGACTTCATGATCGTTGACAACCGCCTGGGAAAGGTCACCTTCCCCGATGAACATACGGTCGTCTTCGAATGGCAGATTCCCAATCCGAACTTCCTGCCGCTGCTGGCGCAAGCAAGCCCACCGTTCATCTATCGCCCCGCCCACTACCTGTCGCAGTTCCACAAGAAGTTCGCCGATCCCGATGCGCTGGTCGAAAAGGTCAAAGCCGCGCGGGTCAAAAGCTGGGCCGCGCTGCACAACAAGCGCGACAATATGTACAAGTTCGACAACCCCGCGCTGCCGACCCTGCAGCCGTGGATCAACACCTCGGACAAGGACAGCTCGCGCAAGCTCTTTGTGCGTAACCCCTATTTCCACCGTATCGACAGCCGCGGCGTGCAGCTGCCCTATATCGACGTGGTGCAGATGACCGTGGTCGGCGGCGGGCTGATCGCGGCCAAGGCCAACGCGGGCGAGGTCGACCTGCAGGCGCGCGGGCTCGATTTCCCCGATGTCGCGATCCTCAAGAAAGGCGAGGCGGACGGCGGCAAATACCGCACCCTGCTTTGGGCCAACGGTGCCGCCAGCCAGATCGCCATCTATCCCAACCTGAACTTCGCCGACCCCGTGTGGCGCGAGGTCATGCGCGACGTGCGTTTTCGCCGCGCCCTGAGCCTCGGCATCGATCGACGCATGATCAACCGCGCGCTCTATTTCGGCCTCGCCAGCGAAGGCGGCATGTCCGCCCTGTCGCAAAGCGCGCTTTACAACGACGACAACACACATGCGTGGTCCATGATGAACCTCGCCCACGCCAACGCGCTGCTGGATGATATGGGTCTGACAGACCGCACCCCCGCAGGGCTCCGCAAGCTTCCCGATGGCCGCCCGATGGAATTCGTGATCGAAACCGCTGGCGAACGCAGCGAGGAAGAAAACGCGCTGGCGATCATCGCGGACACATGGCGTGATCTGGGCATCCGCCTGATCATGCGCCCGCTGGACCGCGATATCCTGCGCAACCGGATCTATGCGGGGCGGACCATGGCCTCGGTCTGGTTCGGCTGGGACAACGGGCTTCCGGGGCCGTCGACCTCTCCTTCCTATCTGGCGCCCACCAATCAGGAATTCTTTGCCTGGCCGATGTGGGGACAATACTACCAAACAGTCGGACAGGCCGGGTCGCCCCCCGATATGCAGCCCGCGAAACGGCTGATGCTGCTGGCGAATGACTGGAACCACACCGACGACCCACAGGTGCGCGAAGACATCTGGAAGCGGATGCTCGCCATCCACGCCGAACAGCAATTCGCCATCGGCGTGCTGGCCGAGGCCCCGCAACCCGTCGTCGTCTCAAACGATCTGATGAATGTACCGGAGCATGGAATCTGGGCCTTTGATCCCGGCGCGCATTTCGGCATTCACCGCATCGACGAATTCTACTTCCAAAACCCCCATGTGCAGGTAAGCCGATGATCTTCCTCCGATACGCCGTGTGGCGTTTCATCACCATGCTGCTGACCCTCTGGGTGGTCTCGCTTCTGGTCTTCGTCATCATCAACCTGCCACCCGGCGACTATCTGTCGAACCAGATCGCCGAGTTGCGCGCCACGGGTCAGGCCGAAGGCGTCGCCAAGGCCGAGTTTCTGCGCCACGAATACGCGCTGGATGAACCGATCTGGAAGCAATACCTGATCTGGGTCGGCATGGTGCCGGGGCCGCAGGGGTTTGCCGGCTTGATCCAAGGCAATTTCGGCTGGTCGTTCGAGTTTGACCGCCCCGTGGGCGAAATCGTCGGCGATGCGCTATGGATGACGGTGCTGGTCAATCTCGCCGCCGTATTATTCGTTTATCTTATTGCCTTGCCGCTTGGGGTGCTCGCCGCAGCCAAATCCGAGACTTGGGTCGATTATACCGCTGGCTTTCTGGGCTACCTCGGGCTCGCGACACCGAACTTCCTGCTGGCCCTGATCCTGTTCTACTATGGGCATAAATACTTTGACCTGCCGATTGGCGGGCTTATGGCCCCCGAGCTTGAGGGCCAGCCCATGTCCTGGGAGAAAGTTCGCTCCGTCCTGCTGCACCTGATCGTACCGACCTTTGTGATCGGCACCGCCGGTGCCGCCGCGATGATGCAGCGGTTACGAGCGAATATGCTCGACGAACTTGATAAACCCTATGTGGAAACCGCCAAGGCCAAGGGTATGGGCCCCGCACGGCTGCTGTCGAAATATCCGCTGCGCGTGGCTTTCAACCCCTTTGTCGCGGATATCGGGAACCTGCTGCCTGCGATGGTGTCGGGCTCTGTGCTGGTATCGGTGGTGCTGGGCCTGCAAACCATCGGGCCCTATCTGCTGGTGGCGCTGAAGTCCCAAGACCAGTTCCTCGCGGCGTTCATCCTGATGTTCGTGGCCCTGCTGACGCTGATCGGCACGATGATCTCTGACATGCTGCTGGTCCTGCTTGATCCGCGCATCCGTTACGGGGCACGCAGCTCATGAGCATCCAGCCGGACAACCGCTTTGTCGACACCACCCCCTGGACCGACGACGCCGATCTTTCCGCGCTTGAGCGGGCCGAGATGGACGCCTCTGTCGCGCGGCTCATGTGGCGCAAGTTCCGGCGGCACAAGCTGGCGCTGGTATCCGGGCTGTTTCTGGCCTTCTGCTATCTGATCCTGCCAGTGGCGGGGTTCATCGCGCCCTACACACCAAACGAGCGCAATGCCGAACACATCTACGCGCCCCCCCAAAGCATCAACCTTTGGCACGAGGGCAGTTTCATCGGCCCCTTTGTCTACGAGACGACGGGCACTGCGGATCTGGTGAATTTCCGCTGGGAATACGACACCGATACCAGCAACCCGCGCAAGATTGAGTATTTTTGTAAGGGTGAAACCTACCACCTCTTTGCGCTCATCCCCAGCGACACACACCTGTTCTGCGCTCCTGACGGGGCGACGGTGTTCCTCTGGGGATCGGATCGGTTGGGGCGCGATGTGTTCAGCCGCATCCTCTATGGCGCGCAGCTGTCCTTGACGGTGGGGTTGATCGGTATCACGGTCAGCTTTGTGCTGGGGATCTTCTTTGGATCGCTGGCCGGTTACTTCGGCGGCAAGACCGACTGGCTGGTCAACCGCGCGATCGAGATTTTGCGGTCCTTGCCAGAGCTTCCGCTCTGGCTGGCACTTTCGGCGGCGGTGCCGTCGAACTGGGGACCCGTGTCGGTTTTCTTTATCATCTCGATCATCCTCGGCATTCTGGACTGGCCCGGCCTGGCGCGGGCGGTACGGTCAAAATTCCTGAGCCTGCGTGAAGAGGAATACGTCAAAGCGGCCGAGATGATGGGCGCGTCGCCCGCACGGGTGATCCGCAAACACCTGTTGCCGAATTTCATGTCGCATCTGATCGCCAGCGCGACCCTATCGATCCCAGCGATGATCCTTGGGGAAACCGCGCTGAGCTTCCTCGGGTTGGGCCTACGCGCACCCGCCGTCAGCTGGGGCGTCATGCTGAATGACGCGCAAAATCTGGCGAGCATCGAAATCTACTGGTGGACCGCCATTCCCATGCTGCCGATCATCGTCGTGGTGCTGGCGTTCAACTTCCTGGGCGATGGTCTGCGCGCAAGTCTTGATCCGTATAAATCCTGACCCACTGGGGCCTTCAGTTCCAAATGGTCTAAATCCCGGGGGGTGCGGGGGGCTGGCCCCCCGCTGCGCCGGGTTAGTACCAGTCGCCCATTTTGACTTCGATCCCCTCGCCGACCATGGCCGCAAAGGCGGCGGGGTCTTGCGTGCCGTCGTCGCGCCCACGGTAATGGTAGGGGTAGACGAAGGAGGGTTTGAACGTCGACACCGCAGCCGCGGCCGAGGTCGCGTCCATGGTAAACGGCAGGTTCATACAGACAAACGCCAGATCGATATTCTCTAGCGCCAGCATCTCCGGCGTCGCTTCGGTATCGCCCGAGATATACACGCGGAAATCGCTGAGGTTCACGATATAGCCGTTGTCACGCCCCTGCGGGTGGAACTGCTTGCGTTCTTCGGTGGTGTTATAGGCGGGGATCGCCTCGATCGAGACCTCGTTGAACATCGCCTGCTCGCCATTGGCCAGTGCATTCGCCTTGGCCTTCAGTGCCTCGGGCAGCATGTCATAGACCGCAGGATTGGTAAGGATCTGCGTGTTTTCGCCCACCACACCGGCCAGTGTTTCGGCGTTATAGTGATCGCCGTGCTCGTGGGTGATCAGGATCAGATCGGGGGTGGCAAAATCGCTGTAGTTGGCGACCTCGCCCACGGGATCGCAGTAGATCACGCCGGCTGGCGTCTCCATCACAAAGGACGCGTGGTCGATGGGGTGCACTTTGACCTCGCCGCCGGTCATGGGGAACATATTTCCGCCGTGAGCCGCGGCTTGCGCGGCATAAGGCAGTAGCGTCACAACCCCGGCAGTGGCGGCGGTGGTCGTCAGGAATTGGCGTCTGGACTGTTTCATGGGAATTCTCCTGTTGCAGGTGAGGATGATGCTAGCGCCCGCCGCCGTCGTTTCAATGTCACAACTGCGCGAGACGCGGCTATCGGTCGTCGCCGCCCAGTTCCGGGCCGGTTTGTGCCTCTTCTTCCAGCGATGCCTGCGCCGCTGCGGTCACCGCGTCGCGTTCCTCGTCGCTCAGGTCTTTGACCTTACCGTCGGCCAGACGCACAGTGACCTCCCGATGGGCAAAACGGATTCCTTCGCGCTCAAACAAGGCTCGGATTTCCTCATAGACCTTCTTGCGCACCAGCCATTGATCCCCCGGTTTGGTCATGAACTTGACCCGGATGATCATAGCGGAATCCTGCATTTCAATCACGCCCTGCGATTTCAGCGGCTGGATAAAGTTGTCGCCGATCACCGGATCATCCAGCAGCGCGATGCCGAGCTTTTTGATCAGCTTGCGAACGCGTTCGACATTGGTGTCATAGGTCACCCGCAACGGCAGCTTCATGATCACCCAGTCGCGGCTGTAGTTGGTCATCACCTGCAGCTCGCCAAAGGGGATGGTGTGCAGCGCGCCCAGATGGTGGCGCAGTTGGAACGAGCGGACCGAGATTTTCTCGACCGTGCCCTTCACGCCGCCCACATCAAGGTATTCCCCCTTGCGGAAGGCATCGTCGAACAGAAAGAACGCGCCGGCAAAGATATCGCGCACCAGTGCCTGGCTGCCAAAGCCGACAGCAACACCGACGATCCCCGCACCGGCGAACAGCGGGCCGACATTGATCCCGAATTCCATCAACACGATGAGGGCGATGGTCACGATCAGAACGATCAGGACAAAGTTGCGAAACAGCGGCAGCAGCGTTGCCAATCGGCTGGCAGAGGACGCGCCGCTGCCTTCGTCGCCCAGTTCCGCCTCGGGCTGGTCGGCGGTTTCGGCCTCGATCTTGCTGTCGATCCAGATGCGGAAGGCGTGATAGACGACGTAGCCGATAAACAGGATCACCATCACGTCCAGCAGCTTGTCCGCGTGGCTTTCGACCATCAACGTTGCCTCTGTGTCCCAGATATAGAAGAACGCATAGGCCCCCGTAACAAAGGCGAGGATACCGGCTACGCGCCGCGCCAGACCTTCAAAGCTGGTGAGACTTTGGCGTGGCACCATTGCCGCCTGTCTGTCAGCCTCGTCCAGCGACATGGTATCATCCGCTTGCGCAGTGCCGGCGGCCTCGGGCGCGTCCTCGTCCAGGGCGGCATCAGCGCGCTTCTCGCGGCGCAGCTCGTTCAGGCGGCGCATCATGCGCGCGCGGGCAAAACCGCGTTCAATAGCATAGTTGATCACACCGTAGACCACGATGATCGACACCAGAATACCATAGGCCCCCGCGATCAGAGGCACGGAGCTTGGGTTCTCGAGCACCAGATCATAGGTCAGTTCGAACCAGGCAAAAATCGCGTAGGCCACCACCAGCGGTGCCCAGGCTCGCGACATAAAACGCCCCACGGCGCTGCATTCCGACGCGGGCTTGCCCTGCCGCAGCGCGTTTGAAATGGGGCGGCGGTTGACCCAGATCATCAGAATATTCGCCACGACGATCGCCGCCGACATCAGGGAGGCGATGAAAGCATAGACATCATAATTCAGCCCCAGTTCAGCGATCCAGATACCGAACAGGATCGCAACGGTATCAAGGCTTGCCATCATCCACAGCCAGCGGTGCAGCCGTTTGGCGTCGCGGTCGCTGAAGACAGGGATGCGGTATTGCGACAGGAAGGGTGACAGGATCATCCGCCACAGGCCCGCGGCCACGCGACAGACGAAATAGCCGATGTTGATCAGCGTGACAGTGAACTGGATCGCCGTGTCTTCAAGCGGTCCAAACAGCAGCGTGCCCAGAATATAGGCCACCACCATCGACACCAGAACGCCGATGATCCCCATGAAAAACCGAAACACCAGAAACGGCATCTTTTCGGTATAGCCGACGGGGTTCGTCTGCACTTTGGCGGTGACGAAGCCGCGTGCCATTCGCTTGCCGAACAGCTCTACCTCGACCACGGCCCCGACGGCAAACAGCGCGAGCGCCACCAGCAGCGTCTCACCAAAGGCCCAAAGCGTGCCGTCCGGGCTGGCGGCCCGCAGAATATAGATCACCTCATTGATCGCGTCGGGCAACTGCACGATGCGTTCGATCAAGGCAGTGCGGAACTGGTTGCCCCGTTCTTGCAGGTGCATCAGCGCAGAGGTTTCCTTGGCCAGCGCCGCCTCTTGCTGGTCGCCCTCGGCCGGCTGGGCTGCTGCGGGCTGGTTCAACAATTGGCCCGCGCTATCGACGACCACCACACTGACCCCGCTTTCGGCGGCTTGTCTGATGACCTCTTGCAGGCGTGCGGCCTCGCCTTCTGCATCGTTGACGTCAGTTTCCTGGGCTGTTGGCAAAAGAGACAGAACCCCTTGCGCCGTCGCGGCGTTGGCAAAGGGCAAGACCCACAGCGACAAAAGAAGGGTGAAGATGAAATGCCGCATATGTCCTCGCTCATGGCCTTGGGGCGCAGTCCCAGAACGCTAAGCCACCCCCCGTGCCATTGCAATCTTAACCCCCCGGCCCCACCTACTCCCCCTGACGATGAACCGCGAAGGACGCCGAATATGACACGCGCCGCATCTTCCCACGGGCTTGTCCCGTTCAAACGCCGGTTTTCGCAGCCCATTCAGGGGCGGCGACGGCGGAAGGTGCTGAAATGCATGACATGTTCACCATAGATGCCTAAGGTATTCTTATTGGGCTGTTCGACCGGCAGACCAAGGTGATGTGAGTGTATTCGGTTTCTGGGTGCATCGGGCGGGACGGGTTCACCTGCCTTCGACAATAAACGTTTTCTAGCCGCCGGACTGATAGGTGCGGCCAAGGATATTTGACTAAGTTAGGATCGGCCCATGCGCCAAACGGTCTCGAACAACGCCCGCAATGGCAAACCAGCGCGGCGGGTGCTTTTCTATAGCCACGACACCTTTGGATTGGGCCACTTACGGCGGTCGCGCGCACTGGCTGCCGCCTTGATGGACGGCGACGAAGATGCCTCGGCCATCATCCTGACCGGATCGCCCGTCGCGGGGCGTTTCACCTTTCCCAAAGGCGTCGACCACATCCGTCTTCCCGGCGTGACGAAGCTTGCCGACGGCAGCTATGTGGCGCAAACGCTTGGCCTTGATATCGACGAAGTCACCTCTCTGCGGGCCGGTCTGATCCGCACCGCGATCGAGGAATACAGCCCCGATCTGCTGATCGTGGATAAAGAGCCGACGGGCTTTCGCGGGGAACTGCTGCCCAGCCTTGACTGGCTGCGCGAGAATGGCACCACCAAAGTCGTGCTGGGCCTGCGCGACGTGCTGGACGAACCCGAGGTGCTGGCCGCCGAATGGGAACGCAAGGGCGCGGTTGAAGCGACCGAGAAATATTATGACGAGATTTGGGTCTACGGCATGCGAGATGTGTATGACCCGACCAAGGGGCTGCCCCTGTCGCAGGCGGCCCACGACCGGATGCATTGGACCGGCTACCTGCGCCGCGAGGCCCCGGACGAAACACCCCCCGCCGAAGAGCCCTATGTGCTGATTACCCCCGGCGGCGGCGGGGACGGTGCCGCGATGGTGTCGCTGGTGCTGGACGCCTACGAGCAAGACCCCGACCTGACGCCAAATGCCAAGCTGATCTACGGCCCGTTCCTGTCCGGCGACGTCCGCGACGCCTTTGACGCGCGGGTGGCCAAGCTGGGCGGACGGGTGACCGCGCTTGGCTTTGATAGCCGGATCGAACAGCTTTATGTCGGGGCTGAAGGCGTGGTTTGCATGGGCGGTTACAACACCTTCTGCGAGGTGCTGTCTTTTGACAAACGCGCCGTCATCGTGCCGCGCACCGTGCCCCGGTTGGAACAATGGATCCGTGCCAGCCGCGCCGAAGAGCTGGGGCTTGTCCGCATGTTGGAAGAAACCCGTGATGGCATGACACCGCAGGCGATGATCGCCGCAATCCGCAACCTGCCGCATCAGAACAAACCCTCGCAAGCCGGTGCAGACGGGCTGCTGGACGGGCTTGACGTGGTGGTTGAACGGGGCCGCGCCCTGATGGGCGGTGGCGCATGACCGACACCCCTGCCCCCCTCGCCCCCGCCCCTCTCGCCATTGTGGTCAAAGGCTGGCCGCGCCTGTCCGAGACCTTCATCGCACAAGAACTTGTCGCCCTTGAAGAAGCCGGTCTGCGGTTCGACATCTGGTCGCTGCGCCACCCGACCGATACGAAAACCCACCCGTTGCACGACCGGCTGCAAGCGCGCGTGTGTTATTTGCCGGAATACCTGCGCGACGATCCCGAACGTGTGGCCGCAGCACAAGAGGCCGCGAAAGCCATGCCCGGCTACGACGCGGCATGGGAGGTTTTCCAACAAGACCTCGTGCGCGATGACACCCCGAACCGCCGTCGCCGCTTTGGGCAGGCCTGCGTCATGGCACATGAGCTCCCCGCCGAGACCCGCGGCATCTATGCGCATTTCCTGCACACCCCGTCCTCGGTCGCGCGCTATGCCGCGATCCTGCGCGGACTACCGTGGAGCTTTTCTGCCCACGCCAAGGACATCTGGACCTCGCCCGAATGGGAGTTGCGCGAAAAGCTGAACCCCGCTAGCCACGGTGCCGCCTTTGGTGCCACCTGCACGGACTTTAACGCGCAACATCTGCGCAGTCTTACCTCCGCCTCGGACCGGATTGACCTAGTCTATCACGGGCTGGATCTGGCGCGGTTCCCCGAACCGCCAACCCGGGTCCAACGCGCCAAAAGCGACCCGTTCCAGATGATGTCTGTCGGGCGCATGGTCGAGAAGAAGGGCTTTGATAACCTGATCGACGCGCTGGCGCTGCTGCCGAATGAGTTTGACTGGCACTGGACCCATATCGGCGGCGGGGACCTGTCGGAACCGATGAAAGCACGCGCAGAAACGCACGGGATCAACGACCGGATCACTTGGCGCGGGGCCTGCGACCAGCCAGAGGTGATCGCGGCGATGCGCGCCGCCGATCTGTTCGTGCTGCCTTCGCGCATTGCAAAGGACGGCGACCGTGACGGGCTGCCCAATGTGCTGATGGAAGCCGCAAGCCAGAAGCTCCCCATGCTCAGCACGCCCGTATCCGCCATCCCCGAGTTCATCACCAGCGGCACCACCGGCGTGCTAAGCGACGATGCCCCCGCCGCCCTTGCCGAGGCGATGCAGCGTTTTGCGGAGGATCCATCGCTTGGGCCTCGGCTGGCCGAAGCCGCCCACGACCGCCTGCATGCAGAATTCACCATGGCCCCCGGCATTCGCCAGCTCCACAAGCGGCTGACGGCCATGCTGGCACAGGGCGGCTGATGCGGCTTGCGTTCTACGCTCCGTTAAAGTCGCCTGATCATCCGGTACCCTCGGGGGATCGGGCGATGGCGCGTGGATTGATGGCCGCGCTGCAACGGGGGGGCGCGACCGTCACAGTCGCCAGCACCCTGCGCAGCCGCGACGGGGCGGGCGACAGCGCGGCGCAGACCCTGCTGTTCAATGCTGCCGAGGCCGAAGTGCCCCAAGCCATCGTCCTCGGTCGTACCGAAGGCTGGCAGGCGTGGATCACCTATCACAACTATTACAAGGCCCCCGACCTGATCGGCCCCGCCGTCGCCCGCGCCCTTGGCATCCCCTATCTGCTGGTCGAATCCAGCCGCGCGCGCAAACGGCTGACAGGTCCGTGGGCCGGTTTCGCCCAAGCTGCCGAGGCCGCAAGCGACGCGGCGGATGTGATCTTTTACCTCACGCACCGAGATGCCGAGACACTGCGCCGCGATCAGACCGCGGGGCAGCGGCTGGTGCATCTGCCGCCGTATCTCGCACAGGACGCTTTGCCTCTGCCGTCCGCGCTGGATGGCCCGATGCTGGCTGTCGGTATGCTGCGCGACGGCGACAAACGCGCCTCGTATCAGATCATCGCGGAGACGCTGTCGCTGCTGCCAGCAGACAGCTGGCGGTTGGATATCGCGGGTGACGGCCCCGCCCGCACCGAGATAGAGACGATGCTGGCCCCCTTTGGCGACGCGGTTCGGTTTCTTGGGGAGCTTGATGCGACCACCATGGCCGCCGCCTATCGTCATGCAGCGCTGCTGTTCTGGCCCGGGGTGAACGAAGCCTTTGGCCTCGCCTATCTGGAGGCGCAGGCCGCGGGCCTGCCCGTCGTGGCCCAAGACCGCCCCGGCGTGCGCGATGTGCTGGCCCCCGGCTCCTATCCCGCGCCGGAAAGCGGCACTGCCCCGCTTGCCGCACAGATCACAGCGCTGCTGGCGGATACCACCCTACGCCAAACACGCGCCCAAGCCGCCCGCGATTTTGTTGCGCAACATCATCTGCTTCCCACTGCCACCGCGACCTTGCTGGCGGGGTTGGAAAGCTGCGGGGTGCGCCCATGATCCGGCTTGCCCTGCTTCGCCACGGGCATACAGGCTGGAACCGTGCGGGCCGCATTCAGGGGCGCACGGATATCCCGCTGGATGATGACGCCCGCGCCGGTCTGGCGGCGCTGGCATTGCCGGCACCTTGGGACCGTGCCGATCTTGTGTCGAGCCCCCTGTCCCGCGCCGCTGAAACCGCCCGACTGGTCGCAGACCGCGCGCCGAAAACCGCGCCCGCGCTGATGGAGATGGACTGGGGTAAGTGGGAAGGGCTGCACGGCGTGGATCTTAAGGCAGACCCCACCAGCGGGTTCCGCGATATCGAGGATTGGGGCTGGGGCTACACCCCACCCGGCGGCGAAAGCCCCGACAGCCTGCGCGAACGGCTCATCCCTTGGGCCAACGGCTTGACGCGCGACACTGTCGCTGTCTGCCATATCGGCGTGATGCGTGTTTTGCTGGCCCAAGCGACCGGCTGGGATTTCGCTGGCCCCGCCCCCTTTCAGATCAAGCGCAACCGCTTATATCTGCTGGATATTTCACCCACGGGCTGGGCCGCCCACCCTGATCCCATCCGACTGGAGCCGCGCTTATGAAGGTCAGCATCGTCGTCACACATCTGCTGGGCACCGGCCATCTGGCCCGCGCCCTGACCCTTGGCCGCGCCTATGGGGCGGCGGGGCATGATGTGCAGGTCGTCTCGGGCGGGATGCCCGCACCGCAGTTGAACAGCGACGGCGTTGACGTGGTGCAACTGCCCCCGCTGCGCTCTGACGGAGTGGATTTCGCGCGGCTGCTGGATGAACACGGCACGCTTGCCTCTGAAGCGCTGAAGGCAGCGCGGCGCGAGATGCTGGTCACCCACATCCAGACCCGCACCCCCGATCTGCTGATCACTGAACTGTTCCCCTTTGGACGCCGCACCCTCAAGGCAGAGTTCCTGGCCCTGCTTGACGCCGCAGATGCCCTGCCCACGCGCCCGCTGGTCTGCGCATCGGTGCGCGATATCCTCGCGCCGCCATCCAAACCCGCCAAGGCGCAGCTGGCCGATGATCTGGTTGCGCAGTATTACGATGCGGTGCTGGTCCATGCGGACGAGGCCGTGACGCCGCTCTCGCTCAGCTGGCCGGTGTCGGACGCGATGCAGGGCAAGCTGCGCTATACCGGTTTCGTCGCACCGCCCCCCGCCAGCCCCCATCCCGACCGGCTTGGCGCGGGCGAGATTATCGTCAGCGCAGGGGGCGGCGATGTGGGCGCGCATGTGTTCGACACCTGCCGCGCCGCGGCCGCGCGTGATGCGGGGCGGGTCTGGCGCTTGCTGCTAGGGGGGCAGGATGCAGCCGCACGCAGCGCCGCGCTGATGCAGGATGCCCCGGCGAATGTGGTGATCGAACCGGCACGCCCCGAATTCCGCCAGATGCTGTATCACGCCGCCGCCTCTGTCTCTTTGTGCGGTTACAATACCGCGCTGGATGTGCTGCAAAGCGGGGTGCGGGCGCTGTTTGTCCCCTTTGACGCCGGCAACGAGGTGGAACAGGGGCTGCGCGCCGATGCGCTGTCCGCGCTACCGGGGATCGAGGTGCTGCGCAGCGCTGATCTGACACCGGACAGGTTGCTATCCGCCTTGGCAACCCTGCACGCCGCCCCGACCCGACCTGCGCAGACAGACGGGTTTGACGGGGCCGCGAGGACGGTCACCCTGACCGAGACGATGCGAAAGGGCACGCGATGACCGTGGATTGGGCCAATCTTGACGCCGAGCTTGCAATATGGCGCGCAGAGGGATTGCACCTGCCGATCTGGTGGCGCGATGATGATGCCATCGCCCCAACCCCTGCGCTGGATCGCCTTGCCGCACTGGCGGAGGACCTGTCCCTGCCCGTGCATATCGCCGTGATCCCTAAACATGCAGAACCCGCGCTTGCCGCCTATAGCAAGGACCGTCCGATGATCCGTCCGCTGGTGCATGGCTGGCAGCATATCAGCCACGCGCCCGACGGGGCGAAAAAGGCAGAGTTCGGGCACCCGCGCCCCGATGCGGCCCACGAGCTGGCCCAAGCGCTGAACCGGATGCGACGGCTTTTCGGCGACGACCTGCTGCCGATCTTTGTGCCGCCGTGGAACCGGTTGGACGATGGGTTGCTGCCGGTGCTGGCAGACGCAGGCTATGTCGGGGTGTCGACCTATCTGCCGCGGAACAACCGGATTGCCGCCCCCGGGTTGGTGCAGATCAACACCCATATCGATCCGATTTTCTGGCGCGGCACCCGCAGCCTTGTCCCACCGGACACGCTGATTGCGGATATCACCAAACTGCTGCAGGACCGCCGCAAGGGGCTGACTGACCCGCAGGAACCCTTGGGGTTTTTGACCCACCACCTGGTACATGACGAAGATATCTGGGGGTTCACCCACGCTTGTCTGGCGCGGCTGCTGGACGGTGGGGCTGTGCCTGCACAGATGACAGAGCTGCCCTGACCTTTGGTGTCGTTCCAACGAAAAGGGGCGCATGAAGCGCCCCTTTTGGAATAATCGTCTTAGCTGTCCATCTTCAAGGCAGAGATAAATGCCTCTTGCGGGATGTCGACCTTGCCAAACTGGCGCATTTTCTTCTTACCCGCCTTCTGCTTATCCAACAGCTTGCGTTTCCGCGAGGCGTCGCCGCCGTAGCATTTCGCGGTCACATCCTTGCGCATCGCCGATAGGGTTTCGCGCGCGATCACCTTGCCGCCGATGGCCGCCTGAATAGGGATCTTGAACATGTGACGCGGGATCAGATCCTTGAGCTTTTCAACCATGGCACGGCCGCGCATTTCGGCGCGGTCGCGGTGCACCATAGTGCTGAGCGCATCCACAGGTTCATCGTTAACCAGAATAGACATCTTGACCAGCGCATCCTGACGGTAGCCGATCATCTGATAGTCGAACGAGGCATAGCCCTTGGTCACCGACTTCAACCGGTCATAGAAGTCGAAAACGACTTCGTTCAACGGCAGATCATAGACAACCATCGCGCGGCTGCCCGCATAGGTCAGGTCCATCTGGATGCCGCGACGGTCCTGACACAGCTTGAGCACGTCACCAAGATATTCATCCGGCACAAGGATGGTCGCCTTGATGCGTGGTTCTTCGATGTGGTCCACGAATGTCAGGTCGGGCATGTCGGCGGGGTTGTGCAACTGCTCGACCGTGCCGTCTTTCATGTGGATGTCATAGATAACCGACGGCGCGGTGGTGATCAGGTCGATGTCATACTCGCGCTCGATCCGGTCACGAATGACCTCAAGGTGCAGCAGGCCAAGGAAGCCGCAGCGGAAGCCGAAACCCAAGGCGGCGGATGTTTCCATCTCGAAGCTGAAAGACGCGTCGTTCAGCGCCAGCTTTTCAATACTGTCGCGCAGGTCTTCGAACTCGGCGGCGTCCACTGGGAACAGACCACAGAACACCACGGGCTGCGCTGGTTTAAAGCCCGGCAGCGGGGTTTCGGTGCCCTTTTTCTCGTGCGTGATTGTATCCCCGACCCGTGTGTCGCGGACCTGTTTGATCGATGCGGTCAGAAACCCGATCTCGCCGGGGTTGAGGCTGTCGATCTCGGTCATGGCGGGACGGAAAACGCCGATACGGTCAACGTGGTGCACCGACCCGTTCTGCATCATGCGGATACGGTCGCCTTTTTTCAGCTGACCATCCATGATCCGCACCAGAACGATGACGCCCAGATAGCTGTCGTACCATGAATCGACCAGCATCGCCTTGAGCGGCGCGTCCTGCGTGCCCTTTGGTGCGGGCAGCTTATGCACGATGGCTTCAAGCGTTTCGACAATGCCCTGACCCGTCTTGGCCGAAACACGGATCGCTTCGGAAGCATCGATCCCGATCACATCCTCGATCTGTTCCGCCACGCGGTCGCAGTCGGACGCAGGCAGGTCGATCTTGTTCAGCACCGGCACGATCTCGTGATCCGCATCAATCGCGTGATACACGTTGGCGAGCGTCTGCGCCTCTACGCCTTGGGTGCTGTCCACGACCAGCAGCGATCCTTCGACCGCGCGCATGGAGCGAGAGACCTCGTAGGCAAAGTCGACGTGACCGGGTGTGTCGATCAGATTGAGGATATATTCCTCGCCGTTCTGGGCGGTGTAGTTGATCCGCACCGTCTGGGCCTTGATCGTGATCCCGCGCTCGCGCTCGATATCCATCGAGTCGAGCATCTGCGCTTTCATATCGCGCAGGGAAACGGTGTTCGTCTCTTGGATCAGGCGATCGGCGAGCGTGGATTTACCATGATCGATGTGCGCGACGATGGAGAAATTGCGGATATGTGAAAGTGGTGTCATGAGGCAAGGATATGGTGCGGATTCAAGCGCTGGTCAATGGGCTGGATCGCCTGTTCCCCTTGATCCTTAGGGCATTTGACGCGCGTCGGCGGATTTACCTGCATTCTGATCGCAAACGTCAAAGGGGGGATGCGATTTTTTCGCGGTCACCTGCCATGCAGAAACCGCATACCGCCGCCAACGCCAATATATCAAGGCGCTTGGCAGTACTGCGCGGTACCGCCCCCTTTAGCAATGTTGCAACACCGACATTTCGTATGGCTGCCTTATGGTTTTATCCCGCGGGCGGCGGCGTTAGATCGGCCTTCTCAAATGGTCTGCACCCTTGCAGATCGGGCGAATAAGGAATTTTGAGATGAAGATGAAACACTCGCTTGGCACAGTGACCGTTGCTGCCCTTGGTCTGGCGTCGCTTCCCGCGCTGGCACAGGCCCAAGAAGGCCCCGTCTGGGACGTTTACGGCCAACTGAACTTTGGCGTTCTGAGCGTTGACGATGGTGAAGACACAAACACCACGTTTATCGACAACGATAACTCCAACAGCCGCGTTGGTCTGACCATGACCCAAGCGCTGCAAAACGGGTCCGAACTGCGTTTGACCTTCGAAGCAGGCCTTGGCCTGACCGGGTCTTCCGCCATCAATGGCGACGACGACAGCCTGGATTTCGACTACCACCGCACCGAACTGCGCAAACTGGACCTGACATACCGCACGCCAAACGCGGGTATCTTCTCGTTTGGTCAAGGCAGCACGTCGACAGATGGCTCAGCCGAAGCTGACTTCTCGGGCACCGGTGTTGCCGCCTATGTGGGCATCAGCGACATCGCGGGCAGCCAGCAACTGCGTTTCGCGGATGGCACCCTGTCGACCGCTACAATCGGGGGCACCAACAGCTCTTTCGACGGCAGCCGCCGTTTCCGCGTGCGCTATGACACACCTGTGTTCAACGGCTTCTCCGCATCGGTTTCCTACGGTCAGGAAGTCCTGAGCTCGGGCGATGACAACGACTACACCGATGTCGGCACACGCTACGTTCAAGACTACGGCGACTATTCGGTCGACGCGCGCTTGGGCTATTCGTTCCGCGACACCGGCAACGATCTGGTCATGGGCTCCGCCGCTGTTCTGCACCAACCAACCGGTCTGAACCTCGCGGTTTCCGCAGGTCGCCGCGTTGCGGGTGACGCAGACTACGCCTACATCAAAGCGGGCATCACCCGTGATTACATCGCAGCGGGTTCGACATCCTTCTCCGTTGATTACTACGACGGGAACGACTTTGTTGTCGCAGGGTCCAGCACCTCTTCCGTGGGTGTCGCCGTTGTTCAGCGTCTCGACGCGTACAACACCGAGCTTTACGCAACACACCGCACCTATGACTTCGACGATCCGTCGGCATCCTATCAGGATCTGGACGTGACCTTCGTTGGTGCGCGCTGGAAGTTCTAAGCAACACACGCCTTTGCCCGACCTGTTCGGGCAAAGGCATTTCCGTTTTGCGCCCTCAATCGTGAATTGCTCAATCTGCAGTTTTACGGCATAAATGCCAGCAGCAGTTAGGGCAGCCTCGGGATCAACCCGGCGTCCGAGAGATGAGGCAAAACGATGGTACGACTTTTCACGATGATCTGTGTTGTTGGCACGCTGGCCGCTTGCGGCGGACCGCGCGGCTATAACCCCAGCGGCGGCTTTGGCCGGGGCGCTGTCTTGTTCGCCACGGGGCCGATCCACAACGCCTGCATGAAATCGGGGCGCAAACAGGCGAGCGCGGCGCGCTGCGGCTGTATCCAGGCCGTTGCCGACAAAGAGCTTTCTTCGTCAGAACAGCGCCGTGGCGTACGCGTTTTTGCAGACCCTCACAGCCTGCAAGAGGCGCGCCAGTCCGACCGCAAAAGCGACAATGATTTCTGGGCTGTATGGAAAGCCTATGGCAAGACGGCATCGACCCTGTGCAGCGCCACCTAAGACCGTGACACCAGCGGCAGGGGTACGCCCCTGCCGCTAGGTCTGTGGCCGCGTGGGCGGGCCGAAACGGTCAATCAGACGGTCTTTGATCTGATCACGGGCGGCGCGGTATTGCGCGATCTTGGCATCGCGCGTTTCCCCCAGCCCTGTCGGATCGAGGATCGGCCAATATTCCACCGTCAGATGATAGAACCGCGTCAGTTCCAGCGCGCGGCGTTGGCTGGCGGGGCTCAGCGCGATGATCAGATCGAAAGAGCTTAGATCATCGCCCCAATTCTCCATCTCGTCGAAACTGCGGGACCGGTGGCGGGATAATTCCACGTCCAGCTCTTGGCACACCGCGATAGAGAAACCGTCGATTTCCAGATCGTTCATCACGCCGACGGATTGCACATAGGTGCCCGTGCCGTAGAACTTTTTCATCAACCCTTCGGCCATAGGCGACCGCACCGCGTTGTGATCGCAGCAAAACAGCACCGATTGGGGCAGTTTCTGGGTCATCTAGCCGCCGTAGTGCAGAACGCAGATGAGGGTGAACAGGCGGCGGGCCGTATCTGTATCGATCTCGGCCTTGCCTTCAAGCCGCTCTTGCAACACCCGAGACCCTTCGTTGTGAATCCCGCGCCGTGCCATATCGATGGTCTCGATCTGCGAGGGGGCGGATTTCTTGACCGCCTCGAAATAGGATTCGCAAATCTGGAAATAGTCTTTGACAACTTGCCGGAACGGCCCCAGCGACAGATGGAATTCCGCCGCCTTTTCAGCGCTTTCGGTGTTCACATCAAACACCAGCCGTTTGTCACGGATCGACAGGCCCAGATGGTACGGCCCTTGTGGCACCGGGCGATCATCGCGCGACGGCAGGGTAAAGACGTTGTCCTCCAGCAGATCAAACATCGCGACCTTGCGCTCTTGCTCTATCTCGGGCGTGGGCGGGGGCAGGTTCGCGTCGTCAAGCGCGATATGCGTGATCCGGGACATGGGGACGTCTCATCTAGTGTCTATCCCGCCGACCTTAGACCGGGCGGCGGGGTTCTACAATTGACATCGGCGGGCCGGGCAAAGGGCCGTTGCGTCAGTCGTTCAGTTTGCGCAGCCGTGCGGTGACCGACAGACCGTGCGCCTCAAGGCTTTCGGATCGCGCCAGACGTTCCGCCGACGGGCCGATCGCGCGCAGCGCGTCCGGCGTCATCCGTGCCAGTGTCGTGCGCTTCATAAAGTCCAGCACCGACAGCCCGCTGGAAAACCGTGCAGAGCGCGCCGTGGGCAGCACGTGGTTCGGCCCGCCCACGTAATCGCCAATCGCCTCGGGCGTCCATTGACCAAGGAAGATCGCCCCCGCGTGGGTGATCTGCGCGCTTAGCGCATCCACATCCGCGACGCAAAGTTCAAGGTGCTCAGGCGCGATACGGTTGCTCAGTTTGGCGGCTGTCGCCAGATCCGGCACGGTAATGATCGCCCCGTTCTCGCGCCAGCTGGTGCCCGCAATCACCCGCCGCTCCAGCGTTTCCAGCCGTGCATCCACAGCATCCGACACCGCGTGGCCAAACGCCTTGTCCGTGGTGATCAGGATCGATTGGGCGCTTTCGTCGTGTTCGGCCTGGCTAAGCAGATCAAGGGCGATCCAGTCAGCATCGTTGTCCCCATCCGCGATTACCAGAATTTCGGACGGGCCCGCGATCATGTCGATGCCCACCTTGCCAAACACCCGCCGTTTCGCGGCAGCGACATAGGCATTGCCGGGGCCGGTGATCTTGTCGACGGGGGGGATCGTGTCGGTGCCATAGGCCAGTGCGGCCACCGCCTGCGCCCCACCGATGCGGTAAATCTCGTCAACGCCCGCCAGCCGCGCGGCCAGCAACACCAGCGGGTTCAGCACCCCGTCCGGCGTGGGCACGACCATCGCAAGCCGTTCTACCCCCGCGACCTTGGCCGGGATCGCGTTCATCAAGACAGAGGAAGGATAGCTTGCCAGACCACCGGGCACATAAAGCCCTGCGGCGGATACCGCGCTCCACCGCCAACCGAGCGTGGCACCGGCGTCGTCCTGCCACTGTGCATCCTCGGGCAGTTGCCGTTCGTGATAGGCACGGATACGCGCCGCGGCGAGCTCAAGCGCTGTGCGATCCGCGTCCGAGACTTCGGCAACAGCGGCGTCGACTTCAGCAGCGGTGATGCGCAGGGTGTCGGGGGTCAGCGTGATGCGGTCGAACTTCTGGGTCAGCTCGATCACGGCGGCATCGCCTTTGGACCGCACCTGCGCGATGATCTCGGCCACTGTGTCGTCCACGTCGGGGCTGTCTTCACGTTTGGCAGAAAGCAGCGCGGTGAACGCCTGTTCGAAATCGGGCTGATCGAAGTCTAGGAATTGGGGCATCGGATGTCCTTTGCAACGTGCAATGGGCTGAGAAGGGATGCCACACGGGCGACCCGCACGGCACAGAATGTGGAAGAACGCTTAGGCCGGATGTTCCGGCAGCTTGCGCGACGGGGCCACATAGGGGCGCGTCACATCCTTCAAGGTCACATCCAGCGCTTCGACCGTCAGCCGGATCACACCGTCCCCCGCGAGGGTCAGCAGCACGTCGCCCGAGGGCGCATCGGTTTCGGAGAACTCGATCTGCAACAGCGACAGGATGGTATCCGCATCCCCCTTGTTCACGCCTTGGCTGGACACGCGCTGCACGTTGCTGAACATCAAGATTGTTTGCACGCGTTCCGGGGCGTGGCGCGATTTGCCCGCGTCTTCCCACCGCACGCGGTTCAGCAGCAGGGCAAAGCGCCCCTCTTTTTGCAGCCAGCGCATTTCCGATCCCGGAAACACAGCATCCTGCGCCAGCGAGGAGATCACCTTGAGGTCATCGGCATCCAGCGCGCCGAGGTTCAGCGGGGCTTCGCGCCCGTCTTCGAAACGTGCATCTTCGGTCATTGGTCTTTGATCCGTTCAATATTTGCGCCCACGCCGCGCAGTTTGGCCACCACATGTTCGTACCCGCGATCCAGATGATAGACACGGCTGACGCGCGTTTCGCCTTCGGCGGCCATACCGGCAAGGATCAGGGAAATCGACGCGCGCAGATCGGTCGCCATCACCGGCGCACCTTTCAGCTTTTTGACCCCGTGAACCGTCGCGGTGCCGCCGTGGACCTCGATATCGGCCCCCATGCGGATCAGCTCGGGCGCGTGCATAAAGCGGTTCTCGAAGATTTTCTCTTCCAGCACCGAGGTACCGTCCGCCGTACACAGCAGCGCCATCATCTGGGCTTGCAGGTCGGTGGGGAAACCGGGGAAAGGTTCAGTCGTGACATTCACCGCATTGATCACGCCATTGCGCCGCGCGACTTTCAGACCCTTGTCCGTCTCGGTCACGTCGATCCCTGCCGCGTCAAGTTTTTCGCAGAAAGCCGACAGCAGGTCGATGCGCCCGCCCAGCAATTCAACCTCGCCACCGCACATCGCCGGGGCGAGCATATAGGTGCCCAGTTCGATCCGGTCGGTCACAACACGGTGAGTGGCCCCATGCAGACGGTCAACGCCCTGAATCTCGATCCGGCTGGTGCCGTCGCCTTCGATCTGCGCGCCCATAGCACGCAAACAATCCGCGAGGTCTACGATCTCGGGCTCGCGCGCGGCGTTGTTGATCACCGTCGTGCCCTTGGCCAAGGTCGCGGCCATCATGATGTTCTCGGTCGCGCCGACAGAGGCAAAGGGGAAGTCGATGACCGCACCTTTCAAGGCCCCGCCTTGCGCCTTGGCGTGCAGATAACCGTCACGCAAGTCGATCTCTGCGCCCATCAGAGCCAGACCATCGGTGTGAATATCCATCGGACGCGCACCAATCGCGCAGCCGCCGGGCAGTGATACCTGCGCGTGCCCTTCGCGGGCCAGCAGCGGCCCCAGCACAAGGTTCGACGCGCGCATCTTGCGCACGATGTCATATTCGGCGCGCGTGTTGATCTCGCCATGACACGACATCGCCAGAACCTGACCGTCCTGCATCGATGTCACCTCTGCCCCCAGGGACCGCAGCAATTCGGTCATGGTGCGGATGTCGGACAGGCGCGGCGCGTTGGTCAGCGTCAGCGGCTCTTCGGACAGAAGGGTCGCGGGCATAAGCGTCAGACAGGCGTTCTTGGCCCCCGCAATCGGAATTTGTCCCGACAGCGCACCGCCGCCTTTGACCACAATCGAATCCATCCTTCAGCCTTCCTTGGTTTGGCCGGTCGGCCCGTTATCTGTCTGCGCGTTATTATTTTGCGTGTCGTCGCTTTGGCATTTGTCGCTGCGCGCACGCGCTTGTGCCTTGCGTCGGCCCATATTGGCTTTCAGCGCGGCTTTCAGCCTGTCTTCCCGCAATACATTGGGTTTTGGCGGCTTTTGTGGGGCGGTATCCTTTGACATGTCGATTGTCTAGCGCAGCGGACCGATATGGTCCAGATTACGCTTGCACCATATTGCGAATGGGTCTAATCACCCGCCCACAGTGCTGGAGTAGCTCAGTGGTAGAGCGCGTCATTGGTAATGACGAGGTCGGGAGTTCAATCCTCCCCTTCAGCACCAGATCCCCCCTTTAAACATATCGCTTTGCCCTGATGCCTTATTTATCTGGCGTTGCGGTTTTGGCATGTGCCATGGATGCGCCTGAAGTCGTCGCAGCACCCCCTGCCCCGGAACATCCCGAATCACGATGGCATAAGAAAACCCCGACCGCTTGCGCCGCCGGGGTTTTGATTTTCACGTGAAGCAATTTAGCCGCGATATGTCAGACCGGCAAACAGACGGCCCTGATCGCGGTGGCGACCCCCGTGGACCGACCCTGCAACCGATGCCACACCGGCAATCAGCGACGCGGCGGCCAGCACAAATGCGGTCAGGATACCGGCGTTACGCGCGGTTTGCGCAGCTTCAACCGCTGCTTCTTTCGCCTCTGCCGCGGCTTGTTCAGCCTCGGCTTTGGCAGCGGCTACAGCGTCTTCGACTTCTTGACGTGCTTCCTGCGCTTGGGTCACGATTTGGTCCACACGCTCTTTCGCCTGCGCCTGGGTCAGATCGGTGCGTGCAGCAACAGCGCCGGCAAGATAGGTCCGGTCTTCCTCGCTCACCTCACCCGTGCGGTAGATATTCGCAACAATGCTGGCGGTCTGCTCTGCCAGTTGCTCGGGATCGGCTGTCAGGCGGTCGACCTGATTGGGGCGCAAAAGCTGGTTCGACAGGTAATCTGTCGGATCATTCTTGGCCTCATCCGGGATTGCAGCACCCGCCGCATCGGCCAGTCCGGAGGCAGCACCTCCCACGGCAGAGCCCGCAGCTTCGACGACCGTACCAGCCGCTTTGCCTGCACCCGCAGCAACATTGCCCGCGGTATTGGCTGCAAAGCTCAGCGCGCTTGATAGCATCACGGCGGTGATCACAGAGCCGAGGCCCCAAACAACCAGACCGTTGATCCCGTCACGTGCAGTGACTTCATCATCCGTAGCGCTTTCGACGCGGCGGCGCATACGGCCCGCGATATAACCACCGGCAAGATAGGAGGCGACGAGCGTGATCACCATCCACAGCGCGGTCAGCACCAGTTCAAGCGTCGATGAGTTGTCGGTTCCGTCCAGCGTAATCGACGACAGGCCAAGTGCCGCGCCGAAGGTGGTCAGCAAGAGGCCAATCGCCACAGCGACAACGGTGCCCGCGAAAATTGCGGGCCAGTCGACATAGGATCCATCGGCAGTTTTTTCAGTGAGTGTCGTGTTCATGTAAATGCCTCCCCGGCGTTTGCTTACGCCAAGCCGACCAGCGACAGCACCGCCATAACCACGACCACAAGACCAACGAGATAAATGATACCGCCCATTTTGAATACTTCCTCTTTGCGTGCCAGACGCGGGATGCACTGGCTTCACAAAGGCAACGTCAGGGAACCGGCATAGTTCCGCTGACCGCGCAAATTACCCGTACTGCGGGAGATGACAACGTGAGCGGGACGGACGGTGACTACGGGTCGCCCTGCCACGTACCGTCAAAGATCATCTCGTCCACGGGGAGCCGTTTGCTCCAGCCTTTCACCTCAAGCTCGGGGGTCTGGTAAAGCTCGTCCACGTGGCCCAGACACAGGTAGCCGACGATTTCTATCCGGTCGGGGATCTTCAACAGGTCACGCAGATCGGCATCGCGGAACACGCTGACCCAGCCCATCCCGATGCCCTCGGCGCGGGCGGCAAGCCAGAGGTTCTGGATCGCGCAGACGGTGCTATAAAGATCCATGCTTTGATTATGGGTGCGCCCCAGCACGACCTTGCCGCCACGGCTGCGGTCACAGGTCACGCAGATATTGACCGGCGCCTTGCGGATGCCTTCGAGCTTCAGCGACCTGTAGGTTGTCTGGCGGTCGCCCTCGAACATCTGCGCGGCTTCCTCGTTGGCGCGGTTGAAGGCTTGCCAGACCTGATCGCGTGCGGCCTGATCGCGGATGACGATGAAATTCCACGGCTGTGACAACCCGACGGACGGTGCGTGATGCGCGGCGGTCAGTATGCGGTGCAACACATCCTCGGCCAGTGGATCGGGTAAAAACTGATCGCGTACATCGCGGCGGGTAAAGATCGCCTTGTAGACGGCGTCGCGTTCAGCATCTGAAAAAGGCGCGGCGGGTGCCAGCGCAGAGGGTATCGGCATTGTTCAGTCCCCAACAATACGTTTATGCGCCAATCCCGCTGTCCATGCGGGGCAAGCTGTACTGTCTGGCCGGTCTTCTGACTTAGGGTCGTCTGGTCCGCGCGCCTTCCCGGAATAATCCAGTGGCCTATGCGCAAACCATCCCCATTACAGCGTTGGGCACGTGCCGGAGTTTCACCAGCTTCCCGATTCTTCCGCGGGGCGGACACCAGACCCGGCCATTGGGCCACGGCTGTCCGCCCGGAACAAGCCCTAACGCGGGGATCAGCCGCGTTTGGTTGCGAAAATCTTCTTCATTACGGCGTCGAACTCGTTCCACGAGATGACGGCCTTGTTGCCTGCATAGCCGTGATAATAGGACCGCCCGTTAGAGGTCGGGAAACCGGCCCAGATACGTGCGAGGTTTTCCATAAAGCGGTGGCGGCTGATCTTGCCCTTCTTGAACGCGTTAAACCCCGCATCGACCAAAAGGATATCGGCCAGCCCGTCCTGAACCGCCGAGGTAAAGCGGTCATTCTTGCTTAGCCCCGCCTGTCGCACCAGACTGCGCAGCGTGGATGGAATGAATTGGTATCGACCGATGGCATGCGGTTGGCCCGGCGTGCGGTCGATCCAGCGGTAGATTTCGCCGATGGTCATTTGCGTCGGACGCTGTGGCGGCAGCCGTTTGGCCCCGTATTGCACGGCGTCATAGCCCTTCGGACCTGCCTCGGCCCAAGCGATGAGACTTTTAAGGTCGGCGGCAGTGCTGACCCCGCTGAGCTCTTGGAATGACCGGCTGCGGCTGCTCACGGTCTTGGACCGGACCTGCGCTTTGGGCTGGACCTTATGGCGCAGCTTGATCTGCCCCTGCCCTGCGGATTGCATGACGTTGAACGAGATGTCGCTTTGCATGGCAGAGCGCGCACCGGACAGGCTGAACCCTTCGGCGCTGACAGTGGTAGCGGCCAGAAGTGCCGCGGTTGCGATAATTGGTAGTGTGCAAGTAACTTTCATATCATCCCCCATGATGAAAAAATTTGTCATGGGACCATGGTGACCGCAGACGCCCGCGCTTTCATTTGCGCAAGCAGGTGGGTCGGGGACATGGACGGATAGGCCGGCATATCTTTTGGGATAGGGCGCTATCCCGCGGTGCGGTTGCCCCCTCCGTTCAGACGGGCGTGGGCAGTGTGGCACGCGGAACGGCCCCGGTGTTTCACGCGAATCCAAAGAGGGGATTCGCGGTAAAGCACGGAAAAAACGCATAGCCCGCGACCCGCAAAAGGGGCGTCAAGCCCGCATCCGGGGGCTAAGCCATGATATTCATTTACTTAATTCCCGCGCAGCGGTGGTCGTTTTGTCGGAGTTGCGCTATGATTAGTCGCAAATACATAAAATGGAGAGCATCTAATGACAGATGAAACGTCGCCGGGTATCCCGACACCCGACGGGGCCGCTGCCGTAATCGACACGGATTACGAGATCGGCCAAGACAACAAAGAAGGCAGCGTGGGGCCCTTCGGCTTCGACATTCACAACCCGGTCTTCGCGATCTCGGGTGTGTGTATTGTTGCCTTTGTATTCTACACCCTCGCGCTGCCCGAACAGTCTGGCGCGCTGTTCACATGGCTGTTCTCGTCGGTGACAAAGGGCTTTGACTGGTTCTTTATCTCTGCCGGCAACATCTTTGTGCTGTTCTGCCTGTTCCTGATCGTCACGCCTTTGGGCCGTGTGCGTCTTGGCGGGGCCGAAGCAAGCCCCGACTACACCTACCTTGGATGGTTCTCGATGCTGTTCGCGGCGGGCATGGGCATCGGTCTGATGTTCTATGGCGTCTCTGAACCGCTATCGCATTTCTCGAGCTCCATGGGTGGCACTGCTGTTGGCGAAGACGGCCTGCGCACCGATTGGGCACCTTTGGGCGCGGCCGCGGGCGATCAGGCCGAAGCGGTGCGTTTGGGTATGGCGGCCACGATCTACCACTGGGGCCTGCACCCCTGGGCGATCTATGCCGTTGTTGGTCTGGCGCTGGCGCTGTTCAGCTATAACAAGGGTCTTCCCCTGACCATCCGCTCTGCCTTTTACCCAATCCTGGGGGAACGCGTCTGGGGCTGGCCCGGTCACGTGATCGACATTCTCGCCGTATTTGCAACGCTCTTTGGTCTGGCGACATCGCTTGGTCTGGGCGCCACGCAAGCCAACGCGGGCTTGAACGAGCTCTTTGGTGTGGCGGTTGGTCCAACAACACAGGTTCTGCTGATCACCGGCATCACCGCGATTGCGACCGTGTCCGTGCTGCGCGGCCTTGATGGCGGGGTCAAAGTCCTGTCAGAGATCAACATGGGTCTGGCGTTTTTGCTGTTGGCCTTCGTGCTTTTGGTCGGACCGACGCTGGCGATTCTGTCGACCTTCGGGTCATCGCTGCTGGCCTATGTGGAATATCTGCCCGGTCTGTCCAATCCGATCGGCCGTGAAGACGTGAACTTTATGCAGGGCTGGACATCGTTCTACTGGGCATGGTGGATCAGCTGGTCACCTTTCGTCGGCATGTTCATCGCGCGCGTCAGCCGTGGCCGTTCCGTACGTGAGTTCCTGACCTGCGTCCTGCTGATCCCGAGCCTCGTTTGCGTCCTGTGGATGAGCGTCTTTGGCGGCGTTGCGATTGATCAGGTGATCAGCGACGGCTACACCGCCGCGCAAGAAGCCGAGCTGCCACGCCAGTTGTTCGCCATGCTGGATGCGCTGCCGCTTGCCGGGATCACATCGCTGATCGGGATCGTCTTGGTCATCGTGTTCTTCGTGACCTCGTCTGACTCCGGCTCGCTGGTGATCGATACGATCACGGCAGGCGGCAAGGTCGATGCACCTGCGCCACAGCGCGTGTTCTGGTGCATCTTCGAAGGTGCCGTAGCGATCGTATTGCTGCTGTCTGCGGGCGGGCTCAAGTCGCTTCAGTCGATGGTTATCTCTACCGGATTGCCCTTTACTGTGGTGCTGCTGTTCCTGTGCTACGCAATCTTCCGCGGCCTGCGCGCCGAGATGAAGACGCAATAACGCACCCCTACCCGACCTTTGTGCTTTGCCGGTCAAAGCGCCTCATACCCCCCGCCGCCCGGTGCTGCGGGGGGTATTCTTTTGCACGGCACAGACAAAGAAAAACGCGCCCAAAGTATTCCGACTAAAACTGTCGGATTGACATACCCTATAATTTCAATCAGGTTTATGGAAACGTCTAGCCACCCCGCGTGCGATCACGGGGACGCCCGACACATATGATGTGAGGAGTCCCACGATGAGACCATTCCCCAGAACGCAAACTGCCGTTCACCGTCAGGACCAAGCCGCAGGGCTGCCTGATGATCGGTGCCGCGTGCAACGTTCCTTTTCCATGACCATTGATAGAGCAGCCCTATGACATTTCATGCCCCCCCAAAGACCCAAGCCCCGATGAACGCGCTGCCGACCTACTCTGCCCGCGACCTGACCGAAGGCGGAGATCTCGCCCAAATCGTGCTGGATACCCAGACCTACACCCTGCGGATCACACGCGCTGGCAAATTGATCCTGACCAAATGAATGACGCGCATCAGCACCCCGGCGGTGCCCCGGTAGGGTTCATCACAGAGCTGGACAGCCTTCAGGCCGCGTCGGTCATCTATTTGCGGATGTGGTGTGACGGGCCTGACGCACAGGAAAAAGTCAGCAGCGATTTTGCAAGCGTCCTCGGCCATACCAACGGGAGCAAGGCGCTCGCTACGTTTGAACAGCTATGCTCGCTCTGTGCACGGTTCGGGCGGCGGCCTTTGATGCGCCATTCGGTCACGTGCAAATGTCTGGGATCGGACGAATCCTGCTTTGCGAACTTCATCGCGACAGCCACGGACGGACAGCGCGAAGACGCGATGCTGATCGCGACCCTGCTGGTTCGCGCCGATATGGCCCCGCTGGTGGCATCGCTTGCCGCGGATTTCGGGCTGGCGCTTAAACGGATGCGCCTGAGCGCGCCAAGCCAGGTCGCGCAAATGGAAGCAGCACCGACGCTGCATTAACGGGCGTTTCTCGCGCCCGATCAACGCCTTACGTGCAACGCTACAGCCCATTGAAATTTTTGTAAGGTTGCCGAAGTTTAATACTTGATTATTTTTATCAGTCTTAGTAACCCGCCCATGAATAGGTAGCCAATCGTCCAGACCAGCCCCCTAAAAACAGCCCGAATGGGCAATGACGAGGGCGATATGACTCAGACGAAAACACCACACAGCTTGCGTGGCCACACGGCCAGCCGCAGCATCGGCATGATGACGGCCGCCGCCATCGGCGCGACGTCTCCTGCAGCACTTTATGCGCAATCCAGCGACGAGCCGCTGCTGCTTCCCGGGATCGAGGTTGAAACCTCAGAGCCGCAGGCCGCCAAGCCCAAGCCACAACCCGCCAAGAAACGCGCCGCGGCGGCCCCTGCCCCCCGCGCGACACCGGCACCCGCCCCTGCACCCGTCGTGGCCGAGGCCCCCGTTGCTGCTGCCCCCGCCGCGCCCGTCGCCGGCGAGAACGGTCTATCGCCCTACGCCAACCCCGAAGCCGGATATCAGGCCGTTCAATCGGGCAACTCGCTGCTGACCCAACCGCTGGTCGATACACCGCGCACGGTTACCGCAGTCACTCAGGAAGTGCTGCGCGATAAGAACGCGACATCGGTGCGTGAGCTCGCCCGCACCACCCCCGGCATCACATTGGGCACTGGCGAAGGCGGCAACGCATTCGGCGACGTTCTGTTCATCCGCGGTTTCCGGTCCTCCAACGACGTTTTCATCGACGGCGTGCGTGATTCCGGTGTTGCCGTGCGCGAAACATTCATGGCCGAACAGGTCGAGATCACCAAAGGCCCGTCTGGCTCCATCGGTGGGCGCTCGACCACCGGCGGCGCGGTCAATCTGGTGACCAAAAAGGCGCAGGATACGGATTTTGTCAAAACCACCACGACCCTTGGCACCGCCGATCTGGCACGTCAGGAAGTCGACTGGAACAAGGTCTGGAATGACCGTTTCAAGACCCGCATCGGTGCCGTCGCCCAAGTCAGCGACGTTGCCGGCCGCGATGGTAGCAAAGACGACCGTCTGGGTCTGTCCATCGCTGCCGAATACGAAGCGACCGACCGTCTGACACTGGATTTCGAAGCCTACCAGCTGCAGATGAAACAGATGCCGGACTGGGGTGTGCCATGGGATGGCACCAACGGCGTGCCCTTCACCGAATCCGCTGCAGGCCGTCCAACGCTGGACCGTGATACCTTCTACGGCAACCCAGACCGCGATTTCCACGATGCGACACAAAGCGTTGCCACCTTCGGCGCGACCTTTGAAGTCACACCGGGCATGACATTCACCAACCGCTCCCGTCTCAGCCGGACCGAGAACGACTATATCGTGTCGGCGCCTGAGCGCCCTGACACCTCGGACGCCGATCCGCAGAACTGGACGCTGACGGCCTCCCCCAAAAGCCGGTATCAGGTCAACGAAGTGGCGTCGAACACCAGCGAGCTTTCCTTTGGCTTCAACACCGGGTCGGCGCGCCATGACATGATTGCGGGCTTCGCGCTTTCGCGTGAAGAAATCAGCCAGCGCGGCTATGTCGGCCTATCCTCCGAAGTGGGCGGCGGCACTGCCGAGGACCGTCTCGAAGGGTGCTCTGTCGCGATCTACAACCCCGATGTCAGCGGCTGTTCCACAGCGACACCTGTCCGCAGCGCCGATGCGACGCTGACCGATGTCACCACACGGTCGCTGTATCTGAACGACACGATCACCTTTAATCCGCAGTGGCAGTTGAACCTTGGTGCCCGTCTGGATGACTACAGCGTCAGCCGGACCACCACGGAAGCCGGTGCCGATACGCTGTCGCGCGATGACACCATGTTCAACTGGAATGCCGGTGTTGTCTGGAAACCCCGCGACAACGGGTCGATCTATCTGTCCTATGCCACCTCCACCAACCCCGTCGGGGATGAACTGGACGCAGGCGGCGGCAGCTACAACGGGATCGATTCCTCGAACCTGCTGCTGGAGCCTGAAGAAAACACCGCGATTGAACTGGGCACCAAATGGCAGTTCGGCAACCTGACCGCCACCGCTGCGCTGTTCCAGACCACCAAGGACAACGCCCGTGAAAGCACAGGCGGCCGCGGCGCACCTGTTGTGACCACCGCGACCGGCGAATACCGCGTCCGCGGGATCGAACTGGGCTTTGGCGGCAACATCACCGAAAAGCTGAGCCTGTTCGGCGGTGCGACCCTGATGGACAGCGAAGTGCTGAAAAGCAGCAACCCCGACAACGTTGGCGAAGAGTTCGCGAATATCGCGCACGAGCAGTTCAACGTACTGGCCCGTTACGATTATAACGACCAGTGGAGCTTTGGCGGCCAAGCCACATGGCGCGGCAGCGTTCAGGGCGGCACATTCGCGGCGACCAACGGCAACGAGCTGCCCAGCTACTGGCGCTTTGACCTGATGGCGGATTACCACATCACGGATGATGCCTCGGTCAACTTCCGCATCGATAACGTGCTGGACGAAACCTACTATGACGCGCTGTACCGCTCCGGCACGCCGTTCGTCTACGTGGCACCGGGTCGCTCTGCGTCCATCTCTGTCAGCATGAAGTTCTAAACCACACACCCAAGGCTGGCGGCGCAGACCCGCGCCGCCAGCCGATCCCCTCGAAAGGATACACCATGTTGCTTTGCGTCGAAAATATCCTGTCACCGCAGGAAGTTGCCCATATCCGATCTGTGATCGACACGGCCCACTGGGACGACGGCCGCAACACCGCCGGCGCGCAATCGGCGCAAACCAAGCGCAATCAGCAAATTCCCCTCGACAGCCCCGTTCTGCCTGATCTGCAGACGCTGGTGCTCCAGCGGTTGATGGGCAACCCCACGTGGGTTTCCGCTGCCCTCCCGCTGCATGTCCTGCCCCCGATGTTCAACCGCTACGAAGAGGCAGAGACCTTCGGCGTGCATGTCGACAACGCCATCCGCGTGAACCCGCAAACCGGCCAGCGCCTGCGGACCGACCTGTCGTGCACGCTGTTCCTGAATGACCCCGGCGACTATGACGGTGGCGAGCTGGTCATCGAAGACAACTACGGCACCCAGTCGGTCAAACTGCCGGCGGGGCACTGCGTGCTTTATCCGTCAACCTCGCTGCATCAGGTCACGCCTGTCACCCGTGGTGCGCGTGTTGCGTCCTTCTTCTGGGTGCAGTCAATGATCCGCGACGGCGGCCAGCGCGAGATTCTCTTCGATCTGGATCAATCCATCCAAGAGCTGTCGGCCAGCGCGGGTCTGAACGACCCGACCGCTGTGCGCCTGACCGGCATCTACCACAACCTCATCCGACAATGGGCAGAGACCTGATATGAAATTTCCAAGCATCCTTCTGGCGGCCGTCCTTGTCGCGACGCCGCAACTGGCCGCAGCCGACACTGCGTCGGTCAATATCGCGCTGATCACATGGGCTGACGAATGGATCGGCCCTGCCCTGTCCGAGCCGATGCGCGTGGCCGCGCAACAGGGCGGCCATTCGTCGCTGGCGATGTTCATGGGGGCCGATATCGTCGTGAAAGCGGTGATGTTCGGGCTGGCCATCGCCTCGGTTCTGGGCTGGGCCGTGTGGGCGGGCAAGATCCTGCAGGTGAGCTGGGCCAACGCACGGCTGCGCCGGTCCTACCGCAAGCTTGCCAAGGCAGGTGCCGTCAAAGGCGCGCAGGCGAAATCCTTTTCCGGCCCCATGCGCGCCATGATCCGCGCCGCTTTGGCCGAGATCGACATTTCTGACGGGTTGAACAAGGCGGGCATCAAGGAACGCGTCGCATCCGAGCTTTCGCGGATCGAGGCAGGGGCCGCGCGCGCGATGCAGTCTGGTGCGATGATCTTGGGCTCCATCGGGTCGACGGCACCGTTCATCGGGCTTTTCGGCACGGTCTGGGGCATCATGAACAGCTTTATCGGCATCGCTGAAAGCGGCAGCACCAGCCTGACCGTCGTTGCCCCCGGTATCGCCGAAGCGCTGCTGGCCACCGCCATCGGTCTGGTCGCCGCGATCCCCGCCGTGCTGCTTTATAACCACATCACCCGCGTCGTCACCGGCTACCGTGCGCGTGTGGGGGATGCCGCGGCGCTGGTGGAGCGCTGCCTGTCACGTGATCTGGACCGTGCAGAGCGTACCGCCGACGTGCCCCATACCACCCCTGATATCGCCACCAAACTGGCAGCGGAGTAACCCCGATGGGCGTGCGACTTTCTGACGGCGGCGACGATCTTGCCCCCAACGCGGATATCAACATCACACCGTTTATCGACGTGATGCTGGTGCTGCTGATCATCTTTATGGTGGCAGCCCCGCTGTCTACCGTGGACGTCAACGTAGAGCTGCCGGTCGCCACCGGCAAACCCGCGCCGCGCCCCGATGATCCGGTCTTTGTCACCATCCATCAGGACCTCAGCCTGAGCGTGGGCGAAGAGGAGGTATCCTTGGGGGATCTGAACATGCGGCTTGGCATCCTGACCCGTCTGGATCTGGGCACGCGCATCTATATCAATGCTGATCGGTCGGTTCCCTATGGCGAGGTGATGGCCGTGATGAACCGCATGCGCAGCGAAGGCTATCTGAAGATCGGCCTCGTCGGGCTTGAGGACGAGGGCGGGGCCGCCCCTGCGGCGGCAGGTGACGTGGCAACCGTTTCGCCTGCCCCCGCTGCGCAGGACACCGCAGAATGAGCTTTGCCTACGCCCCGCGATATGGTGCCGGGTTGATGCTGGGGGCCGGGCTGAGCATCGGCGTGCATGGCGCGCTGGTGGCACTTTGGCTGACACAGGCCGCGGCCTACGAACCACCGGAAGAAGCGGGCATTCAGGGCCGCGAGCTGATCGATCTGGCCGAGGTCGAGATGATCATGGCAGCGCCTGAAACCGACCTCCCCGACGGGCCACCCGCCGAGGATAGCCAAGCCACGCTCGAAAGCCCGGCCGAACGCGAGGAAGCCAAAGCGTCAAACGATCCGCTGTTGGCACAGATACCGCATACGCCGGACGACCCCGAACTGCAGTTCAAGATCGCCAACCCCGATCAGGAAGTCGACACCGACAAGGAGGCGACCGAAACGCCGACCGAGTTGCAGGAAGAGACCGAAAACGAGAACGCCGCGCAAAGCACGGCTGCCGCCCCCAAGGCAAGCGCGGGTCAGGACGAACAGGACCAAAGCGCGGCCAAGGAACAGGGCCTGACAGATGCCGAACGGGCAGAGATCACGGATTGGCAAAAGTCGCTGGTTCTGGCGTTGAATGCCGCCAAGGATTACCCCCGCCGCGCCCGCGAAGCCCGCGCCGAGGGGACCACAACCGTAGCCTTCACGCTGGATCAATACGGTCAGATCAAAGGCCGCGAGGTGTCCAAATCCTCCGGCTGGCCCGTGCTGGATCAGGCGGCGCTGGATATCTTTGACCGGCTGCAAACACTGCCGCGCCCGCCCTCTGCCATGGGTGCCGGCCCGTTCAATCTGGCCATTCCGATCAGCTATCGCTTTCGCTGATCGGATCACCGCCGAAGGCTGTGATCATATCGGGGGTGATGTCCGCGACTGTTGCGCAGCCGCATAGGGCCATCGTCACTTCCAGCTCGTCCCGCAAGCGACGCAACACCTGACTGGCCCCGCGTGCCCCGTCGACGATCAACCCGTGCATCACGGGGCGACCGACCAGCACGGCTTCAGCCCCAAATGCCAGCGCCTTGAACACATCGCTCCCGCGCCGGATGCCGCCATCCAGATAGACCGGCACATCCTGCCCCACCGCCTGCACCACGGCGGCCAACTGCGTGACGGGGGCCGGAACGGTATCCAGCACCCTGCCCCCGTGGTTTGACACGATGATCCCCGCAACACCGGCATCGACAAACCGCCGCGCATCCGTGGCACGCAGACAGCCTTTGATGATCACCGGAACGGGGCTGTCCGCAATCAGCCGCGTCAGGTCTGCCCATGTGGGGGCAAAGACCATCATCCCGTCGAACACCACGCTCTGCCCGTCTTGCAACTGCGGTCGCGGTGGTTGTGGCAGCGGGTCCAGCATCACGGGGCGCACGCCATCCGGCAGCGCAAAGCCCGCGGCAACTTCGCGGTCGCGCAGCCCGTTGATCGGCGCGTCAAGCGTCACCACCAGCGCCTCTGCCCCGCAGTCCACCGCGCGGTTGACCAAGGTCATCGTGCTATCGTGATCCGCCTGCATATAGAGTTGGAACCAGCGTCGCCCGGGGATGGTGGCGATGTCTTCGGGCGCAGTGCTGGTCTGGCAGCTGACCACCATCACCGCCTCCTGCGCGGCAGCGGCCATTGCAGTCGCAGTTTCCCCTTCCGAGTGGAACAGCCGTTGAAACGCCATCGGCGCGACTATGATCGGATGCGCCGATGGCTGCCCCGATATCGTCGTGCGCGTATGGCCGCCTGCACAGTCCGCCAACAGGCGTGGCAACAATCCTATCCGGCCAAAGCTGGCGCGATTCTGGCGCAGCGACAGCTCCCCTTCTGCGCCGCCTTCAAGGTAGGCAAACACATCAGCGGCAAGGGTCGCGTGGGCGGAGGCTTCGAAATCTGATAAGGTTACAGGCATAGCCCACAGATCGCGCAAAACGTCCGCCGCTACAAGCGACTTAAATACTCAGGTATATCGGTTAGACGCGGTGGACGTACTCCAGCATCGCGTCATCCACCTCGTCCCCGCATAGAACAGAGACTTCGCCCGTCGTCTCGAACACGGCGGCACGCACATCGCTCAGCCGCATGACGTTGGATTCGCGCAGCTTCTCCATCAGGTCACTGCGCGACACACGATTGACCCGCATCGCCTCTTCGCAGATCTTGCCATTCTCCATCAGATAGACCGGCGCGTTCTGGATGGTATGCAAAGCGGTTTCAGACCGACGGCGCAGATAGGATAGGCCGAACTGGAAAAGGAACAGGCAGGTCGTCGCGACCAAGGTCTGGAAGAACGCCTTCCAATCCGACGCTTGCGCCGCCCCCGCCAGCAAAGAGCCGAAGGCGATGGTGGTCACAAAGTCGAAGTTCGTCATTTTGGAGAAGGAATTGAGCCCGACGATCCGCACCATGAGGATGATCCAGATCAGCGCCACACCGCTGAGCACGAAGCCGCGGGCCAGAACATCCAGTACCGTATTGTCGAAAAACATATAATCCCTTCTTCTCTGGATTGATCAGGCGTCGGATCGACGCGCTTTCTCTTCTTTCTCGTCGCGTTGCTGAGCGCGCGATTTCGGCACGTCGCCCTCGCCTGCGGGCCACCCCTCGCGCTGCGCGCGGCGGTCGCCGTCGGTCGCTTCGGTCTGGTCGTGGAACAGATGCACCTGCGTTGGATAGGGCATATCGATCCCTTTTTCATCCAGCGCTTTATAGACCGCCTGCAGCACCGCCCCGAAGGTATGGATCTGCGACGCACGGTCCGACTTCGTCCACCACCGCAAGCGGACGATGTTGGCGGAATCGCCCAGTTCGACCGGTATCGTTTCGGGGGCTGGGTCGGCCTCTACACCCTCAACGCTGGCACAGGCATCCTGCATCACCTTGCGCGCGGCGTCCCAGTCGTCGCTGCAGCCAATGCCAATGTCATATTCCGACCGGCGCGTGTCAAAGGCGGTATTAACCACCACGCTGTCTGTATAGATGTCCGAATTCGGGATCACCACGCGGCGACCGTCATAGGTCTTGATCATCGTGGCGCGGGTCTCGATCTTTTCGACCGTGCCCTCATGCCCGCCCGACACGATCTGATCGCCGACTTCAAAAGGCTGACGCAGCAGGATCAGGATACCTGCAAGCATGTTCTGCAAAATATCCTTGAAGGCGAAGCCGATCGCGACAGAGCTGACGCCCAACCCGGCAATCAGATCCCCCGGTGTGACCGTCGGGGCGACGATAGTCACCGCCAGCATGAAGCCGATGATCGTCACGGCCCACCGCATCAGCGCCCCGCCCACGTCGCCCAAATTCTCGCGTCCGCGGCGCCCGGCGGATTTGCGGATCAGCGCGCCGATGCCCATTCCCAGAAACCAGAACACCACGGCCACAACCAGCGCGACGCCGATATTCGGCAGCAATCTGAAAAAGCCGTCCAACCAGCCGTCAAGTTTATCGAAAATCAGGCCGGGGTTGGCGTCGACTTCTTCCATGGGGTCTTCCTTACTCGTTACTGAATTAGCGGGAGCACAAAAGGCCCGCTCTCACGTGGCTATTTGATCACATCCCCAAGACAAACGACCCGAAACAGCGGCGGGTTCCCGAAACACCCTTGGTATATGCGCTGCAAACACGTCCAAGGCCGCAAGCGCTTTGTGTGAAATGAGCAACAGCGCCATAATTCCGCCAGTTTCAGAAACCATTAACGATGGCAGAGAAATTCGAGAGATGCAGAGCGTACGACCCTCTGTGCAGGACTGAGTGACAGGGCAACGATGACAATTCCGCGCAAGCTAGCCTACTTCCAACTGTTTACCCTTTGCGTCTGCATCGGGCTTTCCTTTTTGTTCTTCTTTGTGGCGGGCAATACTGTGCAGGTCCAAGCGCAGGACAGGTTTCACGCGCTGGTCAGCCAAGGGCTGTCGTCAATGGGGCGGCGCGCCGACGAATACGGCAGGACGCTCGACGGTGTCGCGGGCTTTGTCGCTGCCTCTGACGAGGTGACGGCGCAGGATATGGAGACCTACGCTACGTCGGTCCATATTGCAGACGGTTCCTACGTGCTGGACGCCATCGGCTTTGCCGTCCCTGTGTATGACGAAACCGACGGCACGCTGAAGGATTTCGTGATCCAGCGCGCCACACCGACGGAAAACTTCGCCGGCATGGTCGGGACAGAGTTTTCAAGCAACGCAGATCTTCTGGCCACGGCCCTCGCCACCTATGCAAGTGGCAAGACGCTTTCGACAACCCCTGCGCTCCACGGTGAAAACTGCCATGCCCTGCTGATCAAACCGATTTTCCGCCCTGCCGCCGCTTCTGACGGCACCCGCGATCCTGATGCGGCGTTTCTGGGCGTCGCCTTTGCGATGGTCGATGTGGACGAAATCTTTAGCGATCTCTTCGCCGCGCAAAATGACCTCATCACGCTGGATGTGTCCTTCTATGATGAGAATGGCGCCCCGTTCCAGCACCATCCAACCGTCGCCAGCGATGCCCCCGCCCCGGCCTTTGAATTTTCAGGTAACCATACGGGCTATGGCCAACGCATGACCCTGCACTGGGCCAGCACCCCGGCCTTCGAGGCCGCGCAACCGAACAACGCCAAATGGATCGTGCTGGCGCTGTCGCTGACCATCACGGCGCTGATCCTGATCATCCAGTCGGTGATCCTGAAACGTAATCTGACAATCAACCAGACGGTGGCCGACAAAACCCGCGAGCTTGAGACGCAACACCAAGAGAAACGATCGATCCTCGAAAACGCGATGCTGCCGATTATCTCGGTCCGGCAATCGGGTGAAATACTGCATCTGAACGATGCCGCGCGACAGCATCTGATCGCTGCCGGGCACCGCAAGGACGCGACGGGCGACTTCGTGCAAGACCTGCTGCCCGAGGTCGACATCCACCGTGCCGACGGCGGTGTGAAAGTCGTGGTGCCGCCCCACAAAGGTACGACAGAACCCCGCACACTTGAGGTCGAGAAGAACACCTGGCTTACCGCCGACGCAGAGACGCGTATCACCTTGATGCTGCGCGATATCACCGACAGCGAGCGCCGCACGCTCAAGATCGCGGAAACCGAACAACGGTGGAGCCTCGCGCTCAGCAGTGCACATATCGGGGTCTTTGACATTGATCTGGAAAATGGCACATCTGTGGTGTCGGACACATGGCGCGACATCATGCACCACCCCGCTGACCCCGCCTGTCAGAACCCCTATTACGATAAGATGCAGCATGTGCATCCCGACGATGCGGCGGTGGTCAAGAAGATCGAGCTCGCCTGTCTGAACGGGATGACCGACCGCGCCGAGGCCCGCTTTCGCATCCGCGTCGGTCAGGACAACTGGCGCTGGATCAAATCGGATGCGGTCGTGGTAGAGCGGGCGAAGAACGGGCGCGCCCTGCGGATGCTGGGTATCCAGATCGACATCACCGAAAGCAACAAGCTTGAACAGATGAAGCACGACTTTGTCGCCACCGTCAGCCACGAACTGCGCACGCCGCTGACCTCTATCAAGGGGGCGTTGGGGCTGCTCGAGGCCCAGACACAGGACGATCCGGATGCCGGCGCGGTGCGTCTGGTGCAGATCGCCACGGCCAACTGCGACCGGCTTGTCGCGCTGGTAAATGACATTCTGGACATGGAAAAGATCAACGCAGGCAGCATGACCGTTGTGCCGAAACCGGAGAAGCTGGGCGATATCGTCACCCTCGCCGCCGAGCAGGTAGAGCCTTATGCCAGCGAATGGAAGGTCGAGATCGACGTAGACACGCCCGATCCCGACCACCACGTGCTGACCGACAAGAACCGGATCATGCAGGTGCTGACCAACCTCTTGTCCAATGCCTGCAAGTTCGCCTACCCCGAAACCGCCGTGACAGTGACCACAGCGCCAGTGGGCGACATGACCAAAATCTCTGTCACCAATCTGGGTAACGGCATCTCAGAGGAGTTCCGCGAACGCATCTTCCAGCCGTTCTCGCAGGCCGAAGCATCGAACACGCGACAGCGCGGTGGCACCGGGCTTGGGCTCAATATCTCGCGCCATCTGGTAGAGGCCATGGGCGGCGAAATCGGGTTCGACAGTGTGCCGGGGGAGGAAACCGTATTCTGGTTCACCTGCCCCTCGATCGAAGACCCCGACGTGGCGATGGTGGCCTAAAGCGCCAGATCGGCGATCAACATGTCCTTGGTGTAATCGGCCTTCAGCTTGCGCGGCCCGTTGCGCCCGCCTTCGACCACGATAAAGCTGTCGCCCAGCGCATAGGCGAAATCGGCATTCTGTTCGACCAATACAATCGCCATGTCGCCTTGGGTGCGCAGCAACCGCAGCGCATCCCCGATCTGCTGGATCACATTGGGCTGGATGCCTTCAGTCGGTTCGTCCAGCAACAAGACCCGCGGTCGCGTGATCAGCGCCCGTGCGATGGCAAGCTGCTGCTGCTGCCCGCCCGACAGATCCCCCCCGCGCCGCGCCTTCATATCCCGCAAGACAGGGAACAGATCGTAGATGTGATCGGGAATGCGATGCTCGGCCTTGGGTAGGCAGGCAAACCCCGTCTCAAGGTTCTCTTCAACCGTCATCATCGGGAAAACCTCGCGCCCCTGCGGCACATAAGCAATGCCCGCATTCGCCGCCTGAAAGGCTGTGGTCAAACGCACTGGCGTCCCGTCAACGGTGATCGTGCCCGCCGACGCCGGATGCCGCCCGGCAATCGCCTTGAGCGTCGATGTCTTGCCCACCCCGTTGTTGCCGATCAGGGTTGTAATCTGCCCCTTGGGAGCCTGAAAGGACACCTCGTAAAGAATGCGGCTTTGACCATAGTGCAGGTCCAGATTCTCAACTTCAAGCATGGCCACGCCCCAGATAAACTTCGATCACTTTCGGGTTGGATGTCACGTGGTCCAGACTGCCTTCGGCCAGCACCGATCCTTCGTGCAGCACCGTGACCTTGCAATCGAGCCTGCGCACGAATTCCATGTCATGTTCCACCACCACCACGGCGCGGGTCTTGGCGGCGCGTTTCAGGATATCGGTGGTCTTTTCGCGTTCCTCTACCGTCATGCCGGCGGCGGGTTCGTCGACCAGCAGCAGACGCGGCTCCTGCGCCAGTAGCATGCCGATTTCAAGCCATTGCTTCTGCCCGTGGCTCAACTCTCCGGCGATGCGGGTCAGGCTGTCGGTCAGGCCGATCTCTGCCGCGATGCCTTCGATCCGCGCGGCGTTGGACGGCGTTTTACGGTGCAGCAGGACGGCCAGCGGCCCACGCGGGTTCTTCAGCGCCATGGCAAGGTTCTGCCGCACGGTCTGCGCTTCGAACACGGTGGGTTTCTGAAACTTGCGCCCCACCCCTTCGTTCGCGATATCCGCCTCTGACATACCAAGCAGCGATATATTCCGCTCTCCCCAGACGACATGGCCGCTATCGGGGCGCGTCTTGCCGGTGATGATGTCCATAAAGGTGGTCTTGCCCGCCCCGTTCGGCCCGATCACAGCGCGCAGTTCCGGCTCTGCGATCTGGATCGACAGGTTGTTGATCGCCTTGAACCCGTCAAAGGATTTCGACACGCCGGAGACTTCTAACAGGGTATCGTTCATGACGGTTTCCTCACCAGATAATCAAACAGGCCGCCGATCCCCTTGGGGAAGAACAAGGTGACGCAAACAAAGGATACGCCAAGCAGTACCAGCCACCAGTCGGTCCATAGGATCGTATAGAACCCCAGATTGATGGCAGGGGCACCGCCGCCCGTGAACCAGCTGGACAGCAAGGATACGAATGCCGCCCCGATCACCGCGCCGTAAAGCCGCCCGCGCCCGCCAATCGCGACCCAGACCGCCAGATAGATCGATGCAATCGGCGCGATCTCTGCCGGGTTGATGATACCCGCCTGCGGGTAATAAAGCGCCCCGGCGATACCGGCGATCACGGCGGTCAGGGTAAAGATAAACAGCTTGTAGCGTTCCACACGGTAGCCAAGGAAGCGGACGCGGGCCTCGTTATCGCGGATGCCTTGCACCACGCTGCCCATTTTGCCCGATACCACCCATGCAAAGAGGATATACCCAAGCGCCAGCGCCAGCGCCGACCCCATAAAGAACACAAGGCTGATGGTCGCCTGCGAGGTGTCTTCGTACCCCGGAATATTCTGCAAACCGGAAAGCCCGTTGTTGCCGCGCAGACCACTGTCGTTCTGGAACAGCCACAGCGACAGCGCCAGCGTCATCGCCTGCGTCAGGATCGACAGGTAAACGCCCGTGACACGGCTGCGGAACGCCAGCCAGCCAAAGATTAGCGCAAGCAGCCCCGGCACAATCACCACCATCAGCAATTGCAGGAACAGGCTGTCGGAAAAGGCCCAGAGCCACGGAAAGTCAGAGCTGCCAACGACGCCGAAGATCTGGTTACCGATGGCGTCCTGCACCTCTTGCGGTGTGGGCGGGATCACCTGACCTTCGAGGCTCGACAACACGATGCCTTCGGTGCGTGCATACATCAGCCACATGCCGATGGCATAACCGCCGATGCCGAAGAAGGCGAAATGCCCGAGGCTCAGGATACCGCAGTAGCCCCAGACCACATCCATCGCGATGGCGATCAGACACAGGCACAGCGTTTTGCCCAAGGTCTTGACCATAGAGGTAGAGATAAGGCCCGTGCCTGTCGCCTCTGACCCGATGGCGACCGCGAGGGTAAACAGCCCCAACAGCGCGATGAACCACAGGACGGAAGGGTTTTCGGAAAGGAATGTTTTACGCATGGATCAATCCGCCGCTGCCCGACCCTTTTGGGCAACGATGCCCTTGGGACGGAATTGAATGAACAGGATGATGAACAGCACCATATAGGTCTGTGCCGCGAGGGTATTGGACGGGTTGAACCATTCGATCCCCTTTTGCAGGAACCCGATAAGCGAGGCCCCGGCCAGCGTGCCCCAGACGTTCCCGACGCCGCCCACGACCACGGTCATGAACGATTGCACGATGTAATCGGCCCCCATCTCGGACGTGACCTTGGCATAAAGCCCGATGGCCACCCCCGCGATCCCCGCGATGCCCGAGCCAAGGCCAAAGGTCATCATGTTGATGCGGTCGGGGTTGATGCCCATGCTGGCCGCCATACCGGGGTTCTGCGTCACGGCGCGCACCTCTAGCCCCAGTCGGGTGCGTTTGAGCACAAACAGGATCAGCCCCAGGAACAGCAGCGCCAACACGAAGATCGCGATGCGGATATAGCTGATCTGGATCACATCCGAGATCACCCAAGCCCCGTCCAGCCAAGCCGGAGAGGTCAGCGGGCGGGCCTGCGTGCCAAAGATGTTCTTGGCCAGTTGCTGCAAAGCGATAGAGATCCCGAAAGTCGCCAGCAGCGTCTCTAGCGGACGGTGGTAGAGGTGCCGGATCACCAACCGCTCCATCACCACACCGGCGGCGAATGTGACCGCAAAGGCCAGCGGCAGGGCGATGATGATCGACAGCGTGTAATCGGGCACGAACAGCTGCACGACATAGCCGGTATAGGCCCCCATCATGATAAACTCGCCATGGGCCATGTTGATGACCCCCATGACGCCAAAGGTGATGGCAAGGCCGATAGCGGCAAGGAAATAGATCGACGCGAGCGACAGCGCGTCCAGCGTCAGGTCCAGCGTCTGTGCCGCGGCGACGCGGGTCTCGATACTGTCGAGCGCGGCCCGCGCGGCATCTGTGACGGCGCTGTCGGGCTCATCATACACCTCGTAGAACGTCATGCCCGCGATGGCAGCTTGCCGGTCCCGCGTGGTCACCAGCGGCGGTACGGTGCCCGCAGCGGCAAGTGCGGCATAGGCCGTCGCACGCGCCGCATCGGTATTCAGCCGCGCTGTCGGGATACCACCCACACGCCCGTTGACAACGTTCGCCGCCAAAGCGTCGCGGATCGCGGCGGGGGGCACCCGCGCCGGGGCCAGATCAGCCGCCACAAGCTGCGCATAGGCCGCATCGGGTGAAATATCCTCCCCTGGCGTCAGCACCCGCGCGACGTTGCCGCTGGGTGTTTCAGACGGCGTCGCTGTTTTGGTCGATAGAATCTGGTTCATCACCGCCCGCGCCTCGATCGAGGTATCGCTGGCCATTGATGTGATCGCGGCGATACGATCGGCGGCTGTGTCGCCAAAACTGGCAGAGAGGAAGTTGGTCAGCTGGATCTTGCGGGCCTTCAGCGCCGCGTCTGTCTCTGCCTCGATCGAGGCGCGCAGGGGGGCCAGTTGGTCCGCCTCCGGGCGGCGGGCGATGGAATCGACCGCACTTTGACGGCGTGCAAGATCAAGGTCGGTCAGTTGGAACTGCACAAGCGCGGTGCCGATCAGGCGGCGCACTCCGCCATTGGGTTTCAGCTGCGAAAACCCGCTTGCCGGTGCCGTGCTTTCCGCATCGCTGTCGATATCGCGCAAGGCCAGCGTGTCGCCTGTCTCGGTGCCGAAAAAGAACACACCATCCGCGTCGCGTTGCCAGACCCCTTTGTCCTGCCAGCGTTCAAGAAACGCGCTGACCTGCGGCGCACCGGAGGCAACCAGATCATCCAGCGCGACAGAGACAGAGCTGCGCGAGGGTTTGGCAATTTCATCGGCATGAGCTTGAAGCACGGGCTGCAAATCTTGCGCCTGTGCCGTTCCCACGATGCCCACCCAACAGAGGAGCATTAACAGGTGGCGGAACATAGGGAACCCTTGTGGTAAGTCTGGGAAATAAGGTGATGGGGCGGCCAGTCAGCCTGCCCGCCCCGGCGTTCAGGATCAGTAGTTAGAGGTCAGCTGAACGCAGGTTTCCGTTTCGGTGTTGTACATGCCGCATTCCAGATCTTTCCAATCGGAGGTCAGCACAGCGCTTTCGGGCAGGAAGTCTGTCCAGGCATCGCCGGGCACCGGATCGGTCTGGCTAATGATGTCGAACTGACCGTCTGCCGTGATCTCGCCGATCAGCACGGGTTTGGACAGGTGGTGGTTCACCAGCATCTCGGCGGTGCCGCCGGTCAGGTTCGGGAAGGTCTGCCCGTACATCGCGCTGCGCACGGCATCGACATCGGTGGTGCCAGCCTGTTCAACCGCATTCACCCACATGTTGAAGCCGATGTAATGCGCCTCCATCGGGTCATTGGTCACGCGTTTGTCGTCGCCGATGGATGTTTTCCACTGTTCGATGAATTCAGCGTTTGCAGGGGTGTCTGCGGACATAAAGTAGTTCCACGCCGCCAGATGCCCGACAAGGTTCGATGTATCGAGCCCCGACAGCTCTTCCTCGCCCACCGAGAAGGCAACGACGGGGATATCATCCGCCGACACATCCGCCGCTGCGAGCTCTTTGTAGAAACCGATGTTCGCGTCCCCATTGATGGTCGACACAACGCCCACCTGCTTGCCGTCCTGACCCAGTGCCACGACATCGCCCACGATCGTGGCCCAATCGGAATGGCCAAACGGGGTGTAGTTCACAAAGATGTCTTCTTCGGCAATGCCCTTGGACATCAGATAGGATTTCAGAATGTTATTGGTGGTACGCGGGTAGACATAGTCGGTCCCGAGCAGGGCGAATTTCTCGACCCCGAGCTCTTCGAGGAAGTAATCAACCGCAGGGATCGCCTGCTGGTTGGGCGCGGCACCCGTGTAGAACACGTTCTTGGACGATTCCTCGCCCTCGTATTGCACGGGGTAGAACAGCAGGCCGTTCAGCTCTTCGATCACGGGCAGCACGGATTTGCGCGACACAGAGGTCCAGTTGCCAAAGATCACGTCGACCTCGTTCACGGTCAGCAGCTCGCGCGCTTTCTCTGCGAACAAGGGCCAGTCGGAGGCAGGGTCAACCACGACCGCCTCAATCTCGCAGCCCAAGACGCCACCCTTTTCGTTCTGCGCGTCGATCAACATCAGCATGGTGTCTTTCAACGTCGTCTCGGAAATCGCCATGGTCCCCGACAGCGAGTGCAGCACGCCGACCTTGACCGGATCGGCACAGTCCTGCGCCATCACCAGCGAGGTGGAGCCCATCAATGCAGCGGTCGCGCAGGCGGCGAGTTTGGTGAATGTTGTCATCTTCTATCCCCTGTTGGCGCTGCTACCCCGCGCGTCAGAACGCACTTTTCCGGGGCCCCCAAGCACGTTAGACAGGAGGCGCAGCATATTGTTGTGATCGTCGCATGGCTTGTTACATCTGCCAGGATCGCTTGCCGTGCGACGGTGTTGCCTGTGTCGGCACAAGGCCAAGATGCCTAGGGCAGTGGCGGAGTCGCTAGAAAAAATGGCATGTCACAGGACACGCCCCTAGCCGCGCCTCATTTTTTGGCACCAAAGATCGGGATCGCTTAAAATGTAACCGGCAGACACACGGCTACGGGGAAAGGCGCGCGACAAGCGCGCGCCGCCACCTTCGCCTTAGGGGGTAACGCGCGCGGCGGAGGTCGCCTGCCACGCCCGCAACATCGGCAGCGCACAAAGGGCGACCCCGATGAGAAAGGACAGGCTGTAGCCCAAACCGGCCAGATCGTTCTGCGGCATGGCGATCAGCACGCCGCCAAAGAACAGCGCCACCCGCATCGGTAGCGCCCCACGGCCTTCAATCGGGCCGACAAGGCTGATGTAACCCTGCAGCGCCGCCGAGATCAGGGTCACCCCGATCATCGCACAGCTCAGCGCGACGACGACCTCCCACGCGGGGGCCTGACCAATCAACGCAGGATTCAGCACAAAGAAGAAGGGCGCGATATAGATCACACCGCCAAGGCGCATCGCCTCGAACCCCGTGGCAATCGGGTTGGACCCCGCCATGGTAGAGGCCGCAAAAGCCCCAAGCGCTACCGGAGGTGTGATATAGCTGACCATGCCCCAGTAGAGAATGAACAGATGCACTGCCAGTTGGTTCAGCCCGCCGGCCTCAAGCGCGGGGGCCAGCACCACCGCAAGGAAGATATAGCAGGCGGTCACCGTCATGCCCATGCCGAAGATAAAGGCGGTGATCGCCCCCATCAGCAACAGGATCAACGTGCTGTCGCCAGCCAGAAACACCAGCTCGTTCACCAATGTGCCCGCCAGCCCCGTGGCCGAGAACGACCCCACGATCAGCCCGACGCCCAGCAGGATCGCGGTCAGTTCTGACAGCCCCATGCCGACACCGACGATCATATTGCCAAGGCGGCTCAGGTTCAGACGATGGCTGGCGCGGAACTGGTTCACCACCAGCAGCAGCGCCGTCGCATAGAAGGGCGCAGAGGATTCCTGCCGCAGCCCGATCATCATATAGAGCAGCAGCGCGAAAACGAAGATATAGGGCCAGCCTTCGATCATCACCTGACGCAGGCGCGGAAGGTCAGGCTTGGGCAAACCACGCAGCCCGCGTTTTGCGGAGTAGGCGTCGATCTGCGCGAAAAGCCCCCAGTAGAACAGAATGCTCGGAATGGCGGCAGCCAACGCGATTTCGACATAGGGGCGTGACAGGAAGGACGCCATGACAAAGGCCGTCGCCCCCATGATCGGCGGCATCAATACCCCGCCAGTCGAGGCACAGGCCTCTGTCGCGGCGGCGGTCTTGGCCGAGAATCCGGTCTTGCGCATCGCGGGGATCGACACCGCACCCGTGGTCAAGACATTCGAGATGACAGAGCCGGACATCGATCCCATAAAGCCGCTGGCAAAGATAGAGACCTTCGCCGCGCCCCCGCGGTAGCCGCCCACAAGCCCAAGCGCCAGATCGTTGAAAAACTGCCCGCCGCCTGTCCGTTGCAGCACCGCGCCGAACAGGATGAAGCCGATGACAACACCGCCGAACGCCTTCATCGGAATGCCGAAAGAGCTTTCGGCGGAATAGATATGGTAAGGTACCGTTTGCAGAAACGTGCTCTGAAAGCCCGAAAACGGGTCCGGCACGTGGCCCGCGAAGGTTGGATAGAACGCAAAGAGCGTGACAATCAGGAACAGCACCAGCCCCCCTGCCCGTCGCGTTGCCTCCAGGATCAGAAAGAAGAATATGACCGAAACATATTGCGCCGTTTCAGGGGCTGCATATTCCCACCCCTGCGACAGGTTCTGCTGCGCGGTCTGCGCCAGATAGCCCGTGGTCCCGACCGAAGCGGCAAACAGCACCCAGTCCAGCGGTGTCGGCTCCCCCCCCTTGCCGCCGCGGGCCTGAAAGATAAGGAACGTCAACGCCATGAACATCCCCCCGAGGATATACAGATACCGCCCGTCGATCAGCACAATCCCGAAAAGCTGAAGGTTGAAAAGCTGGTTCACCACCAGCACCAGCGACAGCAGCGTCGTGATCACCACGACCCAACGTGCCACCCCCGAGATCCGCTCTGCCGGGGTGGCACCGTCAATCGCCACCTCCTCGAACTTCGGCTGCGGGGCGCGCGATGTATCGGGATCGGTCATAAAAACGCTTTCATATTAGGGGGTACGGGCCGGTAAGCGGCACAGCAGGAACGGGCCGGCACCATGACCAGCCCGCCCCGAACTTTGGAAAGGTTTAGAAAACGACAGAGAACCCGCCGTCTGCCAAGGCCTTGCGGCGCGCCTCGGACCAAGCGGCTTCCCAGTCAGAGGGGTTGGACGCTTTCGTCGCTTCCCATGCCGCGGCCAGCGCTTCTTGGCGTTTCACAAGTTTGTCGTTATGCGCCTGCGCGGTGTCGGACCAAGCGCCCACTTCTGCGAAATAGCGGATCGCCCCTTCGTGGTAGGGCACCACCCATTCCATGTTCTGCTTGTCCAGCGCCCAGCCACCGATGCCGGGGGAATTGCCGTCATATTTCGGGAACAGCTCTACCATCGCCTTGGTCATATTATAGACCAGCGCTTCGTCCGTGGCCGCAATCGAGGTCAGCACCGGATAGGCATAGCCCGCGCCCTGATAGCCGTCGGTCCCGTCGATGGTGGCCCCGACCTTGGCTTTGTTCAGCGTGAAGAAGGGGGCAATTTCCTGCATGCGGGCGAAACCCTCGGTGTCGTCGGGATCAATCGGCGGCCAGAACAGCCCGCGCGGCCCCGCTTCGGCCTCATATGCCTTGCCCGAATTGGTCGACGCGAAAGCCGCATCGACCTGCCCTTCGATCAGGCCGGTCCAGCTGGCCCCGAACCCCCCGAAATCAACCCGCTCCACATCGTCCCAGGTCAAGCCGCCATAGGCCAGATAGGCTTCGGTGTTCACGTTCAACGCAGGGGCACCCACGATATAGGACACGCGCTTCCCCTTGAGGTCGGCATAGGTCTCGATCCCCAAATCGCCCGCGACACCGACCGCAAGGTTGATCGCGCCGCCGTTGTTCGCCAGCAGCACGCGGATCGGCTGCGGGCCCCAGTTTTCGGCCCCGAAATCAAACACACCTTCCTGCGCCATAAAACTACCGCCCACACCCGTGGCCGAGAATTCAACCCGCCCCTGTCGCAATGGTTCTGTGCGCGACACGTCGTTCTTGCCCGGCAGCACGCGCAGGTTCACCCCCGCGGCATCTTGCAACGCAGCACCGATTGCCACGGCCTGATTATAGCCCGCCGACCCGGTGTCATAGGCTGTCCAGCTCAGTTGACGCGGCAGGTCCAGATCCTGCGCGACCCCCATGGAAGCCGTGAACCCAAATGCCACGACCGTCGTCTTCAATACGTTCATATCTTTCCTCCCAGAAATTCCTGCGGCGCTAAACATTCGCGTCTGCGGCAGGGTTAGCGGCCCGTTTTCTTGTGAAACGTGGTTCCGCCCTTTGGAAGAGGATAAGAGCCCGCCTTTCCTTGAGTCAACAAAAGACCGCGAGAGGCGCGATTGCGCAGGGTGACGTCAATCAGAGGTAGAGCAGAGATGTTCTGACGCGGGAACACCCGCCTTGCGCGCCGCCTCCGACAGTTGCGCCAATGTGCCTGGATCCAGCGGAATACCCTTGGCCGATCGCTCTGCCGTGCTGCGCCTTTCGGGGTCGCCGGGGAATTGCACCCCCGCCGTGCCGGGCGCTGCCGGGGATGCCTTGACCCAATCTGTATAGCTGTCCACATCCACACCAAAGCTTTGCGCAAGACCAAAGACATTCGGATCGATCAAGATCGCCATCATGTTGTTCACGATCCGGTCGGGCACCTCGCGCTCGGGCGCATAGGCCCCGCCCCCGCTGAACGATCCACCCAAGATATCCCCCAGCAAGGCGAGCCCGAACCCTTTATGCTGCCCGAAGGCCGTCAACGCCCCGCCAGCACCGTCAAATACCACCGACGGATCGCGCGTGGCATTGCCCTGCGCATCAATCAACGCTCCTTCGGGCGCAGGCTTGCCGCTAAGCTGAGCGACACGCGCCTTGCCCATGGCGATGGTACTGGTCGCCATATCCAGCACAAACATCGGATGCTTTTCGGTCGCCGGTATCGCCGTGCAGTAAGGATTCGTGACAAACCGCGCATCACTGCCGCCGAAGGGTGCCACGAGGGGGCGCGCGGACTGAACATTCGCGTAAAGGATGCAGATAAACCCCGCCTCTGCCGCCATAATGCCCCAGTCGCCCAACCGCCCAAGGTGGAAGCTGTTGCGCAAGGACAGCATCGCGAAATGGTGGGCCTGCGCACGATCAATCGCCAGCGTCATCGCCTGCTCTGCCACGATATGGCCAAAGCCACGGTTGCCATCGACCAAGAGGAACGGCCCCTTGTCCTGCACCAGCTCGATATCGGCCGCAGCGTCCAACTGCCCTGCAAGAATACCGTCCACATAGGCGGGTATCATCCCCACCCCGTGACTGTCATGCCCCGCCAGATTAGCCCCCACCAACCGCGCCGCAACCTTCGCCGCCCGCCCTGCATCCTTCCCTGCATGCGCCAAAATAGCCGTCGCAAAATCCGTCAACCGCCCCGCATCAACCGCCATCGGTCTGTCCTCCCCCAAATATGCTGTCCACGCCGCCTCTCCCAAAGCGAACGCCCACGATCGCAGCCTCGCGCCAAGAAGCGGAAACTGCAAGCCGGAGGGTCATCGGAAGCGGAAGGAGCCAACGCCGGCGTCTACGGCGGGAAAGTTTTCAAGGGGGGAATTTAAATGGTGCCCAGGGGCAGCTTGGGTTTCCCGGACGCGCTCCCGTTTAAGCAGGTTGAAGAAGCTCTCAGGCAAGTCTTTGTCCGCCATTGGTCCGAGGACAATGGACGCGCGCATTGTCATGGCAATTCCCGCGCCTGCTCATCGAGTGTTCGATATTGTGGGCCCGCAGAAACGCCGCCCAGTCCTTGCTGGTGTATTGGGCGGATTCAACCGGTCGTCGC
>NZ_DCAN01000016.1:0-113833 GCF_002311545.1 Sulfitobacter sp. UBA1132 | reverse complement strand
ACGCCTTTGCCTTTGGCGGCATGAACGCGGTACTGGCGCTGCGCGCGATCATGCCGCCAAAGGCAAAGGCGTTGGACAGCGCCACCGTGACCCGCGCATCGCGGGCCACATTGGGCACCACATCCAAAGCGCAGTCGGGGTCGGGCTCTTCGTAGCCGATGGTGGGGGCGATCACCCCGTCGCGCAGGGCCATGATGCAGGCCAAAAGCTCTACCGCGCCGGTGCCGCCGATCAGATGCCCATGCATCGATTTGGTCGAGCTGATCATCAGCCTGTCTGCATGGGTGCCGAACACATCCGCCACCGCCGCACATTCGGTTTTATCATTGGCTGCCGTGCCCGTGCCATGAGCATTGATATAACCCACCTCCTCCGGATTGATCCGGGCGTCGTCCAACGCGCCTTTGATCGCGCGAGCAGCACCCGCCTTGGACGGCATCACAATGTCCGACGCGTCAGAGGACATGGCAAAGCCCGATACTTCGCACAGGATATCAGCCCCGCGGGCGCGGGCGTGGTCATACTCCTCGAACACGAAAATGCCTGCGCCTTCGCCCTGCACCATCCCACTGCGATTGGCAGAGAACGGGCGGCAGGCGTCGCGCGACATCACGCGCAGCCCTTCCCACGCCTTGACCCCGCCAAAGCACATCATGGATTCCGAGCCGCCAGTGACCATCGCCGGTGCCATCCCGCTGCGGATCATCGTAAACGCCTGCGCCATCGCGTGGTTCGAGGACGCGCAGGCGGTTGAAACGGTGAAGGATGGCCCCTTGAGGTGATGCTCCATGCTCACATGGCTGGCGGCGGCGTTGTTCATCAGACGCGGCACCACAAAGGGATGCACGCGGTTTTTCCCTTCGGCATAGACCGCACGGTAGTTATCGTCCCATGTGCTGACGCCGCCGCCCGCTGTGCCAAGCACCACGCCGGATTTCGCCGAGAGCTCTCCTTTGAACTCTAGCCCCGATTGGCGGATCGCCTCCGCCGCGGCGGCAAGGGTGAACTGGGTGAACCGGTCATACAGCGCGATCTTCTGGCGGTTATACTGGCTTTCGCCGTCAAACCCGTGGACCTGACCGCCGATCTTGATCGACAGCCGATCCACGTCGCGGAAATCAAGCGGCCCGATTCCGCACACCCCGTTGCGCATGGCCGCAAGCGTATCGGGCACGTTCAATCCCAGCGGATTGACCGTGCCCGCCCCCGTAATCACGACACGTTTCACGCGTCAGGCCTGCTCGGCGCGCAGCCGTTCCACCCCTGCGACAATGCTGGCCACGCTAGAGATATCGAACCCCGTAGCATCCGGCTGGTTCGCGTTGAACGGCACCGATACGTCAAATGTCTCTTCAATCGCGAAGATGCTTTCGACGATGCCCATGCTGTCGATGCCAAGGCTTTCGAGCGTGCTGTTCATGGTGACATCCGATGGCGTCAGAAACGCTTGATCGGCGATAATGCTGATGACCTGATCTTTGATGTTCATCCTAAGTCTCCGTCAGAACGGGCCATGGATCGGCCCTAGCTTGTCTCACTGTCTTTGGAGGTGCCCATCTGGGATTTTAACGCCGCCACATCGCGAAGCAAGCGCGGCAAACGGCGCAGCGCTTTGTAGCCTTCGATCTGCTTGCCCATCTCTGTCGCGGGATAGCCCAGCAACGAACGGCCCGCGGGCGCGTTGGACAGGATCTTGGTGCCGCCGCCCGCGATCACCCCGTCGCCGATGGTGATATTGTCGCTGACGCCCACCTGTCCCCCCAGCACCACGTTGTCGCCGATGGTCACGGAACCGGCGATACCGACCTGCCCGCACAGCAGACAGTTTTTGCCGACCACAACGTTATGCCCCAGATGCACGAGGTTATCGAGCTTGCTGCCGTCGCCAATCACGGTGTTGCGAATGGTGCCGCTGTCAACCGTGCAGTTCATACCGCATTCCACGTCGTTCCCGATCGTCACACTTCCAAGGGTGTGAATACGGGTCCATTGTTGCGCTTTTGTGTCGCCGCGATCACCAAGAGTCTTGCGCGTCTGTTCCACCGTGCTGGGCTCAGCCGTCACGAACGAAAACCCGTCGCCGCCGATCCGCGCGCCCGGTTGCGCGATGAAATCATCGCCGATGCGCACCCGCGCGCCGATGCTGACGTGATCGCGCAGATAAGCGTTCTTACCCAGAACCGCGTCTGTCCCAATGTAGCACTGCGGCCCGATGACAGAGCCAGCGCCGATTTTCGCGCCTGCCGCCACAATCGTCAATGGGCCGACAGAGACGTCCTCGGCCAGTTCGGCAGTCTCATCAATAATGGCAGAGGGGTGGATGCCAGCCCCGAACCCCTGCCCCGGATCCATCATGCGGGTCAGTCCCGACATGGCAAAGCGCGGACGGTCCGGCAAGATGGCGGCGTTCAACCCCATCTCTTGCCAATCAGCATCGGGCCAGAGCATGGCCGCGCGGGCCGATCCGTCAGACAGCGATTGTGCGTATTTGGGGCTCATGGCGAGCGCGAGATCGTCGGGGCCCGCGTCTGCCGGCTCTGCCAGTTTGGCAATCGAAATGGACGTATCGCCGACCGCTGGCAAGCCAAGCGCGTCGGCGATCTGTTGGATGGTGTAGGTCATGTGCGGTCTCCCCTTGTCAGGGACGAGTTAACCCTGAACCGCGCCCAATGCCACCCCCGCCTTGCTTAGCGCATCCCAGATACGGCCATCGCGACCATAGATGTCGGCGCGATACTGCGTATGGCCGCGCGGTGTGGTGAAGGCGGTGCGGTAGATGATGTGGACCGGCACTTCGGTATCCAGATGGACGAAAGTCTCGCGGCCTGTGGCCAGTTGCCGTTTGAAATAGGCGACAGGATCAGCGGCTTGCGGGGCCAGCAGCGTATAGGCGAAATCAAACGGATCGGCGAGCCGCACGCAGCCGTGGCTAAAGGCACGAACGTCGCGGTCAAACAGGCTCTTGGAGGGCGTGTCGTGCAGGTAGATGTTGTATTTGTTGGGGAAAATGAACTTCACCAACCCAAGCGCATTGGTCCGCCCCGGCTTTTGGCGCATGCCATAGGGGAAGGTGCGCGCTGTATAACGGCTAAAGTTCACAGACCCACGGCTGATGATCCGGCCACGATTATCGATCAGATCAATATGACCAGCTGCATTGGGGTTGCGCTGCATCGACGGCAGATATTCCTTGGTCACGATCGACCGCGGCACCGTCCACGTCGGGTTGATGACGATATATTCCATCACATCCGAGAATTCAGGCGTCAGACGGTCCGATTGGTTCGCCCCCACGACCGAGCGTGTCTCGAAGGTGACCTGCCCGTTATCGACGATGGACGCGGTGAAGGCGGGGATATTGACCAGCACGTGACGTGCGCCGCGTTCCTTGTTTAGCCAGCGTTCACGCTCCATCGCGACGATGACGGATTGCAGCCGCGTCTCGACGCTCTTGTTGATCTCGGCCATGGTGCCGGAGCCGGCAACGCCGTCCTCATTCAGCCCGTGATCTTTTTGAAAGCTGCGCACCGCCTCTTGCAACGTGGCGTCATAGGTCATCACGTTGGACCGTTTCAGATACCCCATCGACATCAACCGGTTGCGCAGCGCGACCACTTGCGTGCCTTGCGCCCCGGGCTTGAGCGAGGATGCAGGCACCGCGGGGCCCCAACCGCCTTGGGTCAGCAAATGCTCCATCCGCAGCTTTTCACGCATCAGGGCGTTATACTCCATCGTCCGCGGGCGCAGATTGCGTAGGAACGGCGTGGGATCGGAAGAAATGAAATCGGTGATATAGGTCTGACGGTCGCGGTATGGCACTTCGCGCACGATGGACGGATCAATGCGCGACGGCACCAGCACACCGGTTTGCAGATCACGGGCGTATTGCAGGAAAACGCGCGTCATCTCGACCTCGGCCAGCCCGCGATCCCGCGGGGTCTGCGCGTTTTTGAGCTTTTCCATCAGCCCTTGAGGGTCATAGCGTGCGACGGGCAGCCCGTGCAAATCAGCCGCGCGGATCGCTGACATAAGTGCGGCACGTCGGGCGCGCTGTGTCTCTGTCGCTTCGGTCCAGATCGGTGCATAGCCGTGGGTCCGGTAGTAGGCGGCGATATCCTCATCCCGCGCGGCGGCTTCGGCAACGGCCTGTTTGAACGCGGTCACCTGCGCAAAAGCGGGTTGCGGCGCTGTAAAGAGTGTCAGAGCGGTGGCAGCAGCCCCCAGAAAACCTGCCATGCGGCGAAATTTCCGCGATTGAATGCTTAAAATACGAGTCATTGATTCCCCCGAAATCGGTGAGCTTTGGATTTCCTAGATAGGCAGGGAACCCTATGCTCTTGTCCAATAACAATGCCCGTGAACTGAAAACTAAGGATAAATTGATGCTTATCGGCATCGCCCCTGTGGCAAAAATGAACAACCAACTGAGGGTTGCGCAAAAATTCGCCTAAATTTGTTGATGGATGGAACCTTTTCGATTCAGCACTTGGTTCAAGAATCGCGCTATGCCATAAATTGTTGCATCTGGGGATCGATGGAAAACTCCGTGTAACATCATGGAACCAAAGGCAGAAGACGGGACATACAATCAATGACTGGTAAGAGCACTTCGGGCATGACCCGGCGCTCCGTATTGGGCGCATTCGCAGCGACGGCCGTAGCAGCGGCACCGACCTTCGCAAACGCAGCAGGATTTTTGCGTGGGGCCGGCGATATTCGTCGCATCAAGATGTATTCCGGCCGGACCGGCGAACGCATCGACATGATCTATTGGATCGAAGGCAACTACATCAAAGATGCCGTATCCGAGCTGAACTATTTCATGCGTGACTGGCGTACCGATGGCGTCAAATCGATGGACCTGCGCACCGTGGACATTATGGCCGCGTCGCATAACCTTCTGGATGTGTCCGAGCCCTACATGCTTCTATCCGGCTACCGCAGCCCGCAGACCAACGCGATGCTGCGTTCCAGATCGCGCGGTGTGGCCAAGAACTCACTCCATATGCGTGGTCAGGCGGCTGACCTGCGTCTGGCATCGCGTTCGGTGAACCAGATGGCACGTGCGGCGATTGCCTGCAACGGTGGCGGCGTTGGTCGCTATTCCGGCTCTAACTTCGTGCATATGGATTGCGGTCAGGTGCGTAACTGGGGCGGCTAAGCGCCAGAGGACGACCACGGAAACAAAGCGCCCTCGGGCGCTTTTTTCGTTTTAAGACAACGCGCTATTCGATCTCTTTCGCTCAGCCGATCCACACGAGCGTCACCCAGGCCAGCACGCCATAGCGCAATGCCTTGCCGATGCCGACGATTGCGACGAAGGACCACAGCGGCTCTCTTAGCACCCCTGCGGTGACGGTCAGCGCATCGCCGACAACCGGAAACCAGCTGACCAGCAGCGACCAGCGGCCATAGCGCGCATACCACATCTCGGCCCGCGCCATTTGCGACGGGGACGCAGGAAACCAGCGCTTGTGCTGGAACCGCAGCACCGCGTGCCCCAGCCCCCAATTCACCACCGACCCCAAGACATTGCCCACCGTGGCAACCGCCAGCAACCCCAGAACCCCGTGCTGGCCATGGATCATCAGCCCGACCAGCACCGCTTCGGATTGCATCGGTAGAATCGTCGCTGCAAGAAAGGCGACCGCGAAAAGGCTCAGGTAACCGGTCATTGACGCGCCCGAACCAACGGGCATCTGACGACCCGTTCGGGGCATCGAAACCGATCACCGTAGAGGCGGAATATATCGTAAGGGGGGTATGGCGGACAGACAGGGATTCGAACCCTGGAGACGGTCTCCCGCCTACACACTTTCCAGGCGTGCGCCTTCGACCACTCGGCCACCTGTCCATTGAGGGGGTGTTTAACGTGACCTGCAGGCGGGGTGCAAGGGGTAAAACGCGCGAAATTCAACAAGATTTCAATGCACCGTTCAGCTGTCGAGATGGACGTAGATCCGACGGGTGCCGCGCCCCTTTTTCTCAATCTTGCCAAGGCGTACCGCGCCAATCTCTCCGGTGCGGGCAACGTGCGTACCGCCGCAGGGCTGCAGGTCGATCCATGCGTCACCCTCTCCGATTTGCACCAGACGCACGTTGGCCGCCGTGACCGGTGGTGCGACGGATAACGTCTTGACCAACTCAGGCGCGGCTTGCAATTCCTCTTGGGTGATCCAGTGATCCGTGATCGGCAAATCCTGCGCGATATAGGACGCCAACGCGTCCTCGATGCCGTCGCGATCCTCTGGCGCATCGGCAAGGTCAAAGTCGAGCCGCCCATGCGTGGCAGAGATTTGCCCTCCCACCACGGGGAACGGCACGACCACGGACAACAGATGCAGCAGGCTGTGCACCCGCATATGCCGGTGCCGGCGGTCCCAATCCAGCTTCTGCGTGACATGGGTGCCCGGCTGGGGGATTTCCTCGGGCTCGGCCGGAACCAGAATGATGGACCCGTCCAGCCCCTTGACCGTTGTCGCGATCGGCATGCGCTGCTTGTCCCAGTTCAGCCAACCGCTGTCCCCCGGTTGCCCGCCGCCCGTGGGATAGAACACCGTCCGGTCCAGCACGATCCCGCCCTCGTCGGTGATGGCGATGACTTTGGCGGCGCTGTCGCGGGCATAGGCGTTGGTGAGGTAGATCGGCTCGTTCAACTGTCCTCTCCATCCTGCTTAGAGGGTTTTTCGCCCGCGCGGGTGCGCAGCCATACGTCCCGCTGGGGAAAGGGCACCTCGATGTTTTCGGCGGCAAAGCGTTCGACGATGGCGTGATTGATATCGCTTTTGACCGACATCATCCAATTCACGTCCCGCAGGAAGGCACGGATCTCGAACTCCAGCGCGTCGGCCCCGAAACGCACCAGCAGCACATTCGGCGCGGGGTTCGCAAGCACCAGCGGCTGGTCCTCCGCGATCTCGCGCAGGATCGCTTCGACACGGCGGGTATCAGTGCCATAGGCCACCCCGACCGAAATGATGACCCGCCCCACGGTATTGCCACGGGTAAAGTTGGTCACCGTACCGCTGACAAGATCGGCGTTCGGGACAATGACATCGGTGCGGTCAAAGGTTTCGATCCGCGTGGACCGCACCGAAATATCGCGCACATAGCCGGACTTGCCACCGACCTCGATCCAGTCGCCTTCGGAAATGGGGCGTTCGATCAGCAGGATGATCCCCGAGACGAAGTTGCTGACGATGTTCTGCAGACCGAAACCGATACCAACCGACAGCGCACCGGCAACGATGGCGAGCGAGCTAAGGTCAATGCCCGCCCCCGTAATCGCGGCCAGCGCGGCCAGAAAGATCCCGACATAGCCCAGCCCAGACAGCAGCGCGTTCTGCCCGCCGATGTCGATCTTGGTCTTGGGCAGGACATTGCTGCGCAGCGCCCCCTGCAGCAGCCGCGTGAGCAGATAACCGATCGCAAAAATCACCGCGAAGGCCAGCAGGTTCGACGGCGAGATCTGGCTTTCCCCGATGGTGAAACCGCGCGAGAATGCGGCCCATAACTCGGTCAGGTCCGCGACCCGTGCGCCCCAGACCAGCGCAAGCACAGGCATCGCCAGTAACAGCAAAATCAGACCGAAGAACAGCGGCATCAGCGCTTCGCGTGCGGCAATGCCCTGCCCCGTGATCGCGCCATAGACATCCGCAGAAAAGCGTTGCAGCGCCATGACCAGCCCCAGCACGGCTAGTGTCGTCACATAAGGGCGCAGGATCGCATCCGACAGATCCTGATAGCCAAAGGCATACAGCAGCGGTGCCACCACAGAGACCGCAATAGCCCCCAGCCCGGCACCGCGTACAACCCGCGCATGAGACGATGCTTTGGTCATGCCATCGGCGTCTGGCGTATCCTCTTCGGGTTCACGGTAGCTGCGCAGGATACGACCGATCTGGAACAGCGCGAGACTGGTCAGCACCGCCAGCGGGAATTGCACTACCGCGCGGGTCGCCAAGCTGGGGTCGCCGATTTCAAGCACCGTCAGCGCCACGATCGACAGGATCATCACGAAGGTGATCGCGTTCACGTAGAGCCGTGCGGATTTACGTTGCTGTGCAGACAGCGGCAAAAGCGCTTCGTCTTCTTCGCGGGCAAAGACCCGTTCGGACACCCAGCGGAACCCGAAGATAAGCAGGCCAATCAGCGGCAGCAATTCAACGACCTGTGTCGCGCGTGCGCCCAGAAAACCCGATTGCCGTGCCGCGATGGTCAGCAGGTAGAGCCCTACCAGCGGGAACAGGATGCGCAACAGGGAAACGACAAAGCGCCAGATCCCCATGCCGCGCGCCTGATGAACGCGCAGGGTATGCGCAATCTTCATCGCCCAGACACGGCCGCGGAACAGCAAGAGCAAGCCGGCAATACCTGCGAAGAAAACGGTCGGCAGGTTGTTTTCCAACGTATTCAGCGCGCTGTCCGTATCCTGTTCAGCACTTTCCTGCCAGAAAGCGGCAAACGCATCCTGCATCTCGACCAGCGCGGGGCCCCAATAGGCGGGGTTCAGCGGCGACGGCGTGGTGCGCAACAACCGTTCGGTCTGGCGTTCGCGAATGATCTTGTCGATCTCGCGCACCAGCCCGTCTGCGCGCAGAAACTCGCGCTCTGCGATCTGCACGGGGGCCAGTAGGGTGTTCAGCTGCTGGTTGATGTCGGCGCGGGTCTTGGCCACCTCTGGCGCTTCGGGTTCGGCATTTTCGCCCTCGGGCGCTGTGCCCAAGGCGGCAAGCTGGTCGCGCAGCGCGGCGATACGTTCAGCGTTCAGCGAGCGCGCGGCCTCGAACTCGGACCGGTAGTTGACGATACGCCCGCGCAGGCTGTCGAGCTCGGAAGTCGGTGTGTCGGCCTCTTCAACCGATTGTTCCGCCTTGACCGCAACACTATCCCATTGCTCCGCCGTTTCTTCGACGTCGGTCTGCGCGAAAGCCGCGGTCGTCAGGCAAAGCGCCAGAAGACCGCAGGCCAGAAGCCCCCTGAGCGTCGCGATCATTGGTCTTCGAAGACGCCGGGAATGGATTGTGGGGCGCGGTCCAGCCAAGCGGGCACGGGCAGATCCTTTTCGCGCAGGAAGTCGGGGTTGAACAGTTTCGACTGATAGCGCGTGCCGAAATCGCACAGGATCGTCACGATGGTATGCCCCGGCCCCATATCCTTGGCCAGACGCACCGCACCGGCGACGTTCACACCCGACGACGCCCCAAGGCAAAGCCCTTCGTGCTGCAGCAGGTCAAAGACATAGGGCAGCGCCTCTGCGTCCGAGACGTTATAGCTGAAATCGGGCGTGAACCCTTCGAGGTTCTTGGTGATGCGGACCTGACCGATACCTTCAGCGATTGATCCGCCTTCGGCGACCAGTTCACCCTTGGTGTAGTAGTTATGCAGCGCGGCCCCGTCCGGGTCGGCAATCGCGATTTTCACGCCTTTGGGCTGCAACGCCATGCCGATCCCGGCCAGCGTGCCGCCGGATCCTACCGCACAGCAGAACCCGTCAACCTTGCCGCCGGTCTGCTCCCAAATCTCGGGGCCGGTGGTTTCGATATGCGCCTGACGGTTGGCGACGTTGTCGAACTGGTTGGCCCAGATCACACCTTCATTCGTGGTGCGCGCCAGTTCATTGGCGAGCCGTTCCGAGTAGCGCACAAAGTTGTTGGGGTTGCGGTAGGGTGCCGCGGGCACCTGCACCAGCTCGGCCCCGGCAAGGCGCAGCATGTCTTTCTTTTCCTGACTTTGCGTTTCAGGAATGACGATCACGGTTTTGAACCCCATCGATGCGCCGACCAGTGCCAACCCGATACCGGTGTTGCCTGCCGTGCCTTCGACAATCGTGCCGCCGGGTTTCAGCGTGCCCTTCGCGATGGCATCCTGAATGATGAACAGCGCAGCACGGTCCTTGACCGACTGGCCGGGGTTCATGAATTCTGCCTTGCCGTATATCTCGCAGCCGGTTTCCTCGCTCGCCTTGCGCAGACGAATAAGAGGGGTGTTGCCAATGGCCTGCGCCAGATCAGATGCGACGTGCATGGGATGCTCCTAAATCAAGTTACATCCGGTGTAGCGGCGGGCGCTTCCAACCTCAAGCGTTCCCGATGCCGCGCAAGCCAGTAAGCGGCGATCACCAGCGGCGCATTGGCAGCTTCAAGCTGGTCCACCATGGTCATCAGCGCATCAAAGCCGATGAGATGGGACCGGATATCCTCGTTTTCCGCCTCAAGCCCGTTCACGCCGGTGCTACCATCGGGCAAATCAGCAAGCCCCAGATAGATATAGAAAAATTCCGTAGAATCCCCCGGGGAGGCATAGACTTCCGCGATTTTTTCAAGCTTGCGCAGGGTCAGCCCCGCTTCTTCCTGCGCCTCGCGGTGCGCGGCGTCTTCGGGGCTTTCGCCCGGATCAACACGGCCCGCGATGGGTTCAAGCTGCCACTGCGCGCGATCCCCCCGCGCCACCGGCCCCATACGCAGCTGCTCTACCAGCATCACCCGATCCCGCACCGGATCATAGGGCAGCACCAAGGCGGCATCGGTCGCGACGAAGACCGCACGCTCCAGCACATCGGTCATCGTGCCGTCGAAACGCTCGTGCGCGAGGTGATATTCGTTCAGCGCGAAATAATTGGTATAGGCGCGGTCAATCCGGTCGATCCGGACCTTGCCGTCCAGCGTCCCTGCCCCGTGTTTCGACCGAAGCGCATTCACCTGCGCCGCTGCCCGCGACCGGATCATCGGGAACATCTGCGCTACGCGGTCGGCAGTATAGACGCCGAAATAATCCATCACCTCGCGCGCGGCAAAGCAGCTGAGCGCACCCCAATCTGCCTGCCACTGCGTCAGCGACCACGGGTCACGTGTTGTCCATTGATCGGGCCGCGCGAAATAGCCCAAAGCCTTTGCGCCGCTTTCCAACGTGATTTCTTGCAGGTCGTAGGCAAAGCTGCCCTCGTAGAAATTCAACCGGTCCAGATCGTTCTGCCCCAGCCCGCGCAGCAACACCCCTTCGGCGGATTGGCCCGGTGCCGGCACGATGCAGGGGAACGGCCCCTCGACCACGGACAAAGCGATGTAATCCGGCAAACGATCCGGCGAGATGTCAAGCCGGTCCGCCGCGCGCCCCATCACGATTTCAAGCAGCGGCACATGCCGCAACGACCCATAGAGGAAAAGATCTGTCATCGGCTTAAGGAAACTTGCTGTCGATAAGGTTTGTGATCACGCCACTGACGGCGCCGCCAATCAACACGACCGCGATGATCGGCACCGTCGCCATGATCAGGAAGTATTCGGCACCGATACCGATCATGCCCACCAGCGCCTCTCCGACACCGCCATAGCGGTGCATCATCGCGTTCTCGATCATCTCGCGGCCTGCCTGGATGAACAGCCCCCAGAACACCAGAACCACGGCACCGGTCAGCCCGATGGTGATCCCTTCGGAAACGCCACCGCCGGCACGTGCCCCCATGACCCGCCATCCGACCGCGAGCCCGAGGGCAATATTGGTTGGAATGAAATACCCGAACTGGGTGGATTCAGGCATTAGGGGCATGATCATGCGCGAAAGGGCAAAGCCCATCAGCGCCAGGCAGAAAGCGGCTGTCAGGCGGGCAGCGGTCGGCATCGGGATTTCCTTAGACTACAAGCAATGCGCCCTCAGGCCGGACGCTTCACGGTAATCTGTGTCACATCGCAATTGCCGCTGTCAAAGGTAGACGCGCAAGAGGTGAGGTAGAAATCCCACATCCGCTTGAAGCGTTCGTCAAAGCCCATGCGCGCGATCTCTTCCCACTTCTCGTTGAAGGTCGTATGCCAGCGGCGCAGCGTGACGTCGTAACTTTTCCCGAATTCGATAGACTTTTCAACGGCTAGTCCGGCATTCTCAACCTGTTGCTTCAACACCGTAGGGCTTGGCAGCATTCCCCCCGGAAAGATATATTTCTGAATGAAATCAACGCCTCGCTTGTACACCTTCCAGCGACGGTCCGGCACGGTGATGATTTGCAACGTCGCTTGACATCCAGGTTTAAGACAAGCGTGCAACGTATTGAAATACGAAGGCCAATACTGTTCCCCAACGGCTTCGAACATCTCGATGCTGGCAATACCATCGTAGGTGCCACGCTCGTCACGGTAATCTTGAAGCTTGAATTGAACAACATCGGCCAAGCCCGCGTTTTCAATACGTTCTTTGGCGTAGTTAAACTGCTCTTTGCTGATCGTGAGGCACGTCACCTTGAGCCCGCGTTCCTTCGCTGCATATTCAGCGAAACCGCCCCAGCCGCAGCCGATTTCCAGCACATGGTCCCCAGCCGAGACCCCCATCTGATCCACCATAGAGGCATATTTCGCGGTCTGCGCCGCCTCTAGCGATTGTTGAAAGCCGTCTTCAAAAAGCGCGCTTGAATAGGTCATCGTGTCATCAAGCCACAATTTGTAGAAATCATTCCCCAAATCATAGTGATAGCTGATGTTCTTACGCGCTTGCTTCTTGCTGTTGCGCTGCAACCAGAAGCGCAGGGATTCAAATTTACGGATCAACCCCATGCCGGGGAATGAATCGTAAATATCCTCATTCGCATGGGCCACGTCCATAAAGGCCTGCAGGTCCGGTGTGCTCCACCATTCGTCAAGGTAGGCATCGCTAAAACCAAGATCACCTTCCCTGATAAGACGCGCGAACAAGTCATTGTTATGGATACGAATTTCCGCAATGGGCAGCGGGTTCTTTCCGGTTGCGCGAAAGCACCGCCCATCTGGCAAAACAAAGTCGACCTGCCCGTTTTGCATTTCCTGCGCCATCGCAAAAACACGCGAGAAATATCGAGGAAGGGCAGTCTGCCCCTCGGTGCTGGTCAAAATCATTCGCTCTCCTGTATGCGCTTGGACGCGTATCTTATTGGTTTATGGGTGTTACGTGGGAGATCCACGTTTCAAAAAGGTTAAAAGTTTCGCCCCTTATAGGCTTCAAGGGCTCGTTCGCGCCCTTCGTCCAGCGCGATGATCTTTTCGGGATAGTCATCATCCGCCGACAAGGGCCAACTGCGCGGGATCGCATCAAAGAACGCAAGCGCGTCTTTGTGCGGATTGGCGCGCCCTTCGGCGATCCAGCGACTGGCGTAGTCTCTATTCTTATCAAATTTATCCAGCTGTGTCTCGGGGTTGAACACGCGGAAATACGGAGACGCATCCGGCCCCGACCCCGCCGCCCATTGCCACCCCATCGCATTGCTCGCGGGGTCCCAGTCGATCAGGCAATGTTCAAACCACTTTTGCCCGATGCGCCAGTGACACATCAAATGTTTCGTCAGATAGCTCGCGACGATCATGCGGCCCCGGTTATGCATGCGGCCGGTGACATAGAGCTCGCGCATGGCCGCATCGACAAAGGGTTCGCCCGTGCGCCCCTGCTTCCAGGCCTTCACCTCGGCGCGGCGTTCATCCTCGTTCCAGGGGAAGGCATCCCATTCCTCGCGCCAGTTACCGGTCAGCATCCGTGGCGTGTGATGCATCAGGTGATAGGCAAACTCGCGCCACACCAGCTCTTTCAGAAAGGTCTCCGCCCCCTGTTTACCGTCATGCAAGGCGCGCTGTGCGGCGTGCCAGCATTGATGCGGGCTGATCTCACCCAGCGACAGGTTTTCCGACAGGTTCGACGTGCCATCGGTGCCGGGAATGTCGCGGGTCTGCTTATAGTCGGCCACCCCATGCGCCATGAAGGCCCCCAGCCGCGACTGCGCGGCTTTTTCACCCAGACAGACAAACCGGCGTACCACATCGGCACCACGGTCCATCGCAGCCCCCAAGCCCCACCCGTCCAGCGCATCACTGTCGGGCCAGCTTTCCGGCGCGGGCAGGTCTGAAGGTGCCGACAGCGGCGGCTCAACATCGCGGGTTTTGACGTTGTTCCAGAACGGCGTGTAGACCTTATAGCAGTCGCCCGCCTTGGTCTCGACCGTCCAGGGTTCGAACATAACGTGCCCCCCAAAGGATTTCGCCTCTATCCCGTCGTTGCACAGGGTCTCTTTGATCTTGCTGTCGCGCTGCACGCTGTCCGGATCATAAAGCCGCGACCAATAGACGGCACCCGCGCCCGTCTCCTTGATCAGAGCCTGTAATACCTCAAGCGCATCGCCTTCACGCAAGATCAGCCTGCTCGACACCCCCTCAAGACTGTCCGCCAGCGCCCCGATCCCCAAACCAAGACGCCATTTCGGTGCCGCGCCAAGGGCGTCGACACTCTTGTCCTTGATAAAGACGGGTATCAGGGGCCGCCCCGCGTTTGCAGCGGCAGATAGCGCCGGATGATCGCTAAGCCGCAGATCGCGGCGATACCAAAGAAGGATGGGGCTTTTATCGGACATGTCACACTTTGCGTTAAGGTGATGCAAAGCTAGTGCTGCCCCCGCAAGGTCAAGGCCGTACCAGTCCCTAAATACGCCAAACGGCGACCCCAAGGGGCCGCCGCCAGACAAATCGTAACCGTCGTGCCGGTGGTTTAGCCGTTCACATCAACCACAACACGGCCCCGCACCTGACCGTTCAGGATGTCTGCCCCCAGCTTGGGCAAATCGCTCAGCGTCGCAGGCACGACCATATCTTCAAGCTTGGACAGCGGCAGGTCTTTCCCGATCCGCTGCCAAGCGCGCAGACGGTTGTCATAGGGTTGCATGACGGAATCGATCCCCAGCAGGTTCACACCGCGCAGCAGGAAGGGGATCACCGTGGCCGGCAACCCTGCCCCACCCGCAAGCCCGACAGCTGCGACCGAACCGCCGTATTTCATCTGCCCCAAGACCCGCGCCAGCATCTCGCCGCCCACGGCATCAATGCAACCGGCCCAGGTTTCGGATTCCAGCGGGCGTTTAACGGTTTCGTTCAACTCTTCCCGCGCGACGATCTGCGTGGCACCCAGCGATTTCAGATAATCCGCCGTATCCGGGCGGCCCGTCACACCGGCGACCTCGTGACCCAATGCAGCAAGGATGGCGACCGCGACCGACCCCACGCCACCGGCGGCACCCGTCACCAGTACAGGCCCGTTGCCCGGCACCAGCCCGTGATCCTCCAGCGCCATGACAGACAGCATCGCGGTAAAGCCCGCCGTGCCCACGGCCATGGCTTGGCGGGTATCCAGCCCCTCGGGCAGCGGCACCAGCCAGTCTGCCTTCACACGCGCCTTTTGCGCATAGCCGCCCCAATGGGCCTCGCCCACACGCCAGCCGGTCAGCACGACCTTGTCACCGGGTTTGTAGCGATCATCGTCCGATGCCTCCACGGTGCCTGCGAAATCGATACCGGGAATATGGGGATACTTGCGCACCAAGCCGCCGCCCGGCCCGATGCACAGCCCGTCTTTGTAGTTCACGGTCGAATATTCGACAGCAACGGTCACATCCCCCTCGGGCAAACGATCAAGGTCGATCTGGGTGACCTCGGCATGGGTCTTGCCGGTTTCCTCGTCCTTATTCACCATCAACGCATCAAACATCATTTCTCCTGTCTCGGACCGCTGTTCAGGGCCCGCTTCATTTTGCCAGTAAACTCCGGGGAGCCCGAGGGGCTGGCCCCTCGGTCCCATGGGTTCAAGCTGCGCGCCAGTGGGGGGGCCCGCCGACTCACATCTTGCAAAATTAATGTCAGACAATTAAAGTTTTTCCAAACCATAAATGTAAGACATATGAATTCCACGCCAGAAACCGCCTCTGATCTGTCCAGCCATATTGCCGCGAACATCCGGGATGCCATCATCAAGGGTGTGCTGATTGTGGACGAACGCCTTCCCTCCGAGGCGGATCTGTCGGCGCAGTTCAACGTCTCGCGCGCGACGGTGCGCGAGGCGCTCAAGCGGTTGGCGGCACAATCACTGATCCGTACGCAACGGGGGGCAACGGGCGGCGCTTTCGTCAATCGCATCAGCTTTGAAGCCGCCCAAGCGCAGCAGATCACCACCTCTACCCTGCTTTTGTCGATGAACGACGTGAGCTTCGAGACCGCCTGCGAGGCCCGCTTCGCGCTAGAGCGCGCCTGCGCGCCCCTGTCGGCGGCACGCAGGCAGGATCATCATTTGGACGCGATGCAAAACGCGCTTGCCGCGCAATCCGCCCCCGATCTGTCGGACGCGGGCTTTTGCGCGGCGGATGTCGCGTTTCACCGCGCGCTGGTCGATGGGGCGTGCAATCCGGTGCTGTCCTATCAACTCGCCGGTGCGGTCGAAGCGATGCAGCCGCTGATGAACATGATCACCTTCACCGCATGGTCCCGCGACGCCATCGTCGCGCGCCATCGTGACATTGCCACCGCGATCGCCACCCGCGACGCCGGCGCCGCCGCCCAAGGGCTGACCCTGCTTGAGGAAGAGACCCAGGCCCTCGCCCGCACCGTCTTTGCCCGCCGCAGCAAACAGATTGACGCGGCCCGATAGCCGCGGGTCACCTTTCGTTTTCAAAGCTTTCCCCTTGCAAAGCAAATCATGCCCCTTATATCTGGGGTGTCCTTCGGGACTATGGGTATAAACGCGCATGTAATAAGCGGTTCGGACCCGGGGGCGGTACCCGGCGACTCCACCAAACATCCGTCATTTGCGGATCATGGGGTCGAAATAGGATCGACGAACGTCTAAAGATGTTGCTTTATCTCGGCTGACTGCCACCGTTATCGGCGTAAAATGTACAATTGCAAATGACAATCGTGCTCCAATGGCGATGGCCGCGTAAGCGACCGGAACTATTGAAACTTAAGTCCTTACGTTTAGCGACCTAAGGCGGGGTTCGCAGGTACCTGGCAACAGAAACCTGCACTTACCTCTCCCCCGTAATTTTCCACTTTCAAGCGCATGATGTGCACTTTCCGCCTGCTTATGGTCAGGCGGGCCTTCGCCTGTGCTGCAATCGAAGGGCAGCTTGCATAAGCACTTCGTCCGCTTCAGAATGAACGGCAGAACACCCAAGCCCCTTGCCCCTGACTTTCAACGCGCACTTCGGGTTTGTTTGACTTGCAGTCAAAAAGTCCATAATTTTTAATAAGATACATTAACCGCCCACAACGCAGAGAAGCCGCTCAATGTCCCAATCGACTGAAATCCTTGTCTCAACTCGGTTCTCGTTTCTAGGGGCGTCAGGATGGCAAAGCGACTTTTCCAAAGATGCGGCGATGCTGTTCGATAAAAACAGGCTGTTGCGGCGGCTATGGCTGTTCAACAATATCGCATTGGCGAGCCTCGCGTCGCAAACGGACGATAACTTTCACCATTTCATCCTCTCCAGCGATCAGATGCCCGATTGGGCAAAATCAGAGCTGACCGATATGTGCGAAGACCGTTTAGGGGCTGGTAAGTTCACGATACAATTCGCGCCGCAGGGCCCGGCGAGGAAGTTTCAGCGCCACGCAATCGGAAAATTTGCAGGGAGCGATCCTGTGGCGCAAGTCGTCCTTGATGATGATGACGGGCTGTCTTCGGATTTCATCGCAACGCTCAGAGCGCATCTAGCGCAAGCCGAGCCGCTCGAAGCAGAGGGCACGCCCCATTTTTACACATTCCCAAAGGGGTACGCATTGGGCCTGCGTGACGACGAGGTTCAGTTATGGGCACATCGCTTCAAGTTCATCAATTTGGGTCTGACGATGGTTGGCAGGAAAGACCATAAAAACATATTCGGCATCGGCCATATGGATGCACCGAAACGGTTCGGCTACACCAGCGACACTCGGAAACTCATGTATATCCGCACGTTGAGCGACGTGAACGACTCGCGTGTCAGCGTCGGTGAAAGATGGACAGAGGTCGAGAATTGGCGCGACGACGAGGACTTTAAATCACGGTTCCCTTGGATGCTGGACGTGCCGTTCAAAGAGTTCAACGAGTTCGATAGTTTGGCGTAATTGCAACCCGCGCCCCCTAACCTGACAATCTGCATCCTTTGAATGCCACCGCGCGTATATGCGGGCCGGGCCATGATCGCTGCCCCACCGCCGCTTGACCTCGGGGGCCGGTACTGCGACCTCTGGCGCGGGGCATCGTGAGAGGCATATGCGAGATATGAGTGTACCGGAATGGGGCCTGCTGGCGCGTGTGTTCGGGCGGATCGGGGTGCTGTCCTTTGGGGGGCCAGCGGCACAGATCGCCCTGATGCACAAAGAGTTGGTCGAGCGTCATCGCTGGCTTTCGGAAGACGGTTTTTTGCGCGCGCTGTCCTTATGCATGTTATTGCCCGGACCAGAGGCGATGCAGCTGGCGACCTATGCCGGATGGCGGCTGCGCGGCACCCTTGGCGGGCTGTTGGCGGGGCTTTTGTTTGTACTCCCCGGGGCTGCGGTCATTCTGGCGCTGGCCTTTGGCTATGCCTATTTCGGCCAGCTTCCCTTGGTTCAAGCCGCGTTCATGGGGATCAAGGCGGCGGTCATTGTCGTGGTCTTTCAAGCCCTGCGCAATCTGGGACGCAAAGCGTTGCACGGGCGCGCCGGATGGGTGCTGGCTGCGCTGGCTTTTGTGGCTTTGTTCGTCTTTGGCCTGCCCTTCCCGCTGATCATTCTGGGTGCGGGCCTTTGGGGCGCTTTCGGTGCCACCGGGCACGGCAGCATGGCCGAGATTGAGGGGCTACATCACCGCCCTGCCCGCCCCTTCGGCGTCATCGGACTTTGGGTCGCGCTATGGGCGTCTCCGCTGCTGTTTGTCTGGGTCATGGGGAATGAATTCCTGCTCAAGATCGGGCTCTTCTTCTCGAAACTCGCGGTGGTGACCTTTGGCGGTGCCTATGCGGTGCTGGCCTATATGGCGCAGACCGTGGTGCAGGATCACGGGTGGATCACCACCGAACAAATGATCGACGCCTTGGGGCTGGCCGAGACGACGCCGGGCCCTCTTATTCTGGTGACGGAGTTTGTTGCCCTGCTGGCGGGTTTTGCGCAATCGGGGCCATGGGGCGCGGTCTCGGCCGGGGCTCTGGCGCTCTGGGTGACGTTTACGCCCTGTTTTCTATGGATATTCCTTGCCGGCCCGTATCTGGAGGCGATCTCGGCGCAGCCGCGGCTGGCGGGGGCCTTGCGCGCGATTACCGCCGCCGTCGTCGGCGTGATTGCCAATCTATCGGTTTGGTTCGCGCTGCATGTGATGTTTGAACGCGTGCTGCCTATGGCGCATCTGGCCGTGCCTCTTCCTGATTGGAGCAGCTTTGATCCCGTGGCCGCTGTGCTGACCGGTGTGGCGGGAGTGTTGATGCTGGGGCTGCGGTTCGGCTTTGTCCTGACGATGACGATAAGCGCTGCATTGGCCCTTTGCTGGAGCCTGTTGCTATAAATTTTTGCGCCCCCTTTTCACTGGTGCGAAATGCCGTATGCTATCGCCATCAACCAAGGCCGGAGAGAAATAATGAGCCGAAGCATTGAGTATGGCAATCTGATGCACGATGCCATGCGCGGGTTAATTCGTCAGGTATTACTTGACGTTGCAGCCAATGGACTGCCCGGCAACCATCACTTCTTTATCACGTTCGACACCTCACATCCGGATGCGGAACTGGCCGATTGGCTGTCTGACCGCTATCCCGGCGAGATGACCGTTGTCATGCAGCATTGGTACGACAAGCTTGAGGTCACCGAGGAAGGATTCTCGGTCACGTTGAACTTTGGCGATGCGCCCGAACCCATGTATATCCCCTATGACGCGATCCGCACCTTTGTGGATCCGTCGGTGGAATTCGGCCTGAAGTTCGAACAGCAAGAACCCGGCCAGCAGGACGAGGACGAAGACCTGCCCCAGCAGGACGAAAGCGAGCTTGAGGTCGAGGAAGAAGCCCCCAAAGCCGCCGAAATCGTATCGCTGGACAGCTTCCGCAAGTAATCGACCGGTCACCGCGCCTTGTCGCCAAGGTTAGCGCCATCGGCTCATTGCACCGCTGCGGCCCGCGGGGTAAACCCTGATCAGACATAAGCCCAAGATCAGGAGCCTTTTCATGGCCGATACCCGTACAGAAACCGACAGCTTTGGCCCATTGGAAGTGCCGTCCGATAAATACTGGGGCGCGCAGACCCAGCGGTCGATCATCAACTTCCCCATCGGGTGGGAAAAACAGCCCGTGCCGATCATCCGCGCCCTTGGCGTCGTGAAAAAAGCCTGTGCGATGGAAAACCTGAACCAGGGCAATCTGGACCAGAAGCTGGCCGATGCAATCACCGCCGCCGCGACCGAGGTGATCGAGGGTAAGTTCGACGACAACTTCCCGCTGGTCGTCTGGCAGACCGGTTCCGGCACCCAGTCGAACATGAACGCGAACGAGGTGATCTCGAACCGCGCGATCGAGATGCTGGGCGGCGAGATGGGCTCGAAAGATCCGGTCCACCCCAACGACCACTGCAACATGGGACAGTCGTCCAACGATACCTTCCCTACCGCGATGCATGTGGCCATCGGCATGCAGGCCCGCGATGTACTGCTGCCCGGCCTGCAAAAACTGCACGACGCCTTGGTCGCGAAGTCCGAAGAGTTCAAGGACATCATCAAGATCGGCCGGACCCATACCCAGGATGCGACACCGCTGACCCTGGGGCAGGAATTCTCGGGCTATGCGCATCAGGTGAAAAAGGGGATCGAACGGGTCAACGCCTGCCTGCCCGATATCTATGAACTGGCCCAAGGCGGTACTGCCGTTGGCACCGGTTTGAACACCAAGAAAGGCTGGGCCGAAGCCGTGGCCGCGCATATGGCCGAGATCACCGGCCTGCCCTTTGTCACCGCGCCCAACAAGTTTGAATCGCTGGCCGCCCATGACGCGATGGTCATGTTCTCGGGCGCGCTGAAAACCGTGGCGGGATCGCTGTTCAAGATCGCCAATGACATGCGCTTGCTGGGGTCCGGCCCGCGTTCGGGTCTGGGCGAGTTGATCCTGCCCGAGAACGAGCCCGGGTCATCGATCATGCCGGGTAAGGTGAACCCGACGCAGGCCGAAGCGCTGACAATGGTCTGTGCGCATGTCATGGGCAATGACACCGCCGTCGGCTTTGCCGGGTCGCAAGGGCATTTCGAGCTTAACGTCTACAACCCGATGATGAGCTATAACGTTCTGCAATCCATGCAGCTTTTGGGCGACAGCGCCGCGGCCTTCACGGACAATATGGTTGTCGGCACGCAGGCCAATGTCGAACGTATAGACAAGCTGATGAAAGAAAGCCTGATGCTGGTCACAGCGCTGGCCCCCACGATTGGCTATGACAACGCGACCAAAGTCGCGAAGACGGCCCACAAGAACGGCACGACGCTCAAGGAAGAAGCAATCGCCTTGGGCTTTGTCGATGCCGAAACATTCGACCGCGTGGTGCGGCCGGAGCAAATGATCGGACCCAAAGAATGAGCGCCCCCATCAACCTCAACAAGGTCAAGAAAGAGCGCAACCGCGCCTCGCGCAAGGCCCGTGCCGATGAAAACGCGGTACAGTTCGGCCAGAGCAAGGACCAGAAAGAGGTTTTGAAAGCCCGTCTGGCGCAAATCTCGCGCAATCTGGAAGCCCATAAGCGCGACACATGAGCGCCCGACCGGTGAAACATTCGGTGACCCTTCGGGGTCACCGTACGTCGATCTCGCTGGAGGATGAATTCTGGCAGGAATTGCGCGACCTTGCGCAAGAGATGGACATGCCGATCAATGCGCTGGTGGCGCAGATCGATGCAGAGCGCGGCGTTGAAGCGGGGCTGGCCTCTGCGATCCGCGTCTATGTCCTGCGTGCATTAAAGGAACGTTTACCTTCGCGGGGGTAAGTTTCCCCCATGGTCAAACAACAGTATTCTCCATTGTCGCCCGAGGGCTGGATGCTCGCGCTATTCAGTTCGAAGGCCGCCCGCAGCGGGTGTGTCGTGCGGCGGAATGTCAGGGATGTCGAAAGATATGTAGGCCGCCACGCATTCGAGCAAGAACTGCTACGCCGCGGTTATCACGCTGTGGAAAATGCGGGCCAGCTCGTGATCTTTTGCAATCAGGAACCGATCCGCATTATTGTTTAGGGGTTTTCTTCCCAAGAAAACCCCCGCGGAATTTAGGAAAATTCCAATTTAGGCGACAGAGGCGTCGTAGATCTTGCTGATGTTCTGCCCCAGTGCCGTGTTGAACTCGGCATCCGACATCTTGACGTTCAGCCCTTCGGTCAGCGCACGCGAGAAGCTGGCGATCATCTTGGGGTTTTGCGTCAAACGCGCGCAGGCGTCTTCGGTGGAATACCCACCCGACAGCGCCACGACCCGCAGCACATTGGGGTGATCCGCAAGGCTGTCATAAAGCCCCGCAACTTCTGGCAGCGTCACCTTGAGCATCACCAGTTCCTCCGCCGACAGCGTGGCCAAGTGCTTCTCGAGCTCGGATTTCAGGATGTCTTCGGCTTCCGCCTTGCTCTCGGAATGGATGTTCACCTCTGGCTCGATGATCGGGACCAGACCGGCAGCGCAGACGGTTTTGGCGACGGCGAATTGCTGCGCCACAACCGACGCGATCCCTTCGGCGTTGGCGGATTGGATGACCGACCGTTCCTTGGTGCCAAAGATTCCGGCGGCTTTCGCGCGTTTCAGCAGATCGTCCAGCTCGGGCATGGGTTTGAGCAGCTGCACGCCGTTTGCTTCGTCTTCCAGACCTTTGTCGATCTTCAGGAAAGGCACGACGCCGCGATCCTCCCAAAGCAGTTGGGCCACAGGTTTGCCGTTAATCGTGTTGTCCATCGTGCGTTCGAACAGGATCGCGCCCAGAACTTTGTCAGAGGTGAAATCATCGGCCAGGATGATCCGCGCGCGCATGTCGTGCATGGCTTGAAACATCTCGGCATCGCCCGAGTAATCAGAGGGTTCAACGCCATAAAGGCTCAGCGCCTTGGGGGTCGATCCGCCCGACTGGTCCAATGCGGCCACAAATCCCTGCCCTGTTTCCATTTGTGTGCGCTGTGCGTCTGTCGTGGTCATGATGATCCTGGCCCTTATTGATTCCGTCGAATGTTCGTTTAACGCATCTATTCCCGCGATGATATATCGTTAGCGCCGGACAAAGCGCAGCAAAATGCCGTCTTTTGAACGAACTGTCAGATGTGCCACGGGAACAGGTGGCTTTTCGCCGACAACCTCTATGCGGTAATCGCGTAAGATACGCGACAGGATCAACGGGCCTTCGACCATGGCAAAGCCCGCCCCCGGACAGACCCGTGCACCGGCGCTGAACGGTAGATAGGCCTCGCGCTGGCATTTCTTGCCGTTCTCGCTGTGCCATCGCGCCGGATCAAATCCGTCGGGGTTGTCCCACAGGCGTTCGTGACGATGCAGATGCCACGGGCTGATCACCACCTGTGCCCCACGCGCGACGGTCCGGTCACGGAACGTCGCGGGGCAGCTAGCTTCGCGCACCATCATAGGAACGGGCGGATACAGCCGCAGCGCCTCGCGGAAGACATCGCGGCTTTGCCTAAGCTTGCCCATGACAGCAAAATCACACTGGTCGATCACCTGCGCCTCTTCGGCCAGACGGTCCTGCCAGTCGGGATGGGTCGCCACCAGATACATCGCCCAGGCCAGCGCCGATGCGCTCGTTTCATGCCCTGCAAGAAAGAAGATCGCGACCTGATCGACCATTTCATCGGTGGTAAAGGTAGAGCCGTCTTCGGGGTCCGGCGTGGTCATGATCTTGGTCGCCAGATCGTCGGGGGCGGTGCCTGCCTTGATCGCCTCCATCCGCTCGGCTGTCAGCGCGGTGATCAGCTGCCGGATCTTGGCGGCGCTGCGTTTGGTGTCGCGGCGGAACAGCCGTGGCAGCCAGCGCGGCAGCGGCACAAAGGTCGCGATGTTCAGGATCGGCTGGCTGCGCTGATAGGTTTTGAATTCGTCAAAGACCTCGCGCGCCATGTGGTGTTCGATAGGAATCGAAAACAACGTACGAAAGATCACATCCGCTGCCGCGTGGCTGGTCTGCGCCTCCACCTCTAGCGGCGCGCCATCATGAGGCGCAAGCCGTGCCGCTGCTGCCTCTGCCGCGTCCCAGATGGCGGGGAAGGTTTCGCGCAAACGGCCCCCTTCAAACGCGGGGTCAATGATGCGCCGCTGCCGTTTCCATATCGCCCCGTTGGTCAGGAATACCGAATTGCCAAGCAGCGGGCGCAATCCTTCGCCGATCCGGTCGGACTTGGGATACTCGTCGGGGCGCGTCTTGAGCACGGTCTGGATCAGATCGGGTTGGTTGATCAGATAACTGCGGAAGAACGGCGTCTTGAACTCTGCCATCCAGGCCCGATACAGCCGTGCGGGCTGCGCCGACAGGATGTCCTGACGAAAGAGCCGCGCATAGCGCCAAAGCGACACTTTCGCGGGGCGGCTCTCGGGTTTGGGGGGCAGCGTCATGGCGCGGTAGAGGTGAATTTATTCACCGGTTTGACAATGCGCGACCGGGATGCAGGCCGTCCGGCATAGCGTTCGGCCAGACTATGCGGGCCGGCGGTGATCTGGAAATAATCATAGTCCTTGGGCGCATCAAAGGCGCAGAGGTATTGGAAATGCAGCCGGAAAAACCGCCAGCGCAGCTCTTTCCAGCGGGCTGGGGTCAGCGATTGAGTGAAGGCCGCGGAAAACACCAGCGGCCAGCGTTTATCCTCGGGGGCAACGCCCGACACCGCTACCGGATCGCAAAGTGCAAAGGCACAGCCGTCGCCGGGGGCAGTCACATCGACCCATGTCAGATCATCGCATTGCGACAGAAAGCGCAAATCGGCGCGCAGACGGTGGGCATCGCGCAGGAAGGACACCATCGGCACCACCTGCCCTAAGGTCATAAAGGCCAGCGCAGGCCCGTCAGCAGGGACACGGCCCGCCCGGATCAGATCGGCAAGGATTGACACCCCCAGATGCGCGCCGGAGGAATGGCCCACGACCAGCACCTCGTCCACATCAGACCTCAGCGCCTGCGCGATGGCATCCCCGAATTCGGTCATGCGCGTTTCAAGCGCGGGCGGGTTCGCCCCTCGCGTCGCGGCCCCGAAAGCGTAATCATGCATCAGGTAATAGGCGAAAAGCTTGCCATCGTGTTTCTTGAACCAGCGCAGCACCTGCCAGCCCAGCCCCACGCCAGCGGCGGCGACGATCCCCTTGAACCACGCAGGCCCGCCAAAGAAGGTCAGCCCCGCGTAAAGCAGCTTGCCCGCGAGGGCCGCGATCAGCAATTGCAGCAGCAACATCCCCACCGGATAAAGCGCCGCAATCACTGGCCCCTTGCGCAGCTTCATCAACCGCCAAAGCGCACCCGACGCGATATAGACCCAAGCCGTCTGCACCAACTGCCCATAGGTCGCTAGGATCGAATTGCTCATGGAGATGCGCACGATGTCGGACCAGACGAGCACGTCGACCTGAGCCTCAACATCAACGCCATCGATATGCGCGGCGACGTTCCAGCCGTAGTTCCCGCCGCCCTTCTTGGGCGACAGCGCGATCTGATAGTCCGAGATCTGCGCCTGCGCGCTGCCTTCCTTGCGGTAAAGCTCGCGGTAGCGGCGCGGATGAATGGGGTCATAGCCCGGGATATAGAAAACCCGTCGCGTCCTGACTGTCTGCTCTATGTTCTCGGCCATCGTTCACCCTGTATTTCGCCGCAGCTTAAACAGGTTTTCCGGCAAGAGTAAGGCGCCTAACCCAAGGATCCCAATGCAGGAAATGTTTCCAGCAACCAGAAAGAGAAGGTCGTAAACGCCCCCGTCAGCAGCGCCAGACCGACGATCACCAGCAAGATCCCCATGCCGCGTTCGATCAGCTTCATATAGGGCTTGATCCGGTTCATGACGTGGGTGGCGCGGGTGATGAACATCGCCGCCAGCAAGAAAGGGATACCCAAGCCCGCCGCATAGACCCCCAACAAAAGCGTGCCGCGCGTGACCGAGGCTTCGGACGCCGCGAGCGACAGGATCGCACCAAGCTGCGGCCCGATGCAGGGTGTCCAGCCGAAGGCGAAGGCCAGCCCAAGGATATAGGCCCCAAAGGACGTGCCGCCCTTGTCGCCCGCATCCAGACGCGCTTCTTGATCGAGAAAGGGAATGCGGAAGACGCCCAGAAAATGCAGACCAAAGATGATCACCACAATGCCCGACAGCCGCGCGAAGAGCACCTGATTTTGCAGGAAGAACGCCCCGAAGACCGAGGCCGTGAACCCCAGAATCAGGAACACCGTACTCAGCCCCATAACAAAGAACAGGGCCGCGATGACAGCCTTGCGGCGCGCGGCGGCGACCGATGACATGTCGTTCAGGGTTACCCCGCTCATATAGGCGAGGTACGGGGGGACGATGGGCAGGACGCAGGGGCTCAGGAAGCTGATGATCCCGGCGGTCAGCGCGATGAGTATGGCGGGCAGTAGTCCCGCGTCGATCAGGTCAAATCCAAACATGACATCAGCCATAATCTGCTTTGTCCGGCGCGTCACCTGCTGTTGCGCGTGATCCCCGTCACAAGGTTGTGGACGCGTTGAAACATGTGGCTTATCTGAGGATCATGACAGATAAAAACTTTCTCGACGCGACGGGGCTTTTGTGCCCCCTGCCCGTGCTCAAAGCCCGTAAACGCCTGCAATCATTGACCTCTGGCGATCTTTTGACCGTGCATGCGGATGATCCCGCCGCGATCATCGACATCCCACATTTCTGTGCCGAGGCCGGGCACAGCCTTGAAAGCGCCGCGATGGACGAAACGCCGCAGGCCTATGTGATCCGCAAAAAGTAACGGTCCCGCCGCCCCACGTGCCGCGGATACCGCAGATAAAAAAGGCAGACGCGAAGGTCTGCCTTTTTTCGTTTCCATATGTCGGCGCAGGGGCGCTGCTTAGCCGCCCAAGGACCACCAGCCGCGCCGCTTGGGCTTGGCGGGTTTTTCGGGCTCCGCCTGCGGGGTCGCCTCGGGCTGTGGGACTTCGGTGACCGGTGGCTCCGGCTGGAATTCCTGCGCGGGCGGCATTTCCGTCGGGGTGCTATCGGGCACCTCGGTTGGGGCCGGCGTTTGCTCCACCTCGGCGGGCTGGGACGGCTGCGCGGGCGTGGGTTCCGGCGTCGGGATCGGCGTCGGCTCCTTTGCGGGCTCGGGCGTCGGCGCGTCTGGTGTCACCTCTGGCTCGGGCTTGGGCTCGGGGGTTGGCTGCTCTTTTGGCGCAGGTGTTTCCTCGGGCTTGGGTGCCTCTTGCGAGCCCTCTTCGGTAGCCTCAACCGGAGCGGCCTTGGGCTTGCGCGTGCGAGTCCGCTTGGGTTTTGGCTTGGGCGCGTTTTCGGCGGCGTCCGCGTCGGCAGGAGCCGCGTCGGCAGGTTTCGCGTCTTCGGCGGCGTCCGCGTCTACGGCCGCTTCTGCCGCGGCATCAGCCTTGGGTTTGCGGGTCCGGCTACGGGTGCGCTTGGGTTTGTCCTGCGGTTTCGCGTCATCAGAAGCGGCGTCTGCAGTCGCATCCGTTTTCGCGTCATCTTTGGCACCAGCAGTTTCCGCCTCGGTTTGCGCGGGCGCGTCGCTATCGCCGTTGTCACCGTTGGTGTTGCTATCGCCGTTGTTTTCACCGTTGGCAGCATCATCCCCGTTGGATTTGCCACCCCGACGCCGCCGGCGACGACGACGGCGCTTGGGTTTCCCTTCGCCATCATTGTCATCGTCAGAGCCATTGTGCTGGTTCTGCCCGCCATTGCCGTTGCCGGTAGGTTCATTGTCAGCATTGTCCGCATCTGCTTCCGCATCGACATCCAGATCGTCGACCTCGTCCATGATGGAGGTATCAACCGACACCACATGTTCGATCGGCGTGACAACGCGTGTCGCGGTCTTGAACTTTTCAAGCGAGAAATCGGGGCTGACCAAAGCGGGGTCGCCTTCGATGCGCACGGCCATGCCATAGCGGCCTTCGATGTGAGCAATATGTTCGCGCTTCTGGTTCATCAGGAAGTTGGCGATGCCCACGGGCGCGGTGATCAATACCTCGCGCGACCGTTTGCGGGTGCCCTCTTCCTCGATCTGGCGCAGGATCGACAGCGCAAGGTTGTCGTCCGACCGGATCAGGCCGGTGCCGTGGCAGGCGTGGCACGGCTGGGTCGTCGCCTCGATCATGCCGGGACGCAAACGCTGGCGCGACATTTCCATCAGGCCAAAGCCGGAAATACGGCCCACCTGAATACGCGCACGGTCGGTTTTCAGCTTTTCCTTCATCAGCTTTTCAACGGCGGCGTTATTGCGACGCTCGTCCATGTCGATAAAGTCGATGACGATCAGACCGGCCAGATCGCGCAGACGCAGCTGACGGGCGACTTCGGCGGCGGCTTCAAGATTGGTCTTGGTCGCGGTCTGTTCGATGGAGCCTTCCTTGGTGGCCCGGCCCGAGTTCACGTCGATCGCGACAAGCGCTTCGGTCACACCGATCACGATATACCCGCCCGAAGGCAGCTGTACCGTGGGGTTGAACATGCCCGACAGGTAGCTTTCGACCTGATAGCGCGCGAACAAAGGCAGCGTTTCGCTATAGAGCTTCACGTTCTTGGCGTGGGACGGCATGATCATCTTCATGAAGTCCTTGGCGATGCGGTAACCGCGTTCACCTTCGACAAACACCTCGTCAATCTCGCGGTTATAAAGGTCGCGGATCGAGCGTTTGATCAGGTCGCCTTCTTCGTAGATCTTGGCAGGCGCGATGGATTTCAGCGTCAGCTCGCGGATCTGTTCCCACAGGCGTTGCAGGTATTCGTAGTCGCGCTTGATCTCGGCCTTGGTGCGTTGTGCACCGGCGGTGCGCACGATCAGACCGGCACCTTTTGGCACCTGAATTTCGTTTGCGATCTCTTTCAGCTTCTTGCGGTCCGCGGCGTTGGTGATCTTGCGGCTGATGCCGCCCCCACGCGCGGTGTTGGGCATGAGCACACAATAGCGGCCGGCCAGCGACAGATAGGTTGTCAGCGCGGCACCTTTGTTGCCACGTTCCTCTTTAACGACCTGCACCAGCAGGATCTGACGCACCTTGACGACTTCCTGGATTTTATAGCGCTTGGGCCGTGGCTTGCGCGCGGTGCGCAGATCGTCGTGGTCATCATCATCCGCCACGGATTCGATGCTGTCATCCTTGGAGGACGCATCTTTAGCCTTGGGGCTATCGTCGCTCTCATCCGCGTCGTCGCTCTCGTCCTGATCATCGGCATCAGGTTTTGCAGCGTCTTTCGCTTCTGCTTTGCCGGCCTTGGGCGTGTCACCCTCTGCCTTGCTGTCATCACCGTCTGGCTCTTCGACAGGCGTCTCGGCAACCCGCTCCATCGGAGAGGAGCCTTCTTCATCGTCCAGATCGACGGTCTGCATGCCGTTGATCTGGTCGCTGTCGGTGGCATCGGCGTCTTTGCTGACCGTCGCGTCATCGGACACGGTGTCTTCGGCCTTGGACTTGCTGCGGCTGCGCGAGCGCGTCCGGCGTTTGGGCTTTTCGTCTTCGTCTTCCTTGGCGGCCTGCGCTTCGGCATAGGCACGCTCTTCCTCCATCAACGCCAGACGGTCAGCGACGGGGATCTGGTAGTAATCGGGGTGAATTTCCGAAAAGGCGAGGAAACCATGGCGGTTGCCGCCATAATCCACAAACGCGGCCTGCAACGAAGGTTCGACCCGCGTGACTTTCGCGAGGTAGATATTGCCAGCTAGCTGGCGTTTATTCTCCGATTCAAAGTCAAATTCTTCGACCTTGTTTCCGTCAACCACAACAACGCGAGTTTCCTCAGCGTGGGTGGCATCGATAAGCATTTTCTTAGGCATAAATCCATTTTGCACAGCTGCGCAAACAGCAGCCCCGGTGGGGCGCTGCGAGGCAGGGTATGTCTTGTCAGGGCGATGGGTGACGCGGCTAAAACAGGGCCCAAAAGGCCGCCTGTCTGTCTGCTCTTGGCGTCTGCACGCGTCATCGCGGTTCTTCTCCGACATGGGTGGTGCGTACCGCGCCCCCATATCCATTAATTTACTGCGGTTGTCCGGCCAAAGGCACGGCGCAATCTTCAGCGGTTCTTGAGCCTTTTTTAAGGGCCTAATCGGTCTGCCTGGTCACCACATGCCGGGGAACCGAGGCATCGAAACTGTCTGGGGTCTGGTTTGCCATCCAAAGAGGCAAACAGCCCTACCTACAATTAACGGCAGAAGGCACCAAATGACAATGGGAAATCGCGTTTAGCGGCTTTACAGATACGGGGGCCGATAGCGGTATCACGCCCCCCGCCGCCTTGCTTGACAAGCGTCGGTGCTATGGGAAAAGCTTTGCCAGCGGGTTTATGCCCGTGCCGCAGCCCTGTGACGGGATGCACAAAAATAAGACAGATAAGGATGATACGAATGCATATTTCCCTGCGCGCAGCCCTGTGCCTGCCGTTTCTGGCGCTTGCCGCCTGCGAAGACATGAGCACGACCGGCGGCAGCGACCCCGAGGGCCCGTCCAAGCGCAGTTGCATCCGTGCCGTGGAAAAACACACCGGCAAATCGGGCGGTACGCTCAACACGACCATCCCTATCGTCGAGACTGGCCAGCATATTGTCGATATCCCCGGCGGCCCGTCGTGGACCTGCTACACCGATGAAACCGGTGCAGCACGCGAGTTGATCGAGACGCGGCTCGGCTGAGCCTGTCTGCAAAATGCGGCGCTCAGAGGTAATCCGAGCGCTGCAAACCGTATTTCGCCATCTTCTCGTTCAGCGTCCGGCGCGGCAGGCACAACTCCTCCATCACACTGGCGATAGACCCTTTGTGCCGGCGCATGGTATTGTCGATCAGCATACGTTCGAAGGCTTCTACATATTCCTTCAGCGGCTTGCCGTCGGTGGTCATCACCGGCTGCATCTCTTCGTGGTCCGACATCAGCAGTGATGCGATAGAACCGGACCCGCGACGCGACTGCAACACGGCGCGTTCTGCCACATTGATCAATTGGCGCACGTTCCCGGGCCAGGGCGCTTGCAACAGTTGCGCGGCCTCTTGCGCGGAAACCTGCGGAGTCTCGCAGCCATATTCATCCGCGAATTCTTCGGACAAACGTGTGAACAACGTCAGAATATCCTCGCCCCGTTGGCGCAGCGGCGGCACGGTGATGCGCAGAGCGGCCAGACGATAGAAAAGATCAGAACGCAGCGCATCTTCGGAGGTGCGCCCCGCTTCTTGCAGGTTCGAAATCGCAACGATCCGCGTTTCCGCTGGCGTGCCTTGGTCGTTGATCGCACTCAGAAGACGGGCTTGCAGCGTCTCGCTGAGCGATTCAACACCTTCCAGCACCAAGGTACCGCCGCGGGCCTCCTCGATCGCGGGAAGCTGGGCGTCTTCTGGCATCATCGGACCAAACAAACGCTTGCTCAATGCGTCTTCCTCTAGCGCACCGCAGCTGACCAGCACGAATTTCTTGCCCGCGCGCGATCCCACGGCATGCAGCGCATGCGCCACCAGTGTCTTGCCCGTACCAGTTTCGCCATCGATCAGCACGTGACCGTCGGCCTGACCAAGGTCCAGAATATCCTCGCGCAGCCGCTCCATCACAGGTGAGCCGCCGATGAGCTTTTTCATCAACTGGCTGCCGTCAGACAGTTCCCGACGCAAGGCGCGGTTGTCCATGACCAGACGGCGCGCGTTGGTGGCCTTTTTGGCCAGTTCGCTCATCCGGTCGGGGTTAAAGGGCTTTTCAAGGAAGTCGAACGCGCCGACGCGCATTGCCTCGACCGCCATGGGCACATCGCCGTGGCCGGTGATCATGATCACGGGCAGCGCGCTGTCGGTCCCCATCAGCTTTTTCAGGAACTGCATGCCGCCCATGCCGGGCATCTTGATGTCGGAGATCACGATACCGGGGTAATCCGGCCCCAGCGTTTTCAGCGCATCCTCGGCGCTGCCGAACGTCTCTGTGTCATAGCCCGAAAGCGCCAGCCACTGGCTGATCGACTGACGCATGTCTTGTTCATCATCAACGATCGCGATTTTCATTGCCTGAGCCATTGGTTTACTCTGCCGCCTGTGTCTTCTCTGTGCTGTCCATAATGGGCAGCTGCATTTCAAAAACCGCACCGCCATGTTGGCCGTTGCGGGCTGTCAGCCTGCCCCCCAGATCGGATACAATACCCGACGAGATCGCAAGCCCCAGCCCGACACCATCGCCGGGCTGCTTGGTCGTGTAAAACGGCTCGAACAGGCTATCGAGATCTTCGATCCCGGGGCCATTATCGCGCACGGTAAGCGTCGCCGTCTCACCCGCTGATAGTATAATCTCTACCGTCGGGTTTCGTTCCGATTTGGTGGCATCCAATGCGTTACGCAAGAGATTGACCAATACTTGTTCGATCCGCATGCGGTCCCCCATCACCTGAACAGGCTCCGCGGGCAGGATACGGTTGATCTGCACCTGGCGCTGACGTAGCTGCGGCTCCATCATTGACAAGGCAGAGGCAAGCGCCTCCCCCATATCAAAGGGCGAAAACTGCTGCTGGCCCTTGCGCGCATAGCTTTTCAGCTGCCGCGTAATGGCCCCCATGCGTTCGATCAGATCGTCGATGCGCCCGAATGAAGCCAGCGCTTCCTCCAGCCGGTTGCGCTGCATCAACAGACGCGCGCCCGCCAGATAGGTTTTCATCGCGGCCAGCGGCTGGTTCAGCTCGTGGCTGACGGCGGCGGACATTTCACCCAAGGCGGCGAGCTTGCTGGATTGTTCCAACGTCTGCTCGGCCACGGCCAAGGTCTGCTGCACCCGTTTGCGTTCTGCCACCTCGCGCTGAAGGGCGGCGTTCAGCGCGCGCAGCTCGGCGGATTCACGCTGAAACAGCGCCGCGCGCCCCGCCGTCCGACGGCTGAGAGCATAAAACGTCAGCGCCAGCAGGATCGCAAAGCCCATCACCTCAAGCGCAAGCACCCCGTTCACCTTCTCGCGGACCGAGGCATAGGTGGTGTAACTCGTGATCCGCCAGCCCCGAAACGGTATCCGTGACGACAGACGCATCACCGCCTCGCCCTGCAGATAGGCATCGGCAGGCAATGCGGTCCAATCGGCGGTGGCCTTGATCGCGCGCTCGATGGCGCTTTGCGGGGTCTGGTTCGACAGGGCCTCGCTTTCCGTCAGACCGCGCCAGCGCGGTTCGGTCGCCATGATGATGTCACCCGTGCTGTCGGTGACAATCACCGCATCCGAGATACCGGCCCAGGCCCGTTCAAACCGTTGCAGATCCACCTCGGCCGCGATCACCCCAAGGTTGGTGCCGCCTTCCTGAATACGCCGCGAATAGAAGAACCGGTAGCCGCCGGTATCACGGGGAATAACGCTGAACACGGTCGAATTCGATCGCAGCGCGTCAACAAAATAAGCCTCTTGCCGGTGTGAGGCCCCCAACCGGTTGCGGTCGGTCGCTGCCACCGTGCGCCCATCGATATCATAAAGCATCAAGGACGCCGCGCCGATCTCCTCTACAAAAGAGATCAATCGCTGGGTCGACAGGGAGTAATCAGATCGGGTCAGCGCCTCGATCAAGGCGGGATCGCGCGACAAAAGCTGTGGCACAATCGCGTTCTGGCGCAGCTCGGCCAGCAGGTTGCCGCTGTAGAGCGCGATCCGAAGCTCGGCCCGGTTACGTGTGCTTTCGGTAAAGCGATCCGTCAGCAGCTTGTTGGTGACCGAAATCGTGGCCACCGCAATGACCAAAAGCAAAGCAACCGCCAGCCGGACGCGCCAGCTGACAGATAAAGGGGCTTCACTAGAGGACGCAGACCGAAACATGGCGGCAATCTACGCGTCCTCACCGGTGCACTCAAGTCACGCTGTGACCAGAGACCCCGCCAATGCGCGGAAGAGCGCCGCCCCGTCCGTGCCCCCATGCCCCGCATCCGCGGCGCGTTCGGGGTGTGGCATCATCCCCAACACACGACGGTTCGACGAAAGGATGCCCGCGATGTCGGACTGCGACCCGTTGGGGTTATCACCATAGGTAAAGGCAACACGATCCTCGCCATGCAGTTTGGCAATTGTATCGCCATCGGCAAAATAATTGCCATCATGGTGTGCGATCGGGATGTCGATCATCGCACCGGCCTCGTAGCCCGATGTGTAATCGCTGTCCGCCGTGGCCACGCGCAGCGGCACGGTGCGACAGATGTATTTTAGCCCCGCATTGCGCAGCAGGGCACCGGGGAGCAGACCGGTTTCGGTCAGCACCTGAAAGCCGTTGCAGATCCCGATGACATAACCGCCACGCTCCGCATGGGCCGCCACTTCGCGACAGATCGGAGAGTTTGCCGCAATGGCACCACAGCGCAGGTAGTCGCCATAGGAAAAGCCGCCGGGTACACCCACAATATCGACGCCCTCGGGCAGGCTTGTGTCCTTGTGCCAGACCATCGACACTTTGGCACCGACCGCTTTGAATGCCACCGCCAGATCGCGGTCACAGTTAGAGCCGGGAAAAACGATGACCGCTGCGTGCATCAGCTCATCTCCACTGTGTAGGATTCGATCACCGTGTTCGCGAGCAGCTTTTCACACATCGCCTCGACGTCGGCCTTGGTTGCGTCGTCGTTCAGGTCCAGCTCGATCACCTTGCCCTGACGCACGCCATTGACGCCTTCAAAGCCCATGGCCCCAAGCGCGTGGCGCACGGCCTCGCCCTGCGGATCCAGAACACCGTTTTTCAACATCACATGCACCCGTGCTTTCATGACGCGTCCCCTATCTTCATTTTGCAAAATAAACTCATCTGCGACGCCAGCCTAGTTGATCAACGTCGGTTTCATCATCGGTGTCGACGTCTTGGGCATGACCCCCAAACGTCGGGCGACTTCGGTATAGGCATCCGTCAGCGACCCCAGATCGCGGCGGAACACATCCTTGTCCAGTTTCTGGCCGGTTTCGATATCCCACAGACGGCAGCTGTCGGGGCTGATCTCGTCGGCGACGATCAGACGCTGGAAATCGCCCTCGTAGATCCGGCCCACCTCAAGCTTGAAGTCCACCAGCCGGATGCCCACGGCCATCATCACGCCGGACATGAAATCATTGACCCGCAGCGACAGGCTCAGGATGTCTTCCATGTCCTGCTGACCGGCCCAACCAAAGGCGGCGATATGTTCCTCGGTGACCAGCGGATCGCCAAGGTCGTTGTTCTTGAAGTGATATTCCACAATCGGGCGCGGCAGTTGCATGCCCTCGTCAATGCCAAGCCGCGTGGACAGATCCCCCGCCGCATAGTTGCGCACGACGATCTCGAGCGGGATGATCTCTGCCTGACGGATCAGCTGTTCGCGCATGTTCAGACGTTTGATGAAATGCGTCGGCACGCCGATGTTGTTCAGGCCGGTCATGAAGAATTCGGACAGGCGGTTGTTCAGCACGCCCTTGCCTTCGATCACCGCTTTTTTCTCGGCGTTAAAGGCGGTTGTGTCGTCTTTGAAGTGCTGGACAATGGTCCCCGGTTCCGGTCCTTCATACAGGATCTTCGCCGTACCTTCATAGATTTTCGTGCGACGGGCCATGCACATCCCTTCCAGACAACAGGCCGGTTGGAATACCCATCAGCCATTTCTAGCCTGTCACATAGTCCAAGCGCCCCTGCCACGCAAGCGCGCGCCCTGCCCTCATGGCGGTCAGGCACGCAGAAACCATGGCGGCGGCTCATGACGATCATGAGAATAATGAAGTTGCGTCAACAGGGGCGTTGTGGGAAACGGCAAAATCACCCATTTAGCGGAGCGTTTTGATGTCCAACCCCCTCACCGATCTTCTGGCTGAAAAAGGCACGCTGCTGGCCGATGGTGCCACTGGCACGAACCTGTTCAACATGGGCCTGATGTCCGGTGATGCGCCAGAGATGTGGAACACGGAGCAGCCGCAAAACATCATCAAGCTGTATCAGGGTGCGGTGCAGTCGGGCAGCGATATCTTCCTGACCAACTCCTTCGGCGCGAATGCCTCGCGTCTGAAACTGCATAATGCCGAAAAACGCGCCCATGAGCTTAGCCGCGTGTCCGCCGAGCTTGCGCGCGAGGTCGCGGATAAGGCCGGTCGCAAGGTAATCGTTGCAGGCTCCGTCGGCCCCACGGGCGAGATCATGGAGCCGGTCGGCCCCCTCACCCACGCGCTGGCGGTCGAGATGTTCCATGAAACCGCGGACGGGCTGAAAGCCGGTGGTGCCGATGTGGGCTGGCTGGAGACGATCAGCGCCCCCGAGGAATACCGCGCCGCCGCCGAAGGCTTCAAGCTGGCAGGGCTCGACTGGGTTGGCACGATGAGCTTTGACACCGCAGGCCGCACCATGATGGGCATGACATCCGAGGCGATGGTCGACATGGTGCATGACCTCGATTATGGCCCGCTGGCCTATGGGGCCAACTGCGGCACCGGCGCGTCGGATGTGTTGCGTACGGTGCTGGGGTTCGCCTCCAAAGGCATGCCGACGCCGATCGTATCCAAAGGCAACGCGGGCATTCCGAAATACGTCGAAGGCCACATCCACTATGACGGCACGCCCGAACTGATGGCCGATTACGCCGAGATGGCCCGCAACTGCGGCGCGTCGATCATCGGCGGTTGCTGTGGCACCATGCCGGAACATCTGGTGCATATGCGCGCCGCTCTCGACAGCCGGCCCAAGGGCGACGCCCCCACGCTGGAGCAAATTGTCGAAGCGCTTGGACCGTTCTCTTCGGCCAGCGATGGCACCGATGGCGAAGGCCCCACCCGCGCACCACGCCGTGGCCGCCGCCGGGGTTAATCCCCGAACAGATCCAACTGCGCGCTCGTCCGTTTGGGCGGGCGGAACAGATCGCAGCGCATCGGCGGCAGGCGCGTATCCAGCCCCAACCGCTTGACCGCCAAGGTAAACCGCTGCGCAATCATCTCGGCATAGGGGCCTTCGCCGCGCATCCGTCGGTGCCAATTTGCGTCATATTCCTTCCCCCCGTGCATCTCGCGCAGCCGCGCCATGATGCGACCCGCGCGGTCAGGGTAATGCGCCGCCAACCATTCCTGCATCAAGGGCGATACCTCGCGCGGCAAGCGCAGCATGATCCAGCTGGCCGCCACGGCCCCCGCATTGCGCCCCGCTTCCAAAATCGTCTCAAGCTCGGGATCGGTCAGCGCCGGCACCATGGGTGACGCCATCACCCGCACCGGAATGCCTGCCTCTGCCAGACGTTCGATCACCTGCAACCGGCGTTTCGGTGCAGGCACCCGCGGCTCCATCAACCGTGAAAGCTTCGCATCCAGCGTCGTCACCGACACGCCCACGCGGCACAGCCCGCGCGCCGCCATATCCGACAGAATATCAATATCCCGCTCGATCAGACTGCCCTTGGTCACAATGGCAACGGGATGGTTCGCATCTGCCAACACCTCAAGCAGCGCGCGCATGATCCGATGCTCTTTCTCGATCGGCTGATAGGGATCGGTATTCGTGCCAATCGCAATTGGGGCGACCTGGTATTTCTTCGCCGCCAACTCTCGTTTCAACACCTCGGGTGCCTCGGGCCGTGCAATCAGCCGCGTCTCGAAATCCAGGCCAGGCGACAACCCCAGATAGGCATGGCTTGGCCGCGCAAAACAATAGACACAACCGTGTTCGCACCCGCGATACGGGTTAATCGACCGGTCAAACGGCAGGTCCGGCGACTGGTTGTAGCTGATCACGGAGCGCGGAATTTCGACGCTCACCTGGGTGCGCAAGACCGGCAAAGGGTCATCATCGCCCGCCCATCCATCGGCCACAGCGCTGACGGTCAGCGGCTCGAACCGGCCCGGGCGGTTGCTGGATGTGCCCCGTCCGGGCAGTCTGTATTTGCGCTGTGCCTGATCCATTCAAATCTTTTGGAACAAATTAGGAACATGGTCAAGTATATTGGCCCAAGCCATTGTTTTACAGCACGATTGAGCGTAATTTCCCACCAACCAAAGCGTCGCACGCGGTGCCGGGTTTGTCGCAAAAAGCACGAAGCTTTCGACGTGTATGTGACAAAAAGGCACAAGCCCGCGCGGGTGAGTTAACCGATGAGGAACGACTATGTCGGATGAAGACGAAATTATCCTTGCCGATCTGGACGACGAAGAACTTGTTCAGCAGATGTTTGATGATCTCTATGACGGTCTGCGCGAAGAGATCGAAGAAGGGGTCAATATCCTGATCGAACGCGATTGGGCACCCTATGATATTCTGACCAAGGCGCTTGTTGGCGGCATGACCATCGTCGGGGCCGACTTCCGCGACGGTATCCTCTTTGTCCCCGAAGTGCTTCTGGCTGCGAACGCGATGAAAGGCGGCATGGCGATCCTAAAGCCGCTGCTGGCCGAAACCGGCGCGCCACGCGTGGGCAAGATGGTGATCGGCACGGTCAAGGGGGACATCCATGACATCGGCAAGAACCTTGTGTCGATGATGATGGAAGGCGCGGGCTTTGAGGTTGTCGATCTTGGCATCAACAATTCGGTCGAAGCCTATCTTGAAGCGATGGAAACCGAAGGGCCGGACATCCTTGGCATGTCCGCGCTGCTGACCACGACAATGCCCTATATGAAAGTCGTGATCGACACGATGGTCGAACAGGGCATCCGCGATGACTATATCGTGCTGGTCGGCGGGGCCCCGTTGAACGAAGAATTCGGCAAGGCCATCGGTGCCGACGCCTATTGCCGCGATGCCGCCGTCGCGGTGGAAACCGCCAAGGAATGGGTCGGGCGGAAACACAACGCCGCCAAGGCGTAAACAGTTGATCTAGAACATAAAGGCCCTTCCCTACCGGAGGGGCCTTTTGCATGACGGAGCGTGAGATGAAGCCGCCCTCGGACCGTGATCTGACAGAAAAAGGCCTGCCGCTCGCCCCGCAGACGGGCCGCATTCTGCTGATCGCCTGCGGGGCGCTGGCGCGGGAAATTCTCGACCTGAAAGAGGCGAACGGCTGGTCGCATCTGGACCTGACCTGCCTGCCCGCCAAGCTGCATCTCTACCCAGAAAAAATCACCAACGAAGTCCGCGAAGCCGTTGAGAAGCACCGCGACAAATACAACGATATATTCGTTGTCTACGCCGACTGCGGCACCGGCGGATTGCTAGAGGTGGAGTGTAAGAAACTTGGCGTGCAGATGGTCGCCGGGCCGCATTGCTATAGCTTTTTCGAAGGCAACGACCGCTTTTCCAAGATCTCGGAGGACGAGATTACCACCTTTTATCTCACCGATTTTCTGGTCCGCCAGTTCGACGCTTTCATTATCAAACCCATGGGGCTCGACCGGCACCCCGACCTGCGCGATATGTACTTCGGGAACTACGAAAAGCTTGTGTATCAGGCGCAAACAGATGATCCCGCGCTCACCGCCAAGGCGAAAACATGCGCTGATAGGCTCGGCCTTGCCTTTGAACGGCGCTTTACCGGCTACGGCGATCTGGCGCGCACGCTCAAGGCGCTCTGATCTTCATTTTGCCAAATAAACTCAACTGGCACAGCCGTCGCCACACCCCACAGGCGCGCGTTCAACCCTGCTGTGCAGCCTCGCCGCGAATCCGTTCGATCATCGCGGTCAACCCGTTCGACCGCTGCGCTGAAAGATGTTCGTTCAACCCAAGGCGCCCCATCTCTGCGCGGGCATCGATGGCGCTGACCTCGGCCGCGGGCACGCCGTTATACAGTTTTTGAAGCACCGCAATCAGGCCTGAAACGATCATCGCATCGCTGGCCCCGTCGAAATGGAGCACGCCGTCCTCGAACTGCGTATGCAACCAGACCTGACTGGCGCACCCATCTACTTTGGTTGCGGGCACGCGCAGCTCTTCGGTCAGCGGCTCCATCGCTTTGCCCAGATCGATCACATGGCGATAGCGGTCTTCCCAATCGTCCAGAAACTCGAAATCCTCGACCAGTTCTTCAAATGCCTCTGTCGCCACGGTGCGTCCCTCTTTTCGCTTGCCAAACAGGTAGGTTGCACGATGCCAAAGGTCCACCCCCTTCCCAACGGGTCTGGGATGGGTTAGTCAAATATTACCGAAATTTCTACGGCGGACCCCATGCGCAAGACCTTTTCAGCCATCTTGGTATCGACCCTTGTTTTGACAGGCTGCGCGACCGTGCGCGACAGCCGTGTGAACCCGTTCAACTGGTTCGGGACCGCACGGTCTGAACCGATCACCCGTCAGGAAGCCTCGACCAACCCTTTGATCCCGCAGCGGACCGGATTATTCTCCTCCTCGCGGAATAAAGAGGTGGTATATGCCGGTCGCCCCTTCGACCAGATCATCGATCTGACGATTGAACAGGTGCCGGGCGGTGCCGTCGTGCGCGCCACGGGGCGCGCGGATCGCCAAGGCATTTACGAGGTGCAGCTGACCCCCGCGAACGAAGACGAGCTGCCAGTGGACGGCGTTCTGACCTACCGTCTTGAAGGGGTAGAACCAAGCGAGGCGACCGCCATCGGCACGCCCCCCACCCGCGAGGTTACGGCCGGCCGCAAGCTGACCAACCAGACGCTGGCTGGCGTGACGACCATCCGCGTCGAAGGGCTGCGCAACGCGATGACATCGCGCCGCTAACCCTAAACAAATCTATTAAATCCAGAAGGTTGAGCGTTAAAGCTCAACCACTTTCAGATCGGACCCGACCGCGGTCAAAGCGATCTCGCCGTTGCACAGACGCAGCGCATCTTCCCCGAATACCTCGCGTCGCCACCCTTTCAGGGCGGCCACATCACGCAGCCCTGCGGCGATCCCGTCAAGATCCGCAGCGGGGGCGATCAGCTTGGCCGCAACGCCTGCGCTTTCGGACTTGGCCTTTAGCAAGACACGCAGCAGATCGGACAGCGCCGGATTGACCTGAAGCTTGTCGCGGCTGCGATCGGGCTGCGGCATATCGCCGGGCGGGCAATTCACGCCAGCGGCCACCGCCTTGAGGATACCATCCGCGATCTCGCCCTTGCGGGCCTCGCGCAGAAGCAGACGGGCACGGCCCAGTTCCTCGTGGTTTTTCGGTTTGTTGCTGGCCAACTCTACCATCGCGTCATCCTTATAGACGCGGCTGCGCGGGATGTTGCGGGTCTGGGCGTACTCCTCGCGGAACGCGGCCAGTTCGCGCACAAGCGCCAGGAACTTTGGCGAATTCGTGCGCGTCTTGACCCGACGCCATGCCTCGCGCGGCGGGGTGACATAGGTGTCAGGGCTGGTCAGGATCTCAAGCTCTTCCTGAACCCAACGGGCGCGGCCCGTCTGTTCAAGCTTACGCGCAAGGAATTCGTAGATCTGGCGCAGGTGCGTGACATCGGCCAGCGCGTATTTCGCCTGCGCATCACTCAGTGGGCGGCGCGACCAGTCGGTAAAACGGGACGTCTTATCAAGAGGTTGATGGGCGATCTTGCGCACCAGAGTTTCATATCCCACCTGTTCGCCAAAGCCACAGACCATCGCCGCGACCTGTGTGTCGAACAAGGGTTCGGGAAAGACGCCCGCATCGACATAGAAAATCTCTAGATCCTGCCGCGCGGCGTGGAAGACTTTGACCACCGACGTATCACGGAACAGCGTGTACAGCGGGTCAAGCGACAGCCCCTCGCTCAGCGGGTCCACCAGAACGGCATTGCTATCGTCGGTTCCGGGCATCGCCAACTGGATCAGACAGAGCTTGGAATAATAGGTCCGTTCGCGCAGAAACTCGGTATCGACGGTCACGTAATCATGCTTGGCGGCCTCTGTGCAGTAGGCTTCAAGCTCGGCGGTGGTGGTGATTGTTTTCATAGCGCTACTTTGGACAGAGGAAGCCATTCAGGCAATGGAAAAGCGCATGGTTTCAGCGCAATAGGTCGCGCGGTCAGCTTTCCAGCATTAAAAGATCACGGTTGCCGCTGGCAAACCGCCGCAGCACCGCCGGGTAAAGACGATGTTCCTGCACCAGAACCCGCGCTGCCAGATCCTCTGGCGTGTCGCCGGCCATGACGGGAATGGTCGCCTGCCCCAAAATCGGCCCGTCATCCAGCGCTGCCGTGACCTCGTGCACGGTGCAGCCATGCTGGGTATCGCCGGCCTCAAGTGCGCGGGCATGGGTGTGCAGCCCCTTATAGCGCGGCAGCAAAGACGGGTGGATATTGATCATCCGGCCGGCCCAAGCATCGGTAAAGCCACCGGTCAGTTTGCGCATAAACCCTGCCAGACAGATGATGTCGGGCGCATGGGGCATCAGCCGCGCGGTCAGTTCGTTTTCAAAGGCAGCGCGATCCCCTGCAAAGGGCTTGTGATCCACGACTTCGGTCGGGATGCCGCGTTCTTTGGCCCAGGCAATCCCGCCCGCGTCCGTCACATTCGACACCACCACACAGGGCCGCGCGGGATGGTCGCCGGTCATGTCTTCGACCAGCGCCCGCATGTTCGACCCGCCACCCGAAAGGAAAATCGCAACCCGTTTGGTCACAGCAGGCTGCCGGTATAGGCAACGCCCGTGGTCTCGGTGACATTACCCATCGGATAGACCGTTTCGCCCGCCTCGGTCAGCAGTTTGGTCAGCGCCTCGGCCTCATCCGCCTTGACCACAAGGATCATACCCACGCCGCAGTTAAAGGTCTTGAGCATCTCGGTTTCCGAGATCGCACCCACATCGGCCATCCATTTGAACACGCCGGGCAGCTCCCAGCTGTCCAGATCAATCTGCGCGCCCAGATCATCGGGCAGCACACGGGGCAGGTTTTCCGTCAGACCGCCGCCGGTGATATGGGCCAGCGCATGCACGCCCCCTGCCCGCACGGCCTGCAACGCGGGTTTCACATAAAGCCGCGTCGGCGTCAGCAGCACCTCGCCCAATGTTCCGTCTGCCCAAGGACAGTCCGCATCCCAGCCAAGGCCAGAGATCTCGACCAGTTTACGCACCAGAGAATAGCCGTTCGAATGCACCCCGTCCGAGGCAAGCCCCAGCAGCACATCCCCCGCCGCCACATCACGTGGCAGGTCCGCACCGCGTTCCATCGCGCCCACAGAGAAGCCCGCAAGGTCAAAATCACCTTCGGAATACATGCCAGGCATCTCTGCCGTCTCGCCCCCGATCAACGCGCAGCCAGAGCCTTCGCAGCCTTTGGCGATGCCTTCGATGATCCGCGCGGCCTGTTCGGTCTCAAGCTTGCCGGTGGCGAAATAATCGAGGAAAAACAGCGGCTCCGCCCCTTGGCACACCAGATCGTTGACGCACATGGCGACCAGATCGACCCCAACGCCATCGACGTTGCCGGTATCAATCGCGATCCGCAGCTTGGTGCCCACACCGTCCGTCGCAGCGACGAGGATCGGGTCGGTGTAGCCCGCCCCCTTGAGGTCGAACAGCGCGCCGAAACCGCCAAGCCCCGACATCACGCCCGGACGCTTTGTCCGTTTGGCCGCTGGTTTGATACGTTCTACCAGCGCGTTACCTGCATCAATATCCACACCAGCGTCTGCATAGGTGATCGAGTTCTTGGAGTTGGTCATGACGCATCCCGCTGCCTGTTCCCTTTGCGAAAGTGGGTTATAGCAGGTTGCGCAGGCGTGCAATGCACCTAAGCCACATCTGCGCGTTTCTATCCCTTGACGCGCCGCGCCCGCCCGCTTACCAAACCGCGCAGGCGGGCCTGTAGCTCAATTGGTTAGAGCAGAGCGCTCATAACGCTTTGGTTGCGGGTTCAAGTCCTGCCGGGCCTACCAAACTTTCAGTATTCAATCTGAAACCGCCGCATTCCATTTGGAAACACAGGGTTACTCCGGGGTTGCACGCTACGATCCGCGGGACAATCGCGCTGTTTCGCGTGGCCTCAGGCGGCAGCGTTTACCTCGAGGCTTTGCGCGGCGCGGATGGGGAGTGTCAGGATAAAGCAGCTGCCCTGCCCGACGACGCTGGACACGCTGAGGCTGCCGCCCTGCATTTCCGCCAGACTGCGCGAAATCGCGAGCCCCATGCCCGTGCCGCCTGCCCGACGCGTGGCGGTGGAATCGACCTGATAGAAGACCTCGAAAATGCTTTGGAGTTCGGCTTCGGGGATGCCGGCACCGCTGTCATGCACTTCGAAGCTGACGACATCGCCCACGGGTTTCACCACCAGACGGACGAAACCGGTGTCGGTGAATTTGATCGCGTTGCCGATCAGGTTGAACAGGATCTGCCGCGCGCGCACCTTATCGGCAAAGACCATATCCGCCTCTTGCACCACATCAAACACCAACCCCTTCTTGCTTGAAAGTGTGCGAAGCTGTTCGATCACCGGGTCGACAATATCCTGCACCGCACAATGACTGGGTTCGATCACAAGGCTGCCGGATTCGATCTTGGCCACGTCGAGGATCTCGTTGATGAGATGCAACAGATGCTCGCCGGATTGTACCAACCGGTTCATCAGGCCGGACAGTTGGTCGTACATTTCGTCCAGCAGACGCTTTGCCTCTGCGTGGCTGATCTCTCCGTCTTCATAGCCCTTGAGCAGCGCCTTGGAAGACGACAGCATACGCGCGTTGCGGGAAAGCTGCGCCACGCCCATGATCACCGTCAGCGGCGTGCGCAGCTCGTGGCTGAGGACGCCCATGAAATCCGTCTTGGCCTTGCTGGCGGCTTCGGCGGCATCCTTGGCGTGGCTCAGCTCGGTCACATCCACGCGCAGGCCGACATAGCTACCGTCTGCCAGAGGCCGGTCAGAGGCTTTGATCACGCGCCCGCCCGACAGATGTTGTTCTGTCTCGGATGTCCTGTTTTCGCGGTGGATGGCCAAGCGACGCTCGATCCATTCATCCTCATTATAGCGCCCCATGGGAAACTGCTTGCTTTTGACACCGATACGCAACAGCTCGGCAAAAGGTGTTCCGGGTTTGAGAACCTCGGGGGGAAGCTCGTACATCTCTTTGTATTTAGAGTTGCTTAGAAGTAAACGGTCCTGCGCGTCGAACATGACAAACCCGTCGTTCAGCGCCTCGATCCCGCTGCTTAGCAGGACTTCGGCACGCTTGCGCCGCTCTGACACCTGCAGCACATAGAGCAGCGTGCCCAAAAGCATTAGCCCGGCCGACGCGATGAGCGCGCGTTTTGACCATTGATCGGGCGCGTGTTTGGGCCACCCGCCCTTGGTGCGTGCTTCCAGCATCCATTCCTCGAAGGAGAAATCGAATTCCAACGTAACAGTATCCGCCTCCCGCAGGCTCTGATCGCCGTAGGTGAACATCTGCGGCCCTGTACCAACCTGTGGAGAGGCCGCATGAATGAGGATGTCATAGCGTTCTTCGGCCTCACGTATGCCGGAATTGATCAGGAATTGATCATAGTCCAGCACAAGCGATACGATCCCCCACAGCTGGCGTTTGCTGCCGTCAACATCGCCTTCGGTGGCAAAGTCGGGATCGGGCCAATAGACCGGGGCGCGCAGGATCAGCCCCTTACCGCCTTGCACCAGATCGACGGGGCCGGTCATCAGCTCTTTGCCCAGGTTCAGCATCCGTTCGATGCCGGGAAACTGGTCTTCGTTTGTGCGGTAATCTAACCCAAGCGCGCCCATGTTCGGCGCGAGCGGGTGAATCAGGGTCACGACGAGGTCAGGCGCGGCAGCGATATTGATGACCGTGTCGTCGACTTCACGTATATTTTGAACCCGCTGGGTAAACTCTTCCTGTTTGGCGAAGGGGTTCTCGCCGATGAACGTCGCGAGCTCGCGCAGCGCAAGGGACCTTTGGTGAATAATCTCTTCAAACTGTTCGCGCACCTCAAGCAGGTCCAAGTATGTCTGGGCGCGGGCTTCGTATACGAAAGCTTCGGAGAGCAGACGGTCCAGACGGCCGGCGGCGTAGGTAATGATGACCGTCGCGACGAGGAATGCGACCAGTGACCATATACCGCCGATGTGGGTGCGCTTTGTTCTACTTAAGGGCAAGCACTGTTCCGCCTGAAGCGCAGCGTAGCTGCGGATTACCTGAAGCATCCAAGTCTAAGAGATCGTTCTATGCGGCGGCAGGGCGAGGTTCCGCCGACATAATACAATTGGAGATGTGTGGCGCGCGCGCCGCATTTGTTAACTGTGCGTAAACCTTAACCTTCGTGCCTAAATAAGTTGCGCGCGCCGGACATATCTCCGACGCGCGCACCACGTTACCGTTGCCTTGCAGGCTTAGGGCAGGAAAATCGCCTTGGCATTGGCAAATTCTTTCATGCCAAATCCGCCATGCTCACGCCCATAGCCGGAGTCTTTCACCCCGCCAAAGGGCATATTCGGATCGGCAGCCCCGAAGGAGTTGATGCGGATCATGCCTGTGTCGAAATGCTCTTTCGCGAGCTTCAACGCGCGATCCTCGTCCTTCGAGAATATCCCGCCGCCCAGACCGTAGCGGCTGTCATTCGCCAGACGCATCGCGTCTTCGTCATCCTTCGCACGGATGATCGACGCAACGGGCCCGAAGATTTCATCGTCAAACGCCGGCATACCGGGTTTAAGGTCAGACAGAACGGTCGCGGGGTAATAGGCCCCCGTACGGTCAGGCACCTCGCCACCGCACAGCACCTTGGCCCCTTTATTAACGCTTTCTTTCACCTGATCGCGCACGGTCTCGAACTGGTCTTGGCTGGACAATGGACCCAGCTGAACGTTTTCGTCGGTCGGATCACCCATATTGATCTTTTCCATCTCGGCGACGAAGGCATCAACAAAGGCGTCATGGACCTTATCGGCGACAATAAAGCGTTTCGCCGATACACAGGTTTCCCCGTTGTTATAGAGCCGACCCATAACCGAGAATTTGACCGCTGTTTCGATATCAGCATCCTCAAGCACCAGATAGGCGTCGTTGGACCCAAGTTCGAGCACGGTCTTTTTCAGCGACTTCGCGGCGACCGACCCGATATGACGGCCCGCGCCATCGCTGCCCGTCATTGTCACGCCTCGCACCTTGGGGTGTTCGATCAGCTTGTCGCTGGTGTCGTGGTCGATGAGGATCACTTGGAACAGGTCTTCGGGTAGCCCTGCCTCGATACAAAGCTCGCGCAGGCGCAGGCCCGAGCCGGTGCAGATGCTCGCGTGTTTCAGAACACAACCGTTGCCGGTCATCAGGTTCGCCGCAAGCACGCGGGTGGGTTGGTACAGTGGGAAGTTCCACGGCTGGATAGAGTAGATCACGCCAATGGGCTGATAGCTCACGACCCCGCGCTTGCCGTCGGCACCGTGGGTACGCTCTTCATCCGCAAGCACGTCGGGGCCATTCTTGGCGGTATATTCAAAGATGGCCGCGCAAATCTCTACCTCGGTCTTGCCATCTTTCAGCAGCTTACCTGTCTCGCGCGTCATAAGAGCGGCCAGTTCATCCGCGTTCTCGCGCAGCTTGGCGGCGATCTTGGTCAGATAGGGCGCGCGTTCCTTGTGCGACAGCTTGCGCCATTCAAGATGCGCGTCATGACAGGCTTCGACCCGCTGAATAGCCTCTGCCTCGCTCATCAGATCGTAGGACTGGATCTCTTCTTCGGTGGCGGGATTGATTGTCGTGATCTTGGACATGTCTGCTCCTTCTTCGCTTATTCGCGTCGAAGGGCAAACACATGGCCGTCGTATCAAGTTCCTGCGGTTGCGGCTGCTGCGGTCACGTCTGCGTGTGCGACGCCCGCACCCTTAGCCGCCGAAGCCCGTGCGACCGCTGCCCACCTTCCCGAAACCGCCACGGGATTTCGCCGTAGCGCGGGTCATCGGGGTTTTGCCCACGGTCGTCGCGGGGCGGGTGAACTGCGAGGTGCTGAGCTTGGCGGCCCCCTTGTTGCTAGAATAAGTGCTGTTGCGCGCCGCATTGGTGAACTTGCCATCCGCCGTCTTATACATCGGCTGGCTTGCGGCCATACCCGACCGCCCGCCCAGCATGTTCCCGATCAGATAGCCCGCGAGCAACGGCATAAAGATACCGCCCGATCCGCCCTGTGTTTGCTGCGCCTCTGACCCGCAGGCCCCTTCGCCGTGTTGTTCTTCGCAGACATCCAGACTGTTGTAGCGCGGTGCGGATTCCACATGCAGCGTCTCTGCCTCTGCAAAGGCGGTTTCACAATCGGCGGCGGTGAATGTGCCCCCAAAAGACGCCTCGTTCTTGCAGCTTTGCACATCGGGAAAGGCAGCGGCATCAATCTTTTCGTCGCGGCAACCGGCCAGTGTAAAGGCGGTGGCCCCGATGATCGCGATGGCGACGCGTTTTGACCGTTTTGTCATGATGATCTGCTTTCTGCTGTGGTGCGGCGATTGAGCGACGATGCTAACCGGAATATGGCGCAATGTAATGGGGTTTGAAACGCGACAAATCCTGCGTGATCCTCGACCGGTCCTCGCGCAGGCCGATGCCCGCACAGGTCTGCCCGATGATCCACGCGCCGACCACGGGGCGCATCCCGTCGAACTGCGGCAAGGGCGCATAGGCCTGAAGGATACGGGCGTGTTCGGCATACGCCGTGTTGCTGGCACTTTCGATGATCTGGCCGGATTTCACGATCTCGACCGAGGCACCTTCGCGCGACAGGATCGGTTTTCGCACATGGGCCCGTGCAAGCCCTGCCCGCGCACGGTCAAAGGCATCCGCCGCACGCCCCGTGACAGAGCCGCGCCCCGCTATCGCCTCGCCCACATCCTGTTCAAAGAACGCAGGGAGCAGGTTCGGGTGATCCTCGAACATCTCCCACAGCACGGGCAGCAGGCCCTTATTGGACAGCAGCGCTTTCCATGCGGGTTCAAGAAACAGACAGCCAGAGCCTTCGATGTGGTCCGCGTAATCGTCGCGCAGCAGGTCTTCCCACGGGTAGAGTTTGAACAAGACGGCGATGCGCCGGTCCTCATCATCCAGAAACTGCCCGTCATCGCTCAGCGCGATTTTATCAATGTCGCAATAATGCGCGCCCAACCCCGCCTCGCGCGCGGCCCAGCCCATAGCCTCTACCGTGCCGTAATCTTCGGGATTACCCGCCACGGCGGTGAAATGCAGATCGCTATCGGGTTCGAACACGTCGGCGAAACGGGCGACAAGCGCCTCGTGGATGCCGTTGAACTGATCCGACCCCTCGGGCAGGTTGCCTGCCTCTAGCTGATCTTCCAACCACTGCCACTGGAAGGCCGCCGATTCATAAAGCGAGGTCGGCGTATCGGCATTATACTCCAGCAACTTGGCAGGCCCCTGCCCGTTATATGCCAGATCGAAGCGGCCATAAATCTCGGGGTCGCCTTGCTTCCAGCTGTTCGCAATGAGATCACGGTGCGCTTCGGGAATGGCAAGTTTGTCCAACAGCTCTTCGCTGGCAAGGATGTGATCCACCGCCTCGCGGCACATACCATGCAGCGCGGTCGCGGGGTCTTCGATGTCATTTTCGATCTGGTCAAGCGAGAACGCGTAGACAGAGGTTTCGTCCCAATAGGGTTCCCCGTGCATGTCCGCGAAGGAAAAACCGACCTCTTTAGCGTGGTCGCGCCAGTGGGGCCGTTCGGCTAGTTCTACTCTATGCATCCGGCCGGACCTTTCGCTCGAAAAACTACCGCGGGTTTAATCGCTTTGCCCCCGTGGTGCCAGAGCATATCCGCCATTGCCCCTTCCGCACCCGCATCAGTCACAAAAACGTCAGACATATCGCGGAACAACGGGCGCGCCCATTCGTTGAACGGTCTACGCGGTCGTGATTGCGGCGTCCCCAATGACGCCCTGACCGGTATAAGAAATGAATTGAAAGGCCCAAAAACATGAAAATTCTCATGGTACTCACCTCCCACGACAAGCTGGGCGACACTGGTAACAAAACCGGTTTCTGGCTCGAAGAGTTCGCGGCCCCCTATTATGTGTTCAAGGACGCTGGTGCAGAGATCACTTTGGCATCGCCCAAAGGCGGACAGCCGCCGATTGATCCGTCCAGCGATGCAGATGATGCGCAGACCGACGCGACCAAACGGTTCAAGGGCGATGACGCTGCACAGAAAGAGCTGGCCAATACCGAGGTGCTTTCGAGCGTTTCGGCCGACGGTTTTGACGCGATCTTCTACCCCGGCGGCCACGGCCCGCTATGGGATCTGGCTGAAGACAAGGCCAGCATCAACCTGATCGAAAGCTTTGCCGCCAGCGACCGCCCCGTCGGGGCCGTCTGCCACGCGCCAGCGGTGTTCAAGCACACCAAAGGCACCGACGACAAACCGCTGGTTTCCGGCAAAACCGTCACCGGTTTCACCAATACCGAGGAAGAGGCCGTGGGCCTGACCGATGTGGTCCCCTTTCTGGTCGAAGACATGCTCAAGACCAATGGTGGGACCTATAAGAAGGGTGACGACTGGGCATCCTTTGTGGTGACCGATGGCAAGCTTGTCACCGGACAGAACCCGGCGTCTTCGGAAGAAGCCGCCCACAAGCTATTGTCGCTGCTGTAAAAGACCGCCCGCTGCGCGAAGGCCGCGCGGCGGGCAGTTTTTCCGCGACACGTATAACAAGGATTACAACCATGAATATTCTCGTCGCCGGCGCGACCGGCAAAACCGGTGTCCGCGTCACTGAACAACTTCGCGAACAGGGTTACACGCCGATCGCCCTTGTCCGCGATTCCTCTGACACCAGTGCGCTGGCCTCCGACGTGGTGCTGCGCAAGGGGGACCTGACCAATCTGACCGCTGACGCCTGCGAAGGCTGCGATGCGGTGATCTTTGCCGCGGGATCCGGCGGGTCCACGGGGCCAGAGATGACCGACAAGGTCGACCGCGATGGTGCCAAAGATCTGGTTGATATCGCCGCCAAGGCCGGCATCTCGCGCTTTGTGATGCTCAGCAGCGTCGGCGCAGGCAACCCCGACCCAGACAGCGAGCTTGCGCATTATCTGCAAGCCAAACACGAAGCCGACGTGCATCTGCGAAACTCCGGCCTCGACTACGCTATCCTGCGCCCCGTCGCGCTGACGGATGATGCGGGCAATCGGAATATGATCTTTGGCGACAGCGTTGACGTCAAAGCCAAGGCCGCCCGTGGCGATGTTGCCACCGCTTTGGTCGATGCTGTCACCGACCCCGAATGGAAGAACCAGGCTTTGCTGATGCAATCCGCCTGATCACGGGTTTGCGCCTGATCTGACTGCGCGCGGGCACCTCCCACCCGTTCGCGGAAAGAATGCGCCGTGCCGCCAGACCCCACCGGTCTGGAGGTTTTTCTATGAGTGACGCTGCGAATGCGACATTTCGCGCCAAATCCGCCGCATTGCCCCCCTTGGCATCCCTGATCGTCTCGTCTATCAGGCGCCTTCCCGGTCGCAGCCTACCCGGGTATCAAAACAAGGGTTAAGAAATGAAAACGATTGTCATCTGCTCCGGCGGATTGGATTCTGTGTCGCTCGCTCATATGGTGGCGGCCAAGCGCAAGCTGACGGGGCTCGTGTCTTTCGACTACGGCCAACGTCACCGCAAGGAACTAGACTATGCCGCGCTTTGCGCCAAACGTCTGGATGTTCCCCATGACATCATCGATATGCGCGGGATCGGTGCGGCGCTGACCGGATCCGCGCTGACCGATGATGTCGATGTACCCGACGGGCATTACGCCGAAGAAACGATGCGGGTCACCGTTGTCCCCAACCGGAATGCGATCATGCTGACGGTCGCCTATGGCATTGCCGCCGCACGGGGGGATCAGGCGGTCGCAACCGCGGTGCATGGGGGCGATCACTTTATCTACCCCGACTGCCGCCCCGATTTCACCCAAGCGTTTGAGTTCATGCAATATATGGCGCTGGACGGCTACGCCGATGTGTCGCTTTACACGCCTTTCGTGCACCGTTCAAAAGCGGACATCGTGACCGAGGGCCAGCGCCATAACACCCCCTTCGCCGAAACTTGGTCTTGCTACAAGGGCGGCGCGCATCACTGCGGGCGCTGTGGCACCTGCGTGGAACGGCGCGAGGCTTTCGATCTGGCGGGGGTTACCGACCCGACCCAATATGACGATCCCGATTTCTGGGCCGAAGCGGTCAAGCGGAAGATCCTCGCCTGATGTATACAATTACGAAAGAGTTCCATTTCTCCGCCTCGCATCAGCTGTCGCATCTGCCCGATGGCCACCAATGCGCCCGCCTGCACGGGCATAACTATGTCGTGGTGGTCGAGCTTCGGGCCAAAGAGCTGAACGCCGACGGTTTCGTTCGCGACTACGGAGAGCTGAAGCCGCTCAAGACCTATATAGACGAGACTTTCGATCACCGTCACCTCAACGACGTGCTGGATTTTGTCTCCACCGGCGAGAATATGGCGCGTCATCTCTATGAATGGTGCGCGCAGCACTGGCCCGAAACCACCGCTGTCAAGGTCAGCGAGACGCCAAAGACCTGGGCAGAGTACCGGCCATGAGCCAGCTGCGCATCGCCGAGGTGTTCGGCCCCACGATACAGGGCGAAGGCGCGCTGATCGGTGAACCCACCGTCTTTGTGCGCACGGGCGGCTGTGACTATCGCTGCGCGTGGTGTGACAGCATGCATGCGGTCGATCCCGCATTCCGCCATGACTGGGCCAGCATGTCGACCGACGCGGTCTGGCAAGAGGTGCAGCGCCTGTCGGACAACACGCCGCTGACCGTATCCTTGTCAGGCGGCAACCCCGCCATTCAGGACTTCGCGCCTTTGATCCAATTGGGTCATGCCGCCGGCTACCGTTTTGCCTGCGAGACGCAAGGCTCCATCGCGAAGCCGTGGTTCGGGCAGCTGGATTGTCTTGTGCTGAGCCCGAAACCACCATCCAGCGGCGAGACGGTGGATTGGGCCGCTTTCGACCGTTGCGTTGCAGCTGGCGAAACGGCGGCCCAGACGGTGATGAAGATCGTGATATTCGACGACGCGGATTACGATTGGGCCCGCGACGCCGCCACCCGCTACGCCGAACTGCCGCTTTATCTGCAACCGGGCAACGACGAGGTCGACCCCAGCGTCGCTGTCGATCCGCAGGTGCTGGCGGATAAGCTATTGTGGCTGGTGGACAAAACCATGGCAGATCGCTGGTTCACGCCGCGCCTGCTTCCGCAACTACATGTATTGCTATGGGGCAACAAACGCGGGGTCTGACCCGCCACCGGAGGATTTATGGAAACGATTTACAGCGATTTGCAGCAGCTTGGCGGCAAGACAGAGCTTCCCGCCTCGCCCGAAGAAGCGATGCTCGAGAAAGTCGCGAACCCTCAGGCCGATGTCGATTATTGCGTGCGCTTCACCGCGCCCGAGTTCACCTCGCTTTGCCCGATGACCGGCCAACCCGACTTTGCGCATCTAGTGATTGACTATGTACCGGATCAGTATCTGGTCGAATCCAAATCGCTCAAGCTTTACCTGGGCGCATTTCGCAACCACGGTGCCTTTCACGAGGATTGCACCGTCTCGATCGGCCGCCGTCTGGTAGAGCTGCTGTCGCCCCGCTGGCTGCGCATCGGCGGTTACTGGTACCCGCGCGGGGGCATCCCCATCGACGTGTTCTGGCAAACGGGCGAGACCCCCAATAGCGTCTGGATTCCCGATCAAGGCGTGCCGCCCTATCGCGGGCGCGGGTGAAGCAAGAGAAACCCCAACACTACCTAAGGTAGATCAAAGCTGCGCAACGAGTGCCTCGTTGCGCAGCTTTTTTGTGCTCGGATTTCTCGGCATATTCTTATGCCAAACCTGCCGATTACCTTTAGATATGAGTGCAAAGCCCGGCGATCAGTCAGCCCCGTCTCGCAAGACCAAGAACAACTAAAACGTGTTACCGCACGTAAGCTGTTAGCCTTAAAGGTTATTTATCGCTAGACATTGCACTTTTAAATTGCGTTAATATTTCGATAGCGAGTGATTTCAGTACGAGTATCGATTTTTACACTTCGCCAAGTTTTTTTTTTGGCAGACATTTCAGGTGACACATGTTTTCGAAGCTCGTCCGGGCGCTTTCGCGCGTGCCGTGCAAATTTGGTATTCATCGCTGGCGTGACAGTACGACCATGCCGCAAAAAGTCTGTACGAGGTGCCACTGTCGGCGACAGACCTACGTTTAAGGTCAATGTCTCCGCTTCATAAGGCGCCCTTCTGAAGACCACATATAACGCTCCTGCCCCGCATATATTCTATACTGTGGGACAGAAGAAAGCTCAGTCACCGGGGCAGCGGCCTGCCCCGGTGAAGCATTCATCAGCCGTTGATCAGCACTTCGCCGAAGCTTTCGCGCAGATCACGTTTCAACACCTTGCCGGTCGCGTTGCGCGGCAATGCGTCGGTAAATACGACGCGATCAGGGATCTGCCATTTGGCGATCTTGTCTTCGAAGATCGACAGAATCTCTGCCTCGCTCGGGTCCTGGCCTTCGGCTTTCACCGCAATCAGGATCGGACGTTCGTCCCACTTTTCGTGACGGGCCCCGATGACGGCCGCATCCGCGATTTGCGGGTGACCGATCGCGATATTTTCAAGCTCGACCGAGCTGATCCATTCGCCGCCCGACTTGATGATATCTTTTGACCGATCGCGGATCGTGACGTAGCCGTCGGGGTCCATTGTTGCCACATCGCCCGTGTCGAACCAACCGTCCTTGTTCAGAGTCTCGCTGCGGGTCTTGCGGAAATAGCTGTCGAGAATCCAGTAGCCCTTGGTGACCAGATCGCCCTGTGTCACGCCGTCATGTGCCACGGGGTTACCGTCGTCATCAAGGATTTCAAGATCCACACCAAAGACCGGACGACCCTGATTTTCGCGCAGCTTGTTTTGCGCGTCGGCAGGAAGCTTGGTGTGTTTGGCCAGCAGCTGGTTGATGCTGCCGACGGGCGACATCTCTGTCATGCCCCAGGCGTGAATCGTCTCTACCCCGTATTTCTCGCGGAAGGCGGTCATCATCGACGGCGGGCAGGCAGAGCCGCCAACGACCGTACGCTGCAGGCTTTCCAGCTTGCTGCCGATCTTATCCGCCTCGTTCAGCAGCCCTAGCCAGATGGTTGGAACGCCAAGCGCCAGCGACACATGGTTGGTGTCGATCAGTTTCACCAGAGACGGGCCATCCAGACCGGGACCGGGCATTACCATCGCCGCGCCAACCATAGCGCAGGCATAGGGCGCGCCCCAGGCGTTGACGTGGAACATCGGCACGACGGGCAGCACCACATCCTTGGCCGTGATCGCAATGCTGTCGGCCAGGTTGATCCCGAAGCTGTGCAACACGGTCGAACGGTGTGAATACAGAACGCCCTTGGGGTTACCCGTGGTGCCCGAAGTGTAGCACAGGCTGGAGGCGGTGTTCTCGTCCAGATCCGGCCAGATGAACTCTGGGTCACCGCTGGCGATCAGGTCGTCATAGAACTTGATCCCGGGCAGTTGCGCGGCGGCTTCTTCGTCGGTGCCTTCCATCAGCACGACATGCTCAAGATGTTCAAGCTTGTCCTGAATGCCTGCGATCAGCGGCACAAACGTCTTGTCGATGAACAGCACCTTATCTTCGGCGTGGTTCAGGATATAGACAAGCTGTTCGGGGAAAAGACGCGGGTTAATGGTGTGGCAGACGAAACCGCCGCCCGATGCACCAAAGTAGATTTCGAGGTGACGGCGGTTGTTCCAGGCGATGGTGCCGCAGCGCGCCTGCGGGTCCAGCCCCAGATTTGTCAGCGCAGAAGCCAGCGCACGGGCATTGCGCGCGACTTGACCCCAAGAGGTCTGCTCCAACCCGCCGGTGGTCTTGACAGAGACAATCTCTGTCTCGCCGTGAAAGCGTTGTGCGTGTTCGATCAAGCTCGAAATCAGCAGCGGTTTATTCATCATTTGGCCAAGCATGGCGCATCCTCCCAATTAGTCGTTGGGTGCAAAATGGACAAATCACCCCAGTCTTGCAAGCGCCCTCATTGCTGCTTACGCAGGGTTCATGACAGTTATTTATCACACGCCCCTTTCCCCCGATCAGCAACGCGCCGCCGGTATGCCAACACCGCAACCGATGGCCATGGCAGATCAGGTCCGCTTCTCTGATCTGGACACCAATAACCACGTCAATAACACCGTCTATTTCGAATGGTTCGAACGGCTGCGCATCCGCTATACGCAGTCATTGGTGGAACGCGGGCTGATCGACAGCCCCGGCCCGCGCGTGGTGATCCGGTCAGGGTCGATCCGCTATCTGCAAGAGATGCTGGAGCGCGAGAATTACATCGTGACCTGCCGCTGCACCAGCTTTCGCAACACCTCTTACGCTTTGGCGCAAGAGGTTTGGGTAGGCCGCGAACTGCGGGCCACGTTCGAGTGTATTTTGGTGCTGCTGGAACGGGACGGCTCCGGTCGGTATCCCCTGCCCGACCGTTTGAAACAATATTTTGAGCAGACTGAAAACGCCCGCCCCGAGGGGTAATCGCCGCGCGCGCGTGCATCGAAAGGAACATAAGCTATGACACTCACCACCCGCCCGATGGAGGCCGCGGATCGCAGCGCTTGGGAAGCGCTCTTTGCCGGCTACGCCGCTTTCTACAAGGTCGATCAGACGCCGCAGATGCGTGAAACCGTCTTTGGCTGGCTGATGGACCCCGATCACGGCAGCAATTGCATCGTGGCACAGGATGCCAGCGGCGCGCTTGTCGGGTTTACCCATTACCGCCCCTTTGTCAGCCAGCTGCGCGCGGCGACGAACTGTTTTCTGGATGATCTGTTTGTCAGCCCGCAGGCCCGCGGCACCGGGGCCGCACAGGCGCTGATCAAAGCGGTTGAGACGGTGGCGAAAAACAACGGCTGGGGCACGCTGCGCTGGATCACGGCAGAGGATAACTATCGCGGGCGTGGTGCCTACGACAAGCTGGCAACCCGCACGGGCTGGGTGACCTATGACATCGCGCTGAACGGGTAGGCTGCAGCGTTGTGCGCGAGGTTGGGGATGAGGGGCGCTGCCCCTCACACTCCCCGGAGTTTATTTGGCAAAATGAAGCCGTGATCCTAATCGGCGTGTTTTGCAATAAAGGCGACAAGAGCGGCGGTTGAGCCGTCTTTATCGGTGGCAGGTGCCGCGCCCTCGACGATGGGTTGCAAAGAGGTGGCGAGCTCTTTGCCCAGCTCCACGCCCCATTGATCGTAGGAATTGATGCCCAGAATGACGCCTTCCACAAAGACGCGATGTTCATACAGCGCGATGATCTGCCCCAAGGTGAACGGGTCGAGCAGAGGGTAGCTGAGCGTGGTCGACGGGCGGTTGCCGGGGAAGACGCGGTGGCGCGCCTGACGGTCCAGCTCGGCACCGGTCAGACCTTTTGCCGCCATCATCTCTGACGCTTCTTGCAAGGATCGACCGCGCATCAAAGCTTCGGATTGCGCAAGGCAATTGGCGATCAGCAGCTTGTGGTGGTGCGTCAGGTCCGGCTCGTGCCCATTGGCCGCGATCAGGAATTCGCAAGGAATGACGCGGGTGCCTTGGTGGATCAACTGGTAGAACGCGTGCTGACCATTGGTGCCCGCTGCGCCCCAGACGACGGGGCCCGTGTGATAGGGCGCGGTTGTGCCGTCCATCAGGGTCGACTTGCCGTTGGATTCCATCTCAAGCTGCTGGAGGTAATCGGGCAGTTGCCCCAAGCGCTGGTCATAGGGCAGCACGGCGCGGGTGGCATAGCCGCATATCTGATTGTGCCAGATGCCGACCAAGGCCAGCAGCATGGGCATGTTCTCGTGCGGGGCGGCCGCGCAGAAGTGACGGTCCATCGCCTGCCCGCCGCGCAGAAACGCATCAAAGGCGCGTGGGCCAATGGCGATCATCAGCGACAGGCCAATGGGCCCCCAGACGGAATAGCGCCCGCCGACCCAGTCTTCGAAGCCAAAGACCTGATCCGCATCGATGCCGAAATCGCTGGTCTTGTCCTGCGCTGTGCTCAGGGCGGCAAACTGCTTTGCCGGATCGCCGCCATTCTCTGTCATCCACGCGCGTGCGGTGCGGGCGTTGGTCATCGTCTCGATCGTGGTGAAGGTCTTGGAAGCGACGATCACCAATGTGGTTTTCGCATCGAGCCCGCGGAGCGTGTCCGAGATATGCGCCCCGTCGACATTCGACACGAAGTGGCAGCGCGGCCCGTCATGATAGGGCGAGAGCGCCTGCACCGCCATCGCGGGCCCAAGATCGGACCCGCCGATACCGATATTCACCACATCCGTAATGTCGCTGCTGCGGATCTGATCCGCGAAACCGCGCATCCGGTCGAGCGTATCATGAACGCCGGGCATCACATCCGCCCCATCCACCATCACCGCCCCGCCATCAAGATTGCGCAGCGCCGTGTGCAGTACCGCGCGGTCTTCGGTCTCGTTGATCTTTTCGCCTGCGAACATCGCATCGCGGCGCGCGGGCACATCGGAGGCGTCTACCAGCGCCAGCAGCGCATCCATCGTATCGCGGTCAAGATTGGTTTTGGAGAAATCGAACAACATGTCGCCGGTCTGCGCGCTGAATGTCTGGGCGCGATCGGCTGTGTCGAACAACGACAGGATAGAGCGGTCTTGCACCGCCGCCTGCATACGGATCAAATCATCAAAATGCGTCATGGTGCCCAATGTACTGTTGCCTCGTTCAATACTGCGCCGATGGGGGCCTGGAGGGCCGGCAGGCTTTGCGCCTGTTCCACCGCTGCGCGTTTTTCATCGCCAAAGATCACAAGATGTTTTGACATTGCGCCTTCCAGCACCCTGCGCGACAGGGTGATACGCCCGATGTCCTGCCCGTCGACATCGATTGGACAGAGCGCCGGCGCGTCCGCGGCCATTGCCGCCTCCAGCCCGTTGGAACCCGGAAAGAGCGAGGCCGTGTGCATATCCGCGCCCATGCCCAGCAACAGCACCGACAGCGGCAATCGGGATTCGATCTTGGGGGACAGTGTTTCTGCGGCCTCGGCCGAGGTCAGCCCGTCGATGTAGAAAGGGGTGAACGCTGCCTCGGCCGCGCGACCCACCAGCAGGCGATTGCGCAAGAGCCGCGCGTTCGACATCTCGTGGTCGGGGGCGACCCAGCGTTCGTCACCCAGCATGACCTGCACCCGCGCCCAGTCAAGATTGGCCCCGCTGAGGCTGTCAAAGATCGGCCCCGGGGTTGTCCCGCCCGGCACGGCAAAGCTGACCGTGTCATGGGACAGCAGGGCGTTCTTCAGCTCCCCTGCGATCAGATTGGCGAGGTCCATCGCAAGGACTTCGCGGTCGGCATATTCGATCAACCTCATGCAGAATACTCCCGCCATTGGCGCTGGTCACGGCGCATCAGTTCGTTGGCATCTGTCGGGCCGTCGGACCCGCTGTCGTAGGGTTTGGGCACGTCATTGCGCGCTTCCCAGCCCTGGATGATCGGGTCGGTCCAGGCCCAAGCGGCCTCTACCTCGTCGCCGCGCATGAACAGGGTCTGGTTGCCACGGATCACGTCCATGATCAGACGTTCATAGGCGTCTACCTGTTCGGAGCCTTCAGGCCCCAAAGCGTCGGCGAATGTCATATCCAAGGGCACGTCCACCAAACGCATGCCGCCCGGGCCCGGTTCCTTGATCGTCACGCCAAGGGTGATGCCTTCGTTCGGCTGCAAACGGATCGACAGAACATTGCGGTGGCGGCCTGCGTCTTCGGCAAAAATCGAATGGGGTGTTTCCTTGAACACGACCGTGATCTCGGAGGACCGCGCCGCCATGCGTTTGCCGGTGCGTAGGTAAAAAGGCGTGCCAGCCCACCGCCAGTTACTGATGTGGGTTTTCAGCGCGACGAAGCTTTCGGTGCGCGAGCGTGGATCCCCCACAGCGGTACGGTAACCGGGTTGTTCGGCCTCGTTGCACGGTTCTGCCTGATATTGACCGCGGGCGATGTGGTGCGGCAGCACAGGGTCGAGCGCGCGGATCACCTTGAGCTTTTCATCGCGGACCGCGTCGGGGTCAAACCGCGCGGGCGGCTCCATCGCGATCAGGCACAAAAGCTGCATCAGGTGGTTTTGCACCATATCGCGCATGGCACCTGATTTGTCGTAATATTCGCCCCTGCCCCCGACGCCGACGGTTTCGGCCACGGTGATCTGGATGTGATCGACATATTGGCTGTTCCACAGCGGCTCGAACAGCATGTTGCCAAACCGCACAGCCATCAGGTTTTGCACTGTCTCTTTGCCCAGATAGTGGTCGATCCGGTAGATCTGGCTTTCGTCGAAATACTTGGCGAGCGTGGCGTTGAGCGCCTGCGCGGTTTTCAGGTCGCGGCCAAAGGGCTTTTCGACGACGATCCGGCTTTGCGCGTCAGCCATGCCCCATTGTTGCAGACGTTCCGCCAGATCACCGAACAACGCGGGCGAGACAGAGAAATAATAGGCCTCTACCCGTTCGGTCCCGGCCATGAGCTTTTGCAGCTCGGCCCAGCCGTCCTTGCCTTTCGCGTCAATCGCGACATATTCCAGCCGGTCGATGAACCCGTCCAGCTGCGCCTTCTCGTGCTCAAAGTCGCCGTTGAATTCGGCAATCGCCTCGCGGATCATCTGCTGGTAGCCCGCGCGGTCCATTTCTGTGCGCGCGGCACCGATGACTCGGGCGTTTTCGGGCATCTGCCCCGCACAAAAGCGCCGGAACAAGCCCGGCAGGATCTTGCGGCGCGCCAGATCGCCTGTGCCGCCGAAAATCACCAGATCAAAAGGATCGACCGGAATGACGCGTGATACCATGTGGATGCTCCTTGTCGCGAGGCTACGACGTTTGGGTGCCGAGATGTGATGTTAGCGCAAACATACTGAGATTTCCGTTTTTCACAAGTCTGTGCACCAAATGACACGGGGTTTTATTGCGCATACCATTCGCATAGACAAAGAAAAGTAATTTATACAGGTGAGGTCCGGTTTCCTATGAAAGACGTTGTCGACGCAAATATCGGTAAATTTCAGGATCCTGCCCTGACGGCCAAGGGCGAACCCCGCGCGACTGTCAGCCTGACAAACCCGCAGACGCTGTGGTTCAACACCGGCACCCTGTGCAACATTGAATGTGTGAACTGCTATATCGCGTCCAGCCCGACGAATGATGCGCTGGTCTATATCACCGCCGACGAGGTGCGCGATTATCTGGGGCAAATCACGCAGCGCAACTGGCCAGTGACAGAGATTGCCTTTACCGGCGGCGAGCCGTTCATGAACCCGCAGATGATCGAGATCACCGAAGCCTCGCTGGCCGCCGGATATGACGTGCTGATCCTGACCAACGCCATGCGCCCGATGATGCGTAAATCGGTGCAAGCGGGGCTGGTGCGCCTGAACGAAGCCTATCCCGGCAAGCTGACATTGCGCATTTCGGTCGATCATTATCGCACCGATCTGCATGACGCAGAGCGCGGCGCGGGCGCGCTGGAAAAGACAGTGACCGGCATGAAATGGCTGCGCGATAATAACATCCGCATGGCCGTTGCAGGGCGGTCGATTTTTGGCGCCACAGACGAAGACAGCCGCGCCGGATACGGGGCTTTCTATGCTGAACACAGCTTTGACATCGACCCGCAAGACCCTGGGATGACAGTGCTTTTCCCTGAGATGGATGAAACCGTCGAAGTGCCCGAAATCACCACCGCCTGCTGGGGAATCCTGGATAAATCCCCCGACGCGGTGATGTGTTCAAGCTCGCGTATGGTGGTAAAGCGCAAAGGTGCTGCGACCCCTGCCGTGCTGGCCTGCACCCTGCTGCCCTACACTGAAGAGTTTGAGCTGGGCCATTCGCTGGAAGAGGCGGAAAAAGACGTTGCCCTGAACCACCCCCATTGCGCCAAATTCTGCGTCTTGGGCGGGGCAAGCTGTTCGGCCTGACCCCGCTCCCGCACAGCACTAGGGGCGGATGATCGCGCCGACCTTGGGGTCGGCCTCCCCCCGTGCGAGGGTGGCATAGACCTCTTCCGCATCGGCCACGCCGTCATGTACCTGCACCTCCATCCAATCGGATGCGCTGGCCGCGATGCGTTTCCACGCGGCGGTGATCTGCGCCTCGATCTTGCCGGGGCCCCATTCCTCGCGCCGCTTGGCGACCTGTGAGGGCGCAAAGAAGAATTGCGGCTTGGGACCATCCAACGGGGCTGTCGGGGTGAACTGATCCCAATGGCTCAGCCCGACAGCCGAGGAATGTTTCAGCTGATTTTTCAACGTGCTGTGCAGTTTGGCTTTGACCGTACTATTGCCGGACATATCGACATAGACGGATGGGACGTGGTCCAGCGCGTCGATCTGGTCGTAGGTCAGCACCGTATCGCAATGCCCCAAACCTTCGACAAACGCGCGATTGCCAGCAGATGTGAGGCCCACGATCTTGACCCCGCGCGCCTCTGCCTCGGCGAGGTAGCTGCACAGACCCAATCCGGTCTTGGACGACGCGCTGCCCACAATAATCTGCTGGGTACCGAAGAAATCATTATCCAGCAGCCAGTCGTAAATCAGATAAGACGTCGCCAGCAGCGGTTGCAGCAAGGCGCGCAGGTGATCCTCTGATGCGGGGGCGGTTTTGACGGGCGTGTACTGATTATAGATCAAGGGCAGTTTCGCGCGATGTGCCGCCGCATCCACCAGACCCGCCGCGCCTTTTTCTGGCGTGATCACCAGTTCGGATGCCATTGGATAGAAGCCATAAAGCCGCGTGCCGAGCTCAAGCACATCTGTGCGGCTTTCGACAACCTTTGCAGTCCCCCACACGGGCACGATCCCCCATCCGTTCTCGGATGTCGGGAAAAACTGCCAATAGCCGATATCGAAACCCGCCGCCGCATAGGTCACATTGTTCGATGTCACCGCGAAGCTTTCGATCGCAAGACGCGCCTGCCCCGGTGCCAGCGGCTCTCCCTCCGCCTCGAGCATGCGGGTTTCGGTGATTGCGTTTTGATTGACCAATATCTGTTGCACGTAGATGCCTCCCCCTCGTTTTGCTTTAGCCTACCCCAAACGCGCGGGCTTGAACCACCAATTGACATTGACGTTACGCCACAAAAATCACGCCGGATTTAGTATCATTACATTTCAACAACTTAGCCTGATGAGCAAGTGAATCCCCGCCTGCCAAGGCCGCAGGCATTGCACCCGATATGCCCCGTCTGCTATACAAAACCGCAAGATATAGAACCAGCAAGAGCTAGGCAGATTACGTGAACGACACGCCAGAAACCCCTGAAAACGATGACGAAATCCCGGCTATGCGCCCCGTGTATGATGGCCCCTCGGTCAATATCGAACACGAGATGCGGACATCCTATCTGGATTACGCCATGTCGGTCATCGTTTCGCGCGCCATTCCCGACCTGCGAGACGGGCTGAAACCGGTTCACCGCCGCATCATCTATTCGATGTATGAAAAAGGCATCGCCCACGAAAAAGCCTACCGCAAGTCGGCAAAGTCCGTGGGCGACGTGATGGGTTCCTATCACCCGCATGGGGACAGCGCGATCTACGACGCTCTGGTCCGCATGGCGCAGGACTTCTCTATGTCGCTACCGCTGATCGACGGTCAGGGTAACTTTGGGTCGATGGACGGCGATAGCGCTGCGGCGATGCGTTATACGGAATCGCGCCTTGATAAGGTCGCGTCCTTCATGACCGGCGATCTGGACAAGGAAACTGTTGATTTCATCGACAACTACGATGGCAAAGAACGTGAACCCACTGTTTTGCCGGCACGGTTCCCGAATATGCTGGTCAATGGCGCGGGCGGTATCGCCGTTGGTATGGCGACCAACATCCCGCCGCATAACTTGGGCGAAGTGATCGACGCCTGTCAGGCCCTGATCGAGAACCCCGATCTGACCTCGGAAGAGCTGATCGAATATATCCCCGGCCCCGACTTCCCCACCGGCGGGATCATGTTGGGTCGTTCGGGCGCGCGCAAAGCCTATCTTGAGGGGCGCGGCAGTGTGATCATGCGGGCCAAGACCCGTGTCGAAGAGATTCGTAAAGACCGTTTCGCCATCGTCATCGACGAGATCTGCTATCAGGTGAACAAATCCACCATGATCGAAAAGATCGCCGAGCAGGTGCGCGAGAAGAAGATCGACGGCATCGCCCATGTACAGGATGAATCTGACCGCAACGGCGTGCGGGTTGTGATCGAGCTGAAACGCGACGCGACGGCCGAAGTGGTGATGAACCAGCTTTACCGTTTCACCCCGATGCAGACCTATTTCGGCTGTAACATGCTGGCGCTCAACGGCGGCCGGCCCGAACAGCTGACCCTGCGCAAGTTCCTGACATCCTTCATCGATTTCCGCGAAGATGTCGTCGCCCGCCGCACTGCCTATCTGCTGCGCAAAGCGCGTGAACGCAGCCACATCCTGTGTGGTCTGGCCGTGGCCGTTACCAATATCGACGAGGTCGTCGCGACGATCCGGTCCTCCGCCGATGCCGCGGAAGCGCGCGAAAAGCTGATGACCCGCCGTTGGCCCGCGGAACAGATCCTGCAATATATCGCACTGATCGACGATCCGACACATACCGCCAATGACGACGGCACCTATAACCTGTCCGAAGCACAGGCCCGCGCCATTCTGGAACTGCGTTTGCAGCGTCTGACGCAGATCGGAGTGAAAGAGGTCACCGACGAGCTGGAAGAACTGGCCAAGAAGATCAAGGAATACCTTGAAATTCTGGGCAGCCGCGAACGGATCATGGGCATCATCTCGGACGAGCTGGCCGAAGTGAAAGACCAGTTTGCCGTGCCGCGCCGCACAGAGATTGTCGACTGGTCCGGTGACATGGACGACGAAGACCTGATCGCGCGCGAGGATATGGTCGTGACCGTAACCTCCGGCGGCTATATCAAACGCACCCCACTGGTCGATTTCCGCAGCCAACGCCGCGGCGGCAAAGGTGTTTCGGGCATGCAAACGAAGGAAGAGGACGTCGTCACCACTCTCTTCGTTGCTAATACCCACACGCAACTGCTGTTCTTTACGACCGACGGCATGGTCTACAAGCTCAAGACCTGGCGCTTGCCCCAAGGCGGGCGCACGTCAAAGGGCAAGGCGATCGTTAATATCCTGCCCATCCCGACCGGCGTTTCCATCGCGGCGATTATGCCCGTGGACCGTGACGAAAAAGAATGGGACGATCTGCAGGTGGTCTTTGCGACATCCGCGGGCACCGTGCGCCGGAACAAGCTGTCGGATTTCACAAACGTCATGCGCAACGGCAAGATCGCCATGAAGTTCGAGGACGACCACGCCGACACCACGCTGATCAACGCACGCATCGCGTCGAATGACGATGATGTCATGCTGGTGACCAATTCGGGCCGCGCGATCCGCTTCCCTGCGACGGATGTGCGCGTCTTCAACAGCCGCGCCTCTGTCGGGGTGCGTGGAATCAAGCTGAACGGCGATGACAAGGTCGTCTCCATGTCGATCATCCGTCACTTCGACGCCAGCTCGGAAGAACGGACGGCCTACCTCAAGATGCGCCGCGCGATGGCCGGTCTGGCCGATGATGCGGAAGGCGACGAAGACGAAGCCCCCGCCGATCCGAATTTCTCGCAAGAGCGCTACGCTGAAATGTCCGCGGCCGAGAACCTGCTGCTGACAATCACCGAAAAAGGCGCGGGCAAACTGTCCTCCAGCCACGACTATCCCGTTCGCGGGCGTGGTGGCCTGGGTGTGACCGCGATGGACAAAGCAATGCGCGGTGGCGATATCGTCGCCTCCTTCCCTGTCGAGATGGATGATCAGATCATGCTCGCGACCTCTAAAGGGCAATCGATTCGCGTCCCGGTAGAGGGTATTTCCTTCCGGTCGCGCAGCGCCGGTGGCGTCAAAGTCTTTGACACCGGACGCGGCGAAGTTGTGGTTAGCGTTGCCTGGATTGCAGATCAGGGTGATGAAACCGGCGACGACGAGATCGCAACGCCTGAGGCGTAAGTCGCCCACCAAAATGTAAATAGCCGCCCCTCTTCCTGAGTGGGCGGCTTTTTTCTTTGCGCGCTACGGATTGGAAACCCATAAAGAAAACGCCCCCGAGGGGGCGTTTTCTAAACTCTCAGATCGTCAGATCTGTATTGCTTACGACCCGTTGGAACCGTTGGAGCCGTTTGTGCCGTTTGCGTCGTCATCGTTGCTTGCGATAACTGCGACAGCAACGATAACCGCTGCGATACCACCGGCCGCGGCGGGGCTCAGGCCTTCAAAGCCAACGCCACCAGCGGCGCTTGGATCGATGCAACGACGTGCAATGATGCCATCGATTTCGGTAGGTGCTTGGCAAGCGTAGGTAACGCCGTTTTCGCCAACAACTGTGGTTGGGTAGCCGGCAACGCCGGAATCACCACCAACAGCGGCTTGGGTTGTAACTTGGGCGGAAGCTGCGCCGGCAGTCATCAAAAGCGCGGCGGCGAATGCTGTGAAGCGTGTCATAATAATTTCTCCAGTTTGCGAAGGTCAAAAATCTTGATCATCATATCGCATATTTCAGGCGCAATAGCAAACTTGATATTGACGCTAGGGTCATCAGATCAAGTAAATGCAATTCAACCGACCGTTTTCGGGCTCGGCCAGACTATAATGCATATAGAGTGCTGAATTTCTCCGTCAAATAAGAAAGCAAGGGGGCCTCGCTCGGCTGCTCCCCGGTGGCGCGCGTGATCAGATCCCGCGGAGCGTAAAGCCCGCCGTGGCGCTGGACATTCTCGCGCAGCCAGCCCGTCGCCGCAGAGGTATCGCCCTGCGCCAATTGCGCATCCAGTTCCGGTACATCGCGGCGCAGCGCCGTATTCAGGCACCCGGCATAGACGTTGCCCAAGGAATATGTCGGGAAATAGCCGAACAAACCGACCGACCAATGCACATCCTGCAACACGCCGTTCGAGGGCCGGTCAACCGCATAGCCGAAATCGGCCTCGAACCTGTCGTTCCACGCGGCTTCCAGATCACCGACCTGCAGATCACCGGCCATCAGAGCGCGTTCCAGATCAAACCGCAGGAGCACGTGCAGATTGTATTGCAGCTCGTCGGCCTCGGTCCGGATATAGCCATCAGACACGCGGTTCACGATGCGGTAGAAGGTTTCTTCATCCGCCACGCCAAAATCACCGAAGGCATCGCGCATCTGACCATACAACCAGCCGGTAAAGGCACGGCTGCGCCCAAGCTGGTTTTCATAGATCCGGCTTTGACTTTCGTGCACCCCCATAGACACCCCCGCCCCAAGCGGCGTCAAAAGGTAGTCTTTGTCGATGCCCTGCTCGTAGCAGGCATGTCCGACCTCGTGGATGGTGGAATAAAAACAGTTGAACGGGTCCAGCTCGTTGGTGCGTGTGGTGATCCGAACATCAAGCCCCGACCCGCTTGAGAACGGATGCACGGCCTTGTCGACACGCCCCATAGCCATATCATAGCCGAAGGTGGTGGCGAGCTGACGTGTCAGCTTCATCTGGGTCTCCGCGTCAAAGCGGCCCTCTAGTACCGGCGGTGCTTCGGCGGCGCGCACGGCTTCACGCAGGCGCGTCAGCTCGGGGCGCAATGCGCCGAACATCGCCTCCAGCTCGGCAGCACGCGCACCGGGTTCATAATCATCCAGCATCGCGTCATAGACATCGCCGCCAGCAGCCAGCGCCTGCCCCTCTTCGCGCTTCAACGCGATCACCTCGGCCAAGGTTGGCGCAAAGGCCGCGACATCATCGGCGGCGCGCGCCTCGGCCCAGATGCCCTGCGCTTCCGAGGTGACCCGCGCGATGCGCGCGGCAAGGGCTGCGGGCACTTTAGAGCTGCGCGCGTGACTGCGACGGATGTCACGCAGCTGTGCTTGTCCGACGGGGTTCAGCGCCGCCTCGTCGATCCTGTCCAGCCACTCGGGAATGCGCGGATCAACACGGCGCGCATGAAGCACGCCTTCCATTGCCGCCATCTCCTCGCCACGCTGCGGGGCCGCCCCGCGTGGCATGACGGTCTCCTGATCCCAACCCAACCGGCCCGCGACCTGTGCCAGCGCCTCGGTTTCGCGCTGGAACGCCATCAGCTCATCAAAAGCACTCATCAGGATTTACCTCGTACAGATGTCGGAATGGGATAGGCGCTCAGGAAGCGGGCGCGCAGGATCAACACCCACAGCACCACGGCAAGCACCTGATGGAAGATCGCGATATGTACCGGTGCGGCGTTGATCACGGTCACAATGCCCAAGGCGATCTGCCCCAGCATCGCAATCATCATCAGGTTGAACGCTTTGCGCGTATTGGGATGCGCCGACTTACGGCCCCGCAGCCAGACCACGATAGCGAAGGCAAACAGCAGATAGCCCGCCATGCGGTGCATGAACTGCACCAGCCCGGGGTTTTCAAAGAAGTTGCGCCAGACCGGCGTGATGCTGAAGGCGTCAGGCGGAAAGAACTGCCCCTGCATCAGCGGCCAGTCGACAAAGAACCGCCCCGCATCGATCCCCGCGACCAGCGCGCCCAGCAGGATCTGCAGGAAGGCAAAATGCAACAGGCCCGTGGACATGCCGAAAAGCTTCGCCTCCTTGGCGCGTCGCGCCTGCATCAGGTCACGCTCGCTCCGGCCCAAGAGCAACGCATACCAGGTGATGAACCCGAGGATGACAAAGGCAAGCCCCAGATGCGTGGCCAAACGGTAGCTGGCGACATCCAGAACCGCCTCTCCGGTGGTGACGCCCGACGACACCATCCACCAGCCGATCGCACCCTGCAGACCGCCAAGACCGCCCAAGACAAGCAAACGCCCGGACCAGCCAACGGGGATCTGGCGACGCAAGAGAAACCACAAAAACCCGACAGCCCAGACCAGACCAATCACCCGCCCCAACTGCCGATGGCCCCATTCCCACCAGTAGATTGCTTTGAAATCAGACAGTTCCATCCAGGAGTTCTGGACCTGAAACTCGTCAATCTCTTGGTATTTGGCGAATTCCGACTGCCAGTCCGCCTCGTTCATCGGCGGCATGGCTCCGGTAAAGGGCTTCCATTCGGTGATGCTCAGGCCGCTGTCGGTCAATCGGGTCAGACCGCCCACGGCGATCATCACAAAGACCAATGCGAATAGGATGAACAGCCAGATACGGATGCCACGGCGTGCCCCACCCCGCCCGCGGTCAATGCCGCCAGCCTGTGCCACGGGGCGCGTGGCCTGCGCCTCGCCTACGTCCTCGAACAGCTTTCGTTTTTCGGCCATGGTGCCTCTCGTCTGCTAGGGTTTGTGCAGAAGTAGGACACAAGCGCACAAAGGTCTAGCCGCGCTCTTTCCAACGTACCATCTGTCGCAGGGTGCCGTGCAAGGTCTGCACGTCGGCACGGGTCAGCGGCAGGCGCGACCACATGTTGCGCAGATTGATCTTCATGCTGGCGGCCTTGTGCTCGGGGTAGAAAAAGCCGGCGGTGTCGAGACGTTCCTCGAAATGACGTGCGAGATGTTCGATCTCGCTGTTGTCGGCCCAGTCGGTGCCCGCCATCTCGACCTGCTCGGCCACGACATCGCCCTGCGCGCGCATCCACTCATAGCCCATCAGCAACACACATTGCGCAAGGTTAAGCGAGGCGAAGGCAGGGTTTACCGGCACCGAGACAATCGCATTCGCGCGGCTGATATCATCATTCTCAAGCCCAGCCCGTTCCGGCCCGAACAGCACCGACACACGGCGGCCCTCGCGGATCATCTGCGCGGCTTTGGCCATGGCTGCTTCAGGACTATACACTGGCTTGGTCAGATCACGATCACGCGCCGTGGTGGCAAAAACAAAGGCAGCGTCGCCCACAGCACCGGCGACATCATCATAGATCACTGCCTCATCCAGCAACCGCCCTGCACCCGAGGCCATAGCAACGGCCGAAGGGTTCGGCCAGCCGTCACGCGGCGCGACAATGCGCATGCGATCAAGGCCAAAGTTCCACATGGCCCGTGCGGCGGCACCGATGTTTTCGCCCATCTGCGGGCGCACAAGCACAAAGGCCGGGATCTGCGGGTGTTCTACTGTATCATTCATGGGCACCTCATACGCGCGCGGCGCGCACCTCGCAAGAACGACGGGGCGCTCCGCGCGCCTTCCAAATGGGAAAAAATCCTCGCCGAAGGCATAAAAGTTTTTCTTTCCCCGCGTGATCCGCTAATTGACGCGCAATAACGCAAAGGACAGCAAGCCATGGATACGCCCGAACAGCCGCAGCTTTACCTGATTACCCCGCCCGAGCTTGAACTCTCCAGCTTCCCCGACCAGCTGGCGCGTGTGCTGGATGCGCATGATGTGGCCTGCGTGCGTCTGGCGCTCAGCACCCGTGACGAAGATCGCGTAATGCGCGCGGCGGATGCACTGCGGGGCGTCACCGACGCGCGTGACATTGCGCTGGTGATTGCGGATCACACTTTGCTGGCGGAACGGTTGGGGCTTGATGGCGTGCATCTGTCGGATGCGGCACGCTCCGTGCGTCATGCGCGCAAGACCTTGGGCGATGACGCCATTGTCGGCAGCTTTTGCAACGGCTCGCGTCACGACGGCATGGCCGCAGGCGAAGCGGGTGCGGATTACATCAGCTTTGGTCCGGTGAACGCGTCCCTGCTGGACGATGGCACCCACGCCGAACTAGAGCTATTCCAATGGTGGTCCGAAGTGATCGAAGTGCCGGTCGTCGCCGAAGGCGGGCTCAACACCGATCTGATCCGCGCGCTCACCCCCGTTACCGACTTTTTCGGCATCGGGGATGAAATCTGGACCAGCGAAACACCCGAACATGCGCTCGCTGATCTGATTGCCGCGATGAAGTAACCACGCAGGGCGGGTGTTACAGGAACACCCGCTCTACGAACCAATAGGCCCCGATGATCGCAATCGCGACCGACGCCGGGATGGCGACAAAGCGACGGTAGGGTGCCGCGACCTGACGGAACTGCACCGACAGGAAACACCCGGTAAAGACCAGCGCCAGCGGGATCAGGAACACCGGCACCGGTGCCTCCAGCAGCGCGGCCACGGCGGGCATCGGTACAATGCACAGCGCCAGCGCAATCACCGTCAGCGCAACATAAAGCCCCTTGGTCGCACGCGGGTCACCCTGCCCGCGCATCACCCGCAGCGCCTGCCAGACACAGAGGAACATGACGGCAATCACGGTGAGCTGCCCGATCTCTACCCCGATGTTGAACCCGATGAGCGCGGGGATGAACTGGTCTTGCGGCAAGCCGAATTCCCCCAGCACCGAGGCAAAACCAAGCCCGTGCAACAGACCAAAGCCAAAGATCACCAGCGGTCTCCACGGGCTGAGCCCTGCAAGAAAGATATTCTCGACCGCGACATAGACGATAGAGGCGGCGATCAACGGCTCGACAATGCTACCGGGGACAGTCACCCAGCCAAGCGCGCCAAGCGCCAATGTCACCGTATGCGCGGCCGTAAACGCCGTGACCTGCCAGACCAGCGGGCGCAGATGCGTCGACAGGAAAAACAGCCCCAGCACGAACAGGATATGATCCAGCCCTTTGGGCAGGATGTGGTCAAACCCGACGGGAATATAGCTGGCAAACGCCTCCCACGCGGATTGCTGTCCGCCGCCCGCAAGCAAAATTTCGGGGCTTTCCGCGCCACCGTCCAGATAACCGGTATAGGGGTTTTCGACCCCTTGTTGGCGCAGAACCAGCGCGCCCGACCCATCAGGCCATGACACCACCAGCCCGCGCGTGTCTTGCGGCACCATTCCTTGCAGCGACCATTCGGCGATACGGGGCAGCTCTGGGTTCACGTCTTCGGGAAGCGTCAGCGCCACTGCCTCCAGCGCCACAGGCTCCCCATCGGCGCGCAGCAGCGGTAGCGCGTTCCACTGGGCCAGCAATTCCGGCGTACGGGCCGCGACCTCATCGGCGGGCAAGGCACGCAAGCTGTCGTAATCGCTGGCATTTTCGGCATCATTCGTATCGGCCACAGCGTCCAGATCAATGCCGGACATCAGCGCCTCTAGGTTCACGCGCAGATCAAGCGTGACCTGACCGTCGCTGCTTTGCACATCGGCGATGGTCGGCACGACTTCATGCGCCTGCGCGAGCCCTGCCATCCCACTTGACAAAACCAGCGCATAGGCCAGCTTGAGTATCAGTTTATAAAAGGTTGTTATCATGTTTCTGTCCCGTTTCGTACTCGTACTATCATTCTTATTACCAACTTCGGCTGTCACTGCGCATGAATTCTGGCTGGACGCGCCCGCGTATCAAGTACAGCCCGGCACCGAAATAACAACCGACATCCGCAACGGTCAGTTGTTCGAGGGCACACGCCTCGCCTATTTCCCGAACAGCACCGAACGGTTTGACGTGACTTTTGACGGGGAAACCACACCGGTCGCAGCGCGCATGGGCGATATCCCGGCGCTGAAGATGACCGCGCCGGATCAGGAAGGGCTGGCAATCGTCGCGCATCAGGCCAAGGCGACAATGCTGACCTATAAAGACTGGCAAACATTCGTCGGATTTACCGTGCACAAGGATTTCATGCAGGCATTGGCCGAGCACCGCTCGAAGGGTTACCCCCAAGACAAGGTGCGCGAACGCTATAGCCGCTATTCCAAGGCACTGATCGCTGTCGGCGACGGACAAGGTGAAGACAAAGCCTTGGGGCTTGAAACCGAATTTGTCGCTCTCACCAACCCCTACACGCTTGCGGCCGATCAGCAGATGGAGGTCGCGCTGACCTACCAGCAAGAGCCGCGCCGCGATGTGCAGGTCGAAGTCTATGAACGCGACGCCGACAAGAACGTCACCGTGACCAAATACCGGACGGATGACGCGGGGCACGTCCAATTTCCGGTTACCGCGGGGATGACCTATCTGGTGGATGCCGTGGTGCTGCGCCCTGCCCCGGACGTGGAAACCACCCCCACCAGCCCCCAATGGGAGAGCCTTTGGGCATCGCTGACATTTGCCGTGCCGGAATAGGCCTTTTCGCGCCGCCGCGCCTTGCGCCCGCCATATCGGTTGGGCCATACCGGCGGCATGACACATACACCTGACATTCTCTGCATCGGTTCCGTGCTTTGGGACATTATCGGCCGTGGCGATACGGTCATGCGACAAGGCTCTGATATGCCCGGTCGCATCTCGCGTCTGCCCGGTGGCGTTGCGCTGAATATCGCGATGGCGCTGGCCCGCTTTGGGCTGTCCCCCGCCCTCATCAGCGCCGTCGGGCGTGACCCGGAAGGCGATGAACTGATCGCCGCGTGCAAGCTGCGCGGGCTGCATACGGATCATGTGTACCGCTCGGATGATCTGCCCACGGACCGCTATATGGCGGTCGAGGGCACCAACGGCCTGATCGCTGCCATTGCCGATGCTCATTCGCTCGAGGCTGCGGGCGACAAAATCTTGCGCCCGTTCGAAGACGGATCGCTGCCCACTCCCTACCGCGGGGCCGTGGCGCTGGATGGCAACCTGACGCTAGACCTGCTGTCGCAAATGGCCCGTAGCCCGCTGCTTGAGCATGCCGATCTGCGCGTCGCTCCTGCGTCGCCGGGCAAGGCGCAACGGCTCACACCGTTTTTGCAGGCGGAACGCGGCACGCTTTACGTCAACCTCGAAGAAGCGGGTCTGCTGTGTCAGGCGACATTCGACAATTCGCGCGATGCGGCCACGGCGCTGCTGTCGCGCGGTGCCGTTCGCGCGGTGGTGACCGATGGCGGCAATCCCGCGACGGTGGGTGCGCCAAGCGGTCTGATCACCCAGAACCCGCCGCCCGTCTCTGTCACCCGCGTCACCGGTGCCGGTGATACGTTCATGGCTGCCCATATCGCGGCTGAAATCAAAGGGGCGGCACCAGACGCGGCCCTGACCCAAGCGCTTAGTGCCGCTGCCCAATATGTTTCTGGAGAGACCAAAATATGATTCCCCTGCACCGCTCTGCCGAAGTCGCCAAAGCCCATGCGAATGGCACCCCCGTTGTTGCGCTGGAAAGCACGATCATCACCCACGGGATGCCCTATCCGCAAAACCTCGAGGTAGCGCGTCAGGTCGAGGCAGATGTGCGTGAGGCCGGTGCGATCCCCGCCACCATCGCTGTGATCGACGGACGGTTGCACATCGGGCTCGAGGACGAGGAGCTGACGGCATTGGCGCAGGCCAAGAATGTCGCCAAACTGTCTCGCGCCGATATGGCGGCCTGCATCGCCACGGGCGGCACCGGTGCCACAACGGTTGCCGCGACGATGATCGCCGCCCATCTGGCCGAGATCGCGGTTTTCGCCACCGGCGGTATCGGCGGCGTGCATAAGGGCGCAGAAGACAGCTTTGATATCTCTGCCGACCTGATGGAGCTTGCCCAAACGCCGGTGACCGTTGTCGCCGCGGGGGCCAAGGCCATTCTGGATGTGGCCAAAACGCTCGAGGTGCTGGAAACGCAAGGCGTGCCGGTGATCACCGTCGGCCAAGACAGCTTCCCCGCCTTCTGGAGCAGCACCTCCCCGCTGAAATCGCCCCTGCGCATGGATAACGCGACTGATATCGCCGCCGCCCATAAAATGCGCGGCCACATGGGTCTGCCCGGGGGGCAGCTGGTCGCCAACCCGATCCCGAAAGAGGATGAAATCGCCGCCGCTGATCTGGCACCCATCATCAAGGCCGCGCAAGCCGATGCCAATACCCACGGCATCAGCGGTAAGGCCGTGACCCCCTATCTATTGCAGCGCATCTTTGAACTGACCGAAGGCCGGTCGCTCAGCGCGAACATCGCATTGGTGCGCAACAACGCCCGTTTTGCGTCCAAAATTGCGGCTGCACTTATGTCAAAAGACGCATAAAGCTTAATTATTATGCGTCCTCCATTGTAGCAACGCGTGAAACGCCCTAGCTCTAACGCATTGCTGCAGTGGGATAACCTTCATTCATGAACACACCGTTTACGCCGCCCCTTCCTCCCGCACCGCGCCGGACTTTGCTCTCGCGGATCAGGGCTTCGTTCCTGACGGGGCTGGTGGTGATTGCGCCGGTCGGCCTCACGATCTGGCTGATCTGGAGCGTGATCGGCTGGATCGACGGGATCGTGCTGCCGATGGTGCCGCTGGCCTATCACCCCGACCGGCTGATCCAGACGTATTTCGGGTTGGACCCGTCTGCCCAGATCAACGTGCGCGGCATCGGTGTGATCATCTTCTTGCTGTTTACGGTCATCGTCGGTTGGCTGGCCAAGGGCATTATCGGGCGGTCGTTCATCCGTTTCGCCGAAAGTCTGGTAGAGCGTACACCTGTGGTGCGGACCATCTATTCCGGCATCAAGCAGATTTCGGAAACGATTTTCGCCCAGTCAGAGCGCAGCTTTGAAACCGCCTGCATGATTGAATACCCGCGTAAGGGTATGTGGGCGCTTGGTTTTATCTCTATCCCCGCAAAGGGAGAGGTCGCCGCAGCAGGGGGTGAAGGATCGAACCTTGTGGGGGTGTTTGTGCCAACCACGCCCAACCCGACCTCGGGCTTTTTGTTGTTCGTGCCGCAAAAGGATGTGACCGAGCTCGACATGTCGGTCGAGGACGCAGCCAAGCTGGTGATCTCTGCCGGGCTGGTCTATCCGCCAAAGAAACCGGTGCCTGTGGACCCATCCGCGACCCCGCGGCCCGACCGCATTTCCCCTAGCTGAACATCTTGCGCAGATCGACTGAACTGCGTTTGCCTATACTGTCGATATCGGTTTGCAGAAACCGCTCGGCCGAGGTGCGGCCCGCGGATTTAAGCGCAGTGATCACCGCCCCGTTCGGCACGCTTTTGGTAGCGGTGGACAGCTGCGACATCAGATCATCGTCAGCGACCATATGAATCCGCAACCGCTGCATCTGACCTTCCTCGACACGTCCCTGATCCAGCAGGTTCTGCACAAAGTGGATCGCACGAAGTTCGCGTAACAGGCTGGAATTAAAGCTGATTTCGTTCACTCGATTGTGGATCATCTGCGGCGTGGTGGGCAGTTCGTCCCGTTCAAGCGGGTTGATATTGATGATGACGATATCCCCCGGCAAGTCCGAGGAATACAGCGGGAAAAGCGCCGGATTGCCGGTATAGCCCCCGTCCCAGAACGCCTCGCGCCGGCCCGATTTCGGATCCTCCATCTCGATCGCCTGAAACAGCGTCGGCAGACAGGCAGAGGCGAGGATCGCATCCGGCGTGATCTCTTCTTTCTCGAAGACGCGGATCTTGCCGTCGCGCACTTTGGTCGCGCTGACAAACAGCCGTGGTCCCGCCGCCTCGCAGATATGTTCGTAATCAAACGTCTCGACAATATCGCGCAGCGGGTTGCGATAGAGCGGGCCGTAGACATAGGGCGACACGATCTGCGTCATCGCCGTGCTGAGCATGACCGGCCAGCTATAGGCCATCGCCTGACTAAGCGCACCGACGCCAAAGGGGGCCATCCAGCCGTTCAGATGCAGGTTACCGACACCGGCGACCTTATCCCACAGCCAATCCAGATTATCGCGCGCGGCCTGATGCCCGCCCTTGATCAGCCCCGCCTTCAATGCAGCGCCGTTCAGTGCGCCAGCCGATGTGCCGGAAATACCGCTGATCTCAAGCTCTGGCTCTTCCAGCAGCCGGTCAAGCACGCCCCAGGTGTAGGCCCCATGCGCGCCGCCGCCCTGTAGGGCAAGGTTGATCTGTTTTTTCTGCATCTAGACGCTCCGCCAATCGGCGCGCGCGAGGTATCCCCGCGCGCGGCGACGGGTGCTATATTACAGGGCGGTCCAGCCACCATCGACGCTGATCGTTGTACCGGTGATCTGGTCCCCCGCCTCGGAACATAGGAAGGTCGCGGTGCCGCCCAGTTGTTCGACCGTGGCGAACTCTTTCGACGGTTGGCGCTTGAGCATGACGTTCTTGATCACCTCTTCGCGCGACATGTCGTATTCTTTCATCGTGTCGGGGATCTGCTTTTCTACGATATCGGTCAGCACATAGCCCGGGCAGATGGCATTGCAGGTGATCGGGTCTTCGGCCGTTTCCAGGGCTGTGGTTTTGGACAGCCCGACGATCCCGTGCTTGGCCGCAATATAGGCGGATTTATAGGGCGAGGCTGTCAGCCCGTGCGCCGAAGCGACGTTGATCACGCGGCCCCAGCCCGCCTCGCGCATCATTGGCAGAGCCACCGCCGTGGTGTGAAACGCAGAGCTGAGGTTGATGGCGATGATCGCGTCCCATTTTTCGGTCGGGAAGCTGGGGATCGGCGCGACATGCTGGATGCCCGCGTTGTTCACCAGAATATCGCAGCGCCCTGCATCGGTGATCAGCTGGCGGCATTCTTCGGCTTTCGACATATCCGCCTTGATATAGCGCGCGGTCACGCTGGTTTCGGTGGCGATGTCTTTAGCAATAGCGTGGTCTTCGTCGCGGTCGGTAAAGGAGTTCAGCACGACATCCGCCCCCGCCCGCGCCAATGCCCAAGCGATGCCAAGCCCAATACCGGAATTGGACCCCGTGATGACTGCTGTTTTTCCTGAAAGATCGATGCTGTAAGCCATGAAAATCTCCTAGCGTTTCTGCAGGTGCATCATGGCGGGCTGCGAAACGAATGGAAACGGCTAATTCCGCACCCCGGCGGAATGCCCCTGCTGCCTAGACATATGCCGGAACACGGGCAAAAAAAAACGTCCGCACGAAGCGGACGTTAAGTTATTGAGGCAGGTTTCATACAGGCAAGAAACCTATCGAGCAGTGAGTTCGTTATACGCAATTCGCCGCCGTAATCCAAGCTTAAAGTTTGAACTGTAGCCGCCGCATCGCTAAGGAATACGCTAATAAAACAAGGGCAGAGCGGGATTGTTGCTAAAATGGCGTTTAAATTTTTCCAAAGCTGTCGGGCAGTTGCAGCTGTTTCTTCACTGATTCTTCTCAGTGGATTCGCCCGCGCCGAGCCCGCACATGGTATATCTATGTATGGGGCCCCTGCTCTCCCACCTGATTTTGTGTCGCTGCCCTATGCCAACCCTGAAGCGCCCCAAGGCGGCGCGATCGTTCTGGGCAACACCGGCGGGGTTGACAGCCTCAATCCCTTCGTGCGCAAGGGCACCTCTCCGTGGCAGTTGCCGTTCTTCACCCATGAAAGCCTGATGGGCCGTTCGTGGGATGAACCTTTCGCGCTTTACGGGCTTTTGGCCGAATCGATTGAGGTCCCGGAGGACCGGTCCTGGGTCGAATTCACCCTGCGACCCGAGGCGCGCTTCTCTGATGGCAGTCCGGTCACCCCCGAGGATGTGATCTTTAGCTACGAAATGCTCGGCACAAAGGGGCACCCGCGCTACCATGGGCTTTATGCCCAGATCGACAGCATCACCCTGACCGGTCCGCGCAGCGTCAAAATGGTGTTCAACACCGACAACCGAGAGCTGGCCCTGCTGGCAGGGATGCGTCCGATCCTGAGCAAGGCGCAATGGGAAGGCCGCGATTTCGCCAACGCCCCGCTGGCGGAGATACCGCTGGGCTCCGGCCCCTATGTGGTCAGCGATTATAAGGCGGGCAAACAGGTCATCCTGACGCGTAACCCTGACTACTGGGGCAAGGATGTGCCGTTTCGCAAAGGCACCCATAACATCGACGAGATAAAGCTCGACTTTTACGGCGACGCGAATGTGTTGTTCGAGGCGTTCAAGGCCGGAGAGATTTCCGCCCTGCGCGAATTCAACGCCGAAAGCTGGGCGACGCAATATGACTTCCCCGCCGTGCAGCGCGGTGACGTGGTCAAATCCACCTTCGCCCATAGCAAACCCTCGGGCATGACCGGATTGGTCATGAACACCCGCCGCGCGCCCTTTGACGACATCCGCGTGCGTGAGGCGCTGATCGCGGCCTTTAACTTTGAGTATATCAACGAGACGCTGACCGGCGGGGCGCAACCGCGCATTACCTCTTATTTCTCGAACTCTCCGCTGGCGATGCAAGACGGCCCCGCCACCGGCCGTGTGGCCGAGTTGTTGACTCCCTTTGCTGATGATCTGCCCGCCGGTGCGCTTGACGGCTATGCGCTGCCCGTGTCCGACGGATCCGCCCGCAACCGCGCGGGCATCCGCCGCGCCATGGGCGCGCTGGCCGACGCGGGTTTCAGCGCCGACGGCGGCACCATGCGGGGGCCTGACGGGCAGCCTTTGTCGTTCAGCATCCTGCTGTCCAAAGGCAGCAGCGAGAATATCGCCATTGCCGAGCTTTATATCCAGGCGCTGGCCCGTCTGGGCATCACCGCCCGCGTGGACGCTGTGGATGACGCGCAATTCGTCGCGCGTAACGCGGCCTTCGACTTTGACATGGCCATCTTCCGCCGCGCCCTCTCGCTGAGCCCGGGCAACGAACAACGCTATTACTGGGGGTCGGAGGCAGCCGATCAGGAAGGCAGCCGCAACCTGATGGGGGTGAAATCCCCTGCCATTGATGCGATGATCGATACGATGGTCGGGGCCAGCAGCGCCGAGAATTTCACCGCCGCCACGCGCGCGCTGGATCGCGTGCTGACCGCCGGGCGCTATGTCATCCCGTTCTGGCAGTTCACCGAAGACCGCATCGCGCATGTCGCAGCGTTGAAATACCCTGAACACGTGCCGCTGTATGGCGACGGGCCGAACTATATGCCCGAGGTCTGGTGGATTGAACCGGCCCAGTAAGCGACGCATATAGGTATCAGGCGGCGGTGCCTGTGGCGTAGCGGCCCTTCGGGGAGAGTTTATTTGGCAAAATGAAGCGCGGGCCCGTCGGTTAGGTGAGCGATGTGACCCAAAGGATCGTGGCGTCCTCATCGCTGGTAGAGACGACGTTATGCCCCATCGTCGCATCATAATAGGCGCTGTCCCCGCGGCGCATTTCGACGGGTTCGTAGAATTCGGTGTATAAGGTGATGACGCCGGTCAGCACGTAAAGGAACTCTTCCCCGTCGTGGCGCACCCAGCCGTCGAATTCATCCATCCGGCGGGCACGGATACGCGCGCGGTAGGGCAGCATCTGCTTTTTGCGCAGCGTATCGGCCAGCATTGTGTGCTCGTAGGTAGTCGTCGCCTTGGCCGCCCCCTCGCCCGATTTGGTGACCGCCATGCGCCCGTTGATCTGCCCCGCCGAGGGGGGCGTAAAGAGCTGTGGCACCGAGATTTCCAACCCCACGGCGAGCTTTTTCAGCGCCTCATAGGTGGGCGACATCTGGCCGTTCTCGATCTTGCTGAGCGTGGAGCGGGCCAGTCCGGCCTGATTGGCGGCTTGCTCCAGCGTCCAGTTGCGCGCCTTGCGCAGCTCGCGCACGCGCGCCCCCAGATCAACAGGCGGGGCGGTTTCCGTCTCGCCGCTTTCGCGGGCGATCTGGATCATGGATTTCGGGCCGTCTTGCGTCATGCGCTGGCTATAGCGTCGCGCCGGAGCGCTTGCAACGCTGCTGCGCGCGGGGTAGCGATTGGGCATGCTGTCCGTCTCTGCGTCCACCGGCTTTGCGCCTTGCCCCGCCCCGTTCAATCTTGCCGCCCATGTTCTGGGCCGCGCCGCCGCTTTGGGCGACAAGACGGCGCTTGCCATTGTCGGGCCCGATCGCGTTGAGGCGTGGCGTTTCGACCAGCTTGAGGCCGCCGTGCGCGGCACCGCGACGGGGTTGCTGGGCATGGGGCTGCGCCCGGGGGACATCGTGCTGATGCGCCTTGGCAATACTGTGGATTTCCCGCTGGCCTATCTGGGCGCGCTGGCCGCAGGCTTGGTGCCTGTCCCCACCGCCGCCGCACTGACAGAGCCGGAGGTTGCCGCGATCATCGCCACCCTCGCGCCCAAGGCGGTCTTGCGCGATCCCGCCGTGCCCTGTCCGCCGAATGACACCACCGTTGATCTGGCCCAGCTCAGGTCCATGCGCGATTTGCCCGCGGCCCCCTGGCATATGGGAGACCCCGACCGGCTGGGCTATATCATCTATACCTCTGGCACGTCGGGCCGGCCGAGTGCGGTGATGCACGCACATCGCGCCATCTGGGCGCGGCAGATGATGGTGCGCGGATGGTATGATCTGAAGCCCGAGGATCGGGTCATGCATGCAGGCGCGTTCAATTGGACCTATACGCTGGGGACCGGCCTGATGGACCCTTGGACCGCCGGTGCCACCGCCTTGATCCCGGCTGCGGGCGTGGTGCCTGCGGATTTACCTGCCTTGATGGCGCGGCATGAGGCGAGTCTTTTTGCAGCCGCACCGGGGGTGTACCGTCAGATCCTGAAACACCACGACCGGATCAACGTACCAAGCCTGCGCCACGGGTTGAGCGCGGGGGAGAAGCTTCCCTCGGCCGTTGCCCGGGCATGGGAAGCTGCCAGCGGCACGCCGATCTTCGAGGCCTACGGTATGTCGGAGTGTTCGACCTTTCTCTCCGCCTCTCCCGACCGGCCGGCGCGGGCCGGCACATTGGGCCAGCCTCAGGACGGGCGGCGCATCGCGTTGATCGGGACGGAAGGCCCGGTAGAGATCGGCCAAGAGGGCACCATCGCGATCCACAAGAGCGACCCGGGGCTGATGCTTGGCTATCTTGGCGCGCCGGATCAAACGGCCCAGAAATATCAGGGGGACTGGTTCCTGACCGGCGACCAAGGCGTCATGGGCACCGATGGGCAGATCACCTATCTGGGGCGCAATGACGATATGATGAACGCGGGTGGGGTCCGTGTCTCGCCGATCGAGGTGGAACAAACCCTCGCCAAATTCCCCGGCATCCATGCTGTCGGTGCGGCGGAGGTCGAGGTTAAACCCGACGTGACCGTGATCGCGGCCTTCTATACCGCCGACAGCCCGCTGGACGAGGCCGCGCTGGCGCTTTATGCACAAGACAACATGGCGCGCTACAAGCAGCCGCGCCTTTTCATCCACCTGCCAGAGCTGCCGATGGGCGCGAATGGCAAACTGCTGCGCCGGTCCTTGCGTGCAGCCTATGAGGCACAACGATGACCCAGACGATCAAGCTTGATATCATGTCCGACCCGATTTGCCCTTGGTGCTATATCGGCAAGGCCCATCTGGACCGCGCACTGGAAAGCGAGCCGGACCACCCTTTCGCGATCGAATGGCACCCGTTCCAGCTTAACCCCGACATGCCTGCCGAAGGGATGGACCGCCGTGCCTATCTGGAAGGCAAATTCGGCGGCAAGGAAGGTGCAGTGCGGGCCTATGCCCCTGTGGTGGAACATGCCGAGAAAGCCGGTCTCAAGATCAACTTCGAGGCGATGCAGCGCACCCCCAACACGCTGAACGCCCATCGGTTGATCCACTGGGCCGGGATCGAAGGGCGCCAAACCGCTGCGGTATCGGCGTTGTTCAAAGCCTATTTTGTTGATGCGCGCGATATTGGCGATGCCGAGGTGCTCGCCGATATCGCCGACGGGATCGAGATGGATGCATCTGTCGTGACGCGTCTATTGGCGACAGATGAGGATATGGAAGACATCCGCAAACGCGATGCGCACAGCCGCGAGATGGGCATCAACTCCGTCCCGACCTTTATCGTGGGCGGGCGTCACGCGGTGCCGGGCGCGCAGCCGCCCGAGCTTTGGAAAAAAGTTCTGGCCGAGCTGCGCAACGAAGGCTGAGGCCACGCGCCCGCACTGGCGATATGGGGCAGAAAGGCTTTGCCTTTGTGCTGAAACCCGCCTAGAATCAAACGGATAAAGGGGCAAAGACCCCTATCCAGATCGAGCGGGCAGCATGAAATACGATATCCCCTTTCCCTTTATGGGACGCGGGCGGGCGACGGTGGTGACACCGGCAGCGCGCCCGTCCAGCTTCACACCCTCCACGCCAATGACGCGGACGATCCTGACCTATGGCGGGTTCGACGGTTTCCACACCGGTCACGCCGTCTGGCTACGGCAGTTGGCCCGTATGGGCAGCGATCTGGTCGTCGGATGCCAGAGCGAACAGTTCTGTCAACGTGCGGGGCGTCCGGCGCATCTCGCCTTTGCCGCCCGCCGTGCGGTGCTGGAGCGGTGCCGCTATGTCTCGCGGGTCATTCCGCTTGAGACATGGGATCAGGTGCGCAGCGATATCGTGAATTACAACGTCTCGGTATTGGCCCTGCCCGCGCATCTTCCCCTGCCGGTGTCGGGACTGGACGAGATCGTTCAGGTACTGCGTTTGCCGGTGACCGCCCGCGAGACAGAGCCGCGCCACCGCGCCCAAGCCAGCTGACGGCGCGACGCCGATTGCACTATCTGTAAGGCAGCCTTATGAACACCATAGGCTGCGCCCTGCGGCCCACCGTCACGATGGAGCCGATGGATGACCGACGACCGCCCCCACATCAACATGAGCCGCCCCGAGTTCGTGGCGCTGATTGCGATGATGTTTGCAATCATTGCTTTCTCGACCGATGCAATGCTGCCTGCCCTGCCAGAGATCGGCGCAGAGCTGTCGCCTTTGGATATGACCAAAGTCCCGCTGATTGTGACCGCCTTTATTCTGGGGATGGGGATGGGCACTTTTGTCACCGGCCCGCTGTCGGATGCTTTCGGGCGCAAGAATATCATCTACCTCGGGTCTGCGATCTATATCTCGGGGGCTGTGGTGGCGTGGCTAAGCCAATCGCTTGAGGTGATGCTGATCGCGCGGGTCGTGCAGGGCGTGGGGGCTGCGGGCCCTCGGGTTGTGGCGCTTGCGGTGATCCGCGACCTTTATTCGGGCCGGCAGATGGCCAAGATCATGTCTTTCGTGATGATGATATTTGTCGTGGTTCCCGCCTTTGCCCCTGCAATGGGGGCTGTGATCATCGCCCTGTCCGATTGGCGTGGCGTATTCTTGTCATTCATCGTTTTCTCGGCAACCTGTGTGGTCTGGGCCATGCTCCGCCTGCCCGAAACCCTGCCCAAGCCCAAGCGTCGACCTTTACAGATCGGCCTGCTGTGGAACGCGGTGAAAGAGATATTCAGCAACCCGATGGTGTGTCTGTCGATCACGGTGCAGACGCTGGTGATGGGGTTCTTGTTCTCGACGCTGATGCTGGTGCAACCCATTTACGACCAAGTCTATGACCGCGCCGAGAGCTTCCCCTTCTGGTTTGGCGTCGCGGCGCTGATCTCGGGGACGTCGAGCCTGCTGAACGCGCTGCTGGTCGTCCGGCTGGGGATGCAGCGCATCGTGATCCTTGCGCTTGGCCTGCAGATCGTATTGTCGGGCCTGATGCTGGGCCTTGGTCTGGGCGATCTGCCCGAGCCCTATGGCTTTGTCTTTTTCCTGATGTGGCAGGCGTCGCTGTTCTTTCAGGTGGGGCTGGTGATGGGCAATCTCAACGCGCTGGCGATGGAGCCTTTGGGCCATATCGCCGGCATGGCGGCGTCGGTCATCGGGGCGGTGTCGACGGTGATGGCGGCCATGCTCGCCTCGCCCATCGGGTTGATGTTCAACGGCACGATCACCCCGCTGATCGGCGCGGTACTGACGCTGGCGACACTCGCCTTTGCGCTGATGCTGCTTCTGGCGCGGGTCAACCGGCAGGCGGCAGCAGACCCCGCGGAATAGGGCTGAGCGACCACGTGGTGGCTGGTGGTGCCGGTTTCGCCCTTCGGGCGAGGATTTAGAGCCATTTGGAAGCGCGGACCAAGGCGCTTTAGAGAGAGGTAACAAAAAGGGCACCGCTGATGGCGGTGCCCCTTTTGATAGTGTGTCGGTACCTGCGCGCTTATGCGGCGCGCTGTCCGGCTGGCTTGCGACGACGCCGCGCGGCACCGGCGGGGTTGCCCGCACCGCCGCCATTGCCACCGCCCCCGTTGCCGCCACCGCCACCGGGGCGACCACCGCGACCACGACCGCGTCCCCCGCGACCCTTTGGCTTGGCGGGTTCGTCAATCGCTTCCCACGGACGGCCGGAGGCCACGGGGATCGAGATTTTCATCGTCTTCTGGATATCTTTCAGCTCGCCCATTTCATCCGGTGCGCAGAAAGCGATCGCCGCCCCGTCTTTGCCCGCGCGCGCGGTCCGGCCGATACGATGGACATAATTGTCGGGCACATTGGGCAGCTCGTAGTTGTAGACGTGCTTCACGTCGGGAATATCCAGACCGCGGGCGGCGACATCCGTTGCTACAAGCACGGTGACCTCGCCTTTCTTGAAGGATTCGATGGCGCGGTCCCGCTGACCCTGGCTTTTGTTGCCATGGATAGAGGCGGCTTTGAAACCGGCTTTGACCAGATCTTTCATCAGCTTTTCACAGCCGTGTTTGGTCCGCCCGAACACCAGGGCGCGTTCCTCGGTGTGTTTGCCAAGCAGTTCGATCAGCAGGGATTTCTTTTCCGCCTTGGCGATGAAATGCACCTCTTGGGTGATCTTGTCCGCCGCCTTGCCCGGAGGCGAGACTTCGATGCGGATCGGGCTGTTGAGGTAGCTGTTGGCGATCTCGTTCATCAGTTTCGGCATGGTTGCCGAAAAGAGCATCGTCTGACGCTCTTTCGGCAGCACCGCCGCGATCTTGCGCAGATCGTGGATGAAGCCCATGTCGAGCATCTGATCCGCTTCATCCAGCACAAGGAAAGTGGTCTTGTGCAGCAGCACCGCGCGGCGGTCCATCAGGTCCAGCAAGCGCCCGGGTGTGGCCACCAGCAGGTCGACGCCGCGCTCCATCCGTTTGATCTGCGGGTTGATCGACTGGCCGCCGACAATCATCATGGTTTTCAGCTGGGTGCCTTCGCAGAAGCCCTTGAGGTTCTCCATGATCTGGTTGGCCAGCTCGCGGGTCGGGGCCAGCACCAGCCCGCGCACGGTGCGCGGCTCGGGGCGGGCTTCGCGTTCCAGCATCTGGGCCACCAGCGGGATACCGAAGGCGGCGGTTTTGCCGGTGCCGGTCTGTGCCAGCCCCATTACGTCGCGGCCATTCATCCCGTGGGGGATCGCCTGTTTCTGGATCGGGGTCGGATCGGTCATACCCATGTTGGTCAAGGCTTTGACCAGACGGCGCGGCAGGCCCATCATTTCAAAATCGCTCATCGTTTTGTCGTCTTTCCGCGGGATGCGGGGGCAAAGCCCCTTCCCGCCATAGCAATCACGCGGGCCCTGTCGATGCAGGGAAACCGCGAGGGACGCAAAGCAGATCGCAGGGGGCAGCCTAGTGCCAACACCCTGTCTGTTGCGCTTGGCCCCACGCGTGATTTTGGGAACATCGGCGGCCTTTTGTTCAGCTCTCATAAGACGCGACGATTTTAGGTCGACAGGTCAAGGGCTGGTCTGCTCACGCGGCAGAAGGCATCGCTTGCGCCCCAGATGGGCTGTTTGGGCGGCAAAGTCAACGGTGCTGTGAAAGATAGCCTAGCGCGGGGTGCTGCGGGCCAGCATCAGGGGCAGCACAGCGCTGAGGATGAACAGACGCATCATGTGGCAGGCGGCGACGAAACCCGGGCTGATCCCCAGCACGCTGCCCATGGCGATCATGGTCTCGAACCCACCGGGCGCAAAGGCCACGAGGATATGCGCCAGCGGCATGCCAAGCGCCATAGCGACCGGGATCGCCCCCAGCAGGGCCAGCCCCACGGCAAGGCAGGTCACAGCCAGCCCTGCGGCAAGGCCCTTGGTCAGATCGTCAAGCCGCACGCCGGAGAACCGCGTGCCGATCAGGGCGCCGAGCACCACATAGGCGGGCATCACCAGCCACAGGGGCAGCACACCGGGGGCGAGCCCTGTCACATGCGCAAGCGATGACACCAGCATCGGCCCGATCAACATCGGCGCAGGCACCCGGATGCGCCCCAGCAGCACCCCTGCCCCGACGGAGAGCACCGCCATCACCAGCAATGTCACGCCGCCCATAACAGGGCCGTCGGGCACGATGGACCCGCCCAGATCAACCCCCATCGCCAGCGCGACAAAGGGCACCACCAGCGTCAGCGACAACAGCCGCACCGACTGCGTGGTCGAGATACGCACCACATTATCCCCGCCATCGGCCGCCATCGCCAGCACAAAGCTGAGGTGTCCGGGCGCCGAAGCCAGCAGTGCTGCACGACGGTCAAAGCCAAAGAACCGCGCCAGCAGCCAGCGGCTGAGCACCAGCATCGCCCAGACCAGCACGGCCATCCCTACAAAAGCCAGCGGCCAGCGCATCATGGCATCGACCGCATTTTGGTCAAACCCTGCCCCCACCGACAGGCCAATGACGACAAAGCAGATGTTGCGCAGCGGCAGCGACACCCCCATGCGCGCGCCCGCCAGACCGGCCAGCGACACCAGCACCGCAGGCCCCAGCAGCATGTAAATCGGCGCGTTCAGCAGCCAGCCGATACCGGCCCCCACCGCGCCGATACAGACGGTGAAAACGGTCGTAAGCGTATCAGTCGGGGGGCGCGGCCATTTCATACGCTTGTGCTAGCAGTTGGTCCCTTCCGCCACCAGCCCCGTCACGCGATGCGCCGCGAGGCTTGCACATCCCCCGACAAAGGGACATGCATCCACTGACGGAATTTTAGAACGATTGTATGAAGGAATAGGATATGGACAATCTGCGCGGCGCTTTGATCATGGTGCTGTCGATGTTGGGCTTTGCCATTGAGGACATGTTCATCAAGCTGATCGGGACGGATATCCCGATCGGGCAGATTATCTTTATGCTCGGGACCGGTGGCGCGCTTTGCTATGGTGCGATGGTGGTGATGAAGGGCGAACCCTTGATGGATCGCGCGATGCTGACCCGCCCGATCCTGCTGCGCGCCTTGGGCGAGATTGTCGGCACCTTGGGGTTCGTATCGGCCATTGTGCTGACACCGATTTCTTCTGCCTCGGCCATTTTGCAGGCGACACCGCTGGTGGTGACCCTAGGCGCGGCGCTGTTTCTGGGCGATCCCGTCGGCTGGCGCCGGTGGAGCGCTATTTTGGTTGGTATGCTGGGCGTCTTGCTGGTGATCCGCCCCGGGATGGACAGCTTTCAGGCGCTGTCCTTGCTGGCGGTGCTTGGGGTGCTGGGGCTGTCCTTGCGCGATCTGGCGACGCGGCGGGTGCCGAAATCGACCTCTACGTTCCAACTGTCGTTCCTTGCGTTTCTGGCGTTGGTCCCTGCAAGCCTGCTTTTCATGCTGGGCACGGGCACGGCTTTTGCGCCGATGTCGGGGGTGCAATGGCTGTTCATGGGGGCCGCGCTGACAACCGGCATGGTCGCCTATTACGGCATCGTCGCGGCCATGCGTATCGGCGAAATCAGCTTTGTCACACCGTTCCGCTATGCGCGCCTGCTGTTCGCGATGGTTGTGGGCATCACGATCTTTGGCGAACGCCCCGATCTGCTGACCTATGTTGGCGCAACCATCATTGTTGCCTCGGGCATCTATACGGTATGGCGTGAGCGAAAGGTCAAAGAACAGGCCTGAACACTTTCCATCCTCCCCCCGGCGCGCTAAACCGCTGCGCAATTGTCATCTGCAAAAGGATAGCCCCTTATGAGCACGATCATCGACATCCACGCCCGCGAAATCATTGACAGCCGGGGCAACCCCACGGTCGAAGTCGATGTGACGCTTGAAGACGGCACAATGGGCCGCGCGGCCGTTCCCTCTGGCGCATCCACCGGTGCCTATGAGGCGGTAGAGCGTCGCGATGGCGACCAAAAGCGCTATATGGGCAAGGGCGTTCTGGAAGCCTGCGCCTCCGTCAATGGCGAGATCGCGGATGCGCTGGTCGGCATCGACGCGACAGAACAGGTCGAGATTGACGGCACGATGATCGAGCTGGACGGCACCGACAACAAGTCGCGTCTGGGGGCAAACGCCATTCTGGGCGTATCGCTGGCGACGGCCAAGGCCGCCGCTGACTATTGCTCGCAGCCGCTCTACCGCTATGTGGGCGGCACCTCTGCGCGCATGCTCCCCGTGCCGATGATGAACATCATCAACGGGGGCGAGCACGCGGATAACCCGATCGACATTCAGGAATTCATGATCATGCCCGTCGCGGCAGAGAATATCCGCGACGCGGTGCGCATGGGCTCCGAGGTGTTCCACACGCTGAAGAAAGAGCTTTCGGCCGCAGGTCTGTCCACCGGTATCGGCGACGAAGGCGGCTTCGCACCCAACATCAGCTCCACCCGAGATGCACTTGATTTCATTCTGAAATCCATCGAAAAAGCAGGCTACAAACCGGGCGAGGAAATCTACCTCGCACTGGATTGCGCGGCAACGGAATACTTCAAGGACGGCAGCTATGTCCTTTCTGGAGAAGGGAAAACCCTGACCAGCGCCGAGAATGTGGATTATCTGGCGGCCCTATGCGCCGACTACCCCATCATCTCTATCGAAGACGGCATGTCCGAAGACGATTGGGATGGCTGGAAGCTGCTGACCGACCGTTTGGGCGACAAGATCCAGCTGGTGGGCGACGATCTGTTCGTGACCAACCCCGAACGTCTGGCCGAAGGCATCAAACGGGGCTCTGCCAACTCCATGCTGGTGAAGGTCAACCAGATCGGCACCCTGTCCGAGACGCTGCAAGCGGTCGACATGGCGCATCGTGCGGGCTTTACCAACGTGATGTCCCACCGCTCGGGCGAGACCGAGGACGCGACGATTGCGGATCTTGCTGTTGCGACGAACTGCGGTCAGATCAAGACGGGCTCGCTCGCGCGGTCCGACCGGTTGGCGAAATACAACCAGCTGATCCGCATCGAGGAATCGCTTGGTGTGACAGCGGAATACGCCGGTCGTTCGATCCTGAAAGGTTGATTACGGGGGGCAGTTCGCCCCGCCCGAAGATACGAAAGCGCGCCGATCAAGGCGCGCTTTTTTTATGCTTGCAGTATCGCGTCCGGCGTCAGCTTTGGATCTGACGCAACAGGCTCGACCTGGTAAAGCCCACACGTATCATGTCCGTGTCGCTTTTCAGCATCGGCATCTTGATCTGGATCGTCCGCGGCTGCGCGCCAAAGGCCACGTTCATCCGGATGGTGGCCACGAATTTGCCTTGCGTCGACGGGCGCACGTCTTCGATCATACCCACGACCTCGCGGTCGGTGGTCATGACCGTAGCGCCCAATGCCGCCGTGATCGGGACAGAGGCCGCGGCGCGGGTCACATCGCCGCTGACACTGCGCGATACCGCGGCAGTCGTGCTGCCGGTCGTTCCGCTGTTGTCGGTCGTCGTGCCGCCACCGCTGTTGGACCCGCCAGTGCTGCCGACACCCACGCCAACGCCCGCGACGGAACCCCCGCCAACCGAGGCCCCGACACCAGCGCCCACGCCGCCGACAGAGGCGCCAGCGCCCGCATCAGCAACCGAACCGCCACCGACAGAGGCTCCCGCCCCCGCGCCGACGCTGCCTGCGCCCACACCAACACCGACATCCGCGGCGGACCCGTGGCCGACACTGGCCCCTACGCCCGCGCCAATACCGCCCACGCTGGCACCGACGCCGACATCCAGCGCAAAGGCCGACGTGGCGATGAATACCGTTGCAACCGAAGTTGCGGCGTTTTTAAGAAACATACTCGTCATGGTCATTCTCCTTTTGAAAAGGAACGGCGCAAGCAAAGCCCCCACTTTCTGCGCCACCGTTCTGAGGTAGTACAATTCAAGGTAGAACCACTCCGATCCCAAGCAAGGAAACAGACTGTTTACGGAACGCCACTGTGCAACCGGGCAACAGCCCTTTGCCGCGTGGAAAACCCGCGGCGCGGAGCTAACCTATTCGGGAGAAATGAAGATTACGTACGACCATAGCGCGAAATTCTAACAGGCGACTCACGCCGCAACACGTCCTGTCCAGCGAAAAACGCAGGTCACAAGGGCGACGATACGCTGGCGCGCCACCCATCAAAGGGCCTTATTCTAAACGCTCATCGCCTCGGTCGGCATGCTGACGGTGCCGCCCCCGACCGCAGCCCGCACCCCAGTGGTGCCGGGGCAAGAGGTCGGCAGCCCGCGCGCCACCCGCACGGCAAGATATCCGAAGGCTTGCGCCTCCAGCATATCACCGTCGAGCCCGATCTCTTCAATCGGCATGACCGGACAATCCAGACTGACACTGAGCATCTTCATCAACACAGGGTTGTGCCGCCCGCCCCCGGTGACCAACACACGATCGGGCAAACGCGGACAATGCTGCATTGCTTCGGCCACGCCAGCGGCACACATGGCCGTCAGCGTCGCGGCGGCATCTGCGTCCGACAGTTCGGTCACCAGCGCGACCATCTCGTCAAAATCGTTCCGGTCCAGCGACTTGGGGGGCATCCGTGCGAAATAGGGCTCGGCCAGAAACAGCTCAAGCGCGCCGGCCTCGACCTGCCCACGCGACGCGGTCTTGCCGCCCTCGTCAAAGGGCAGCCCCAGACGCGCCTGCATCAGATCGTTGATGGGCGCATTGGCGGGCCCCGTGTCGAAAGCCAGCAGCGCCCCCTCCGCCTCGGGCAAGGGGATCGCCGGATCCACCCAGGTCAGGTTCCCCACCCCGCCAAGATTCAAAAAGGCCACCGGCCCCGTCAGCCCGGCATAGCGGGCGCAGGCGTGGTGAAAGAACGGGGCCAGCGGTGCGCCCTCTCCGCCCAGATGTACATCGGCGCTGCGGAAATCCCACACGACGGGCAGCCCCAGATGATCCGCCAGCGCTGCACCGTCGCCCACCTGCAACGTCCCCTGCATGCGCGGCGCATGGGCCAGCGTCTGTCCGTGAAAGCCGATCAGATCGACATCGGTATACGCCCCAAGGGCATCGATATGCGCCGCCTCGACCACCTGCGTCGCCGCCGCCACCTCTGGCCCTGACCATTTGCCGAAACCGGCCGCGATGGTGCGGCGCTCCTCGGCTGAATAGCTGCGGTAGCTCGATGTGCCGAAGCCTATGATATCGCGGCCGTCCGTCTCGATCACCGCAACGTCCACACCGTCGAGCGAAGTGCCGCTCATCGCGCCTGCGGCCCGCAGCGGGCCTGTTTTCGCGATCCGTGTCGGGGTTCTTGCCCCTTGGGCCTTATTCATGGCCTTTTCCTTTGTCTGCTCAGCACCTATAGAGTGCACCACCACCCAAGCTGAGGGCAAGCACCATGACATACCACCCCAAATCCGATTTCATCCGCATCATGATGGAGCGCGGCTTTCTCGCCGATTGTACGGACTATCAGGGCCTTGATGACGCGCTGATCAACGGGGCTGTGCCTGCCTATATCGGCTATGACGCGACAGCGAAATCCCTTCATGTGGGGCATCTGATGAATATCATGGTGCTGCGTTGGTTGCAGAAATGCGGCGGCAAACCGATCACCCTAATGGGCGGCGGCACCACCAAAGTGGGCGACCCGTCCTTCCGGTCGGATGAACGCCCCCTGCTCGACAATGCCGCCATCGACGCCAATATCGCCGGCATGCAGCAGGTGTTCGAGAAATACCTGTCCTACGGTGACGGCGACAGTGACGCGATCATGCTGAACAATGCCGAATGGCTGGACAATCTGAACTACCTCGAATTCCTGCGCGACATCGGGCGGCATTTCAGCGTGAACCGGATGCTGTCGTTCGAAAGCGTCAAATCCCGTCTTGATCGGGAACAGTCGCTGTCCTTCCTCGAATTCAACTACATGATCCTGCAGGCCTATGACTTCCTTGAACTCAACCGCCGCTATGGCTGTTTGCTGCAGATGGGCGGCTCGGATCAATGGGGTAATATCGTCAACGGGATCGACCTGACCCGCCGCGTGCTGGATCAAGAGATTTTCGGCCTCACCACGCCTTTGCTCACCACCAGCGACGGCCGCAAAATGGGCAAATCCCAAGGCGGCGCGATCTGGCTGAACGGGGACATGCTGTCGCCTTACGAGTTCTGGCAGTTCTGGCGCAACACCACCGATGCGGATACGGGCAAGTTTCTCAAGATCTTCACCGAACTACCGGTCGAGGAATGCGACCGTCTGGGCGCGCTGGAAGGCTCCGACATCAACGCGGCCAAGATCATTCTGGCGAATGAGGTCACGACCCTGCTGCACGGTGCCGAAGCCGCAAAGAATGCCGAAGCCACGGCACGCGAAGTGTTCGAAAAAGGCGGTGTCGGCGATGACCTACCCACCCTGACGCTCAGCGCGGCGGATATCGGCGACGGCATTTCTATCGTGCAGTTGATCGTGAAATCCGGTCTGGCCGGTTCGGGCAAAGAGGCAAAGCGTCTGATCACCGAAAACGGTGCCCGCTATAATGACGAACCGCTGACAGACGCAGGCCTGATGGTCGATGCTGCCACGCTGGCCACACCGATCAAGCTTAGCGCGGGCAAGAAACGCCACGCGCTGGTACAACTGGGCTAAGTCTCCCGCAGAATGAGAGGGGGCGGGTCGCCCTGCCCCCTTCAGCTTTCGGCTTTTTCTTCCAGCATCAGCCACTCGGCCTCTGCGTCCTGCAGCTTTTCATTCCGCTCGACCAAGGCATCGGTCGCTTTCTGGAATTTCACCGGATTGTCGGAATAGAGCGTCGGGTCGCTCATCAACTCTTCCAGTTTCGCGATTTCAGCTTCCAGACGCGCAATCTCGGCGGGCAGCGCCTCAAGCCGGTGCTTTTCGGTAAAGCTCAGGCCCGATTGCTGCGCCGCTTTGGGCTTTTCGGATTTCGCCCCGGGCTTTGATTTGACAACAACGCTTTGGTCAAAATCATCCTGCTGGCGCTGTGCCAGATAATCCGTCCAACCGCCCGCATAGACAGTCGCCTTGCCGTCACCCTCCATCGCGATGGTGGTCGCGGCAACACGGTCAAGGAAGTCACGGTCGTGGCTGACCAGCAGCACGGTGCCGTCATAGGTCGACAGCAGCTCCTGCATCAGATCAAGGGTTTCGACGTCCAGATCGTTGGTCGGTTCGTCAAGCACCAAGAGGTTGCTGGAGCGCGCCATGATCTTGGCCAGCAGCAACCGCGCCTTTTCGCCCCCCGACAAGGACCGCACGGGCGCACGGGCCTGCCCCTCGTCGAAGAGGAATTCTTTCAGGTACCCAACCACGTGTTTCGGCTGCCCGCGCACCAGAATCTGGTCCGCCTTGCCCGATACACGCATTTCCGGATCCCCGGTCAGACTGTCCCACAGCGACATATCGCCATCAAGCTGCGCGCGCGCCTGGTCGAACAGCGCGATCTCAAGGTTGGTACCCTGTTTGATCTCGCCTCCGTCGGGCTGTTCTTTCCCGATCAGCATATTCAGCAACGTCGTCTTGCCCACACCATTCGGCCCGACCAAGGCGATCCGATCCCCCCGCTGGATGGTGATGTCAAAGGGGCGTAGAATCGTCTTGTCGCCAAAGGCTTTGGTGATGCCCATAGCCTCGACCACCTTGCGGCCCGACTTCGGACCCGCTTCCAGCGCCATGGCGGCGGTGCCCTGACGTTTGATCTGGCTGGCGCGTTCGGCCCGCAGGTCTTGCAGGGCACGCACACGGCCCTGGTTGCGCTTGCGCCGCGCCGAAATGCCTTCGACAGCCCACCGTGCCTCCGCCTTGATCTTGCGGTTCAGCTTGTGGCGCTGCATGTCCTCTTCTTCCCACATCTGGTCGCGCCAGGCTTCAAACCCGCCAAAGCCGATGTCCTGCCGACGCACAACACCGCGGTCGACCCAGAGCGTCGCACGGGTCAACTCGCGCAGGAACGCCCTATCGTGAGAGATAATCACAAAAGCGGCCCGCGTCGCTTTCAGCTCGTCTTCAAGCCAGCGGATCGCTTCGATATCCAGGTGGTTCGTCGGCTCGTCCAGCAACATCAGCTCGGGCTCAGAGGCCATCAGACGCGCCAATGCCGCGCGGCGACGTTCCCCCCCGGATGCGGTGCTGACAGGGCGCGCGGGGTCGAACTTCAGCCCCTCTCCGGCGCGTTCGACCTTGTACATCTCGGACGGGTCCAGTCCATGGGCCGCGAAGTCGCCCAAAGTCTCGAAACCGGTCAGATCCGGGTCTTGCTCCATATAGCCTACCGAAACGCCGGGCCCGACGATCACGTCGCCGCTGTCGGCCTCGACCAATCCGGCCATAACCTTCATCAAAGTGGATTTACCTGACCCGTTCCGGCCCACCAGCGCCAGTCGGTCGCCGGATTGAACCACAAGGGACATGTCTTCGAATACGGGATCTCCGCCGAATGTCAGCGAGATCTCGTTAACTTGTAAAAGGGGTGCGCGTGCCATGACAGCCAGCTAGCGCCGCGCCGCGTCAGCGTCAATGACCCCTCTTCCAAATGGGCTAAAATCCTCGCCGAAGGCATGAAACTCTTAGGCGGCACCGCGCAGCAGGCGCTTACGCCCCTCGGGGATCGCCGCGATTTCAAGGCCGGTAAATACATGCAGCGTGTTCATCTGGTGGTCGATCACCGCATGATCGCTCACCCAGCCCCCCATCATCAGATAGCTCCGCAGCAGCGGCGGCAGCATTTGTAGCGCGGCTTTCTCGGCCGGTTTATCCAACGTCCGTTCCACAAAGCCCACCGTATCGGGGGCCTTGACCTGCGGCTGCCAGTGCAGTGGCGCAAGGTGGCGGCTGTGCAAAAGCGCCATGACATCGCTATAGGGTGCCGGATCGGTACCCTTGAAGGAGGTGCACCCAAAGAGCAACGCGACCCTATGGGCGTCCACAAACTGCGCCAGCGCGGCCCAGGCCATGCGCACGACATCCGGGTCTGTGACCCCCGGGGCCAGACAGAACCGCCCCAGCTCCATCATCGTGCCGGGGAAATATGATAGCTTGGTCAGATCGTAGAATTGCGCGGCATAGCTTTGATCCAGCGACGCGCCCTCCATCAGCCCGATCCGATAGCAGCACAGCAGGTCACCGCTGCCTTGATGCCGCACGAGTATATGATGCTTTTGCGCATCAAACCCGTCGATATCGCGCGACTGAACCAGCCCAAAGGCCCGCGCGCGCAAGGCTTGCGCGGCGTCGATATCCTCAGGCGTGGTGGCACAATAGGCGCGGTACGGACCGCGTAAAAGCGGCTTGATCACAGCACCCTGTGGCACCGTCACGGGCCTGCCCTAGCCAGCCAGCGCCGCAGGGTTGAAGCGGCCAATGTTGCCCAGAAGCTGGCGAATAAAGGATTTATCCGAGATCGGCGAACTGGTGACGCGGCGGTCAAGGGTGACGACATTGCCACGCTCCAGCCCGAAACGTTCGACGTTCTGCACCACCCCGTTGCTGTCAAAGCTGACAGCGACAACTTCGCGCTCTGTCTCGCGCGGGGCCATGAACCACATCGCCTGACGGCGCGACCGCACATAGTAATACCCCGAATTGGTCAGCAACCCTGCCGACGCGGGCACGCCCACGGTTTCGGCCACGGTGTCGCGAGTGTCCTGGCCCACGGTGATCTTCTCAAGATCCTCTTGCGGCGGGATATAGCCGTGGTTGGAGTATTGCGGGGAGCAGGCCCCAAGCGTCAGACCAGCAGCGAGAACTGTGGCGGTCAGCAGTGTCTTTTTGACATGGCGGTCGATACGCATTCTTGGTGCCCTCTTGCCCTTGGGGATCATGGCTTTTATCTCGCATACACTAAGCACGCCCCATGGTTCAAGAAACGAAAGTACCCCTAACATGTCTCGCACGCCCCCAAGCCCCACAGCATTGCGCGTCGCAGAGCTGTCGCAGAATGCGCAAACCCCTTTCTCCCTGCGTCCCGACGCCGACAGCTTGCGGATGATCGCAGAAGAACTTGATCTTTCAGCCTTACGTAAACTTTCATTCGAAGGGCGTCTCAAGGCGCTTGGTCGCAGCGATTGGGAACTCAAGGCGCGTCTGGGGGCCACTGTGGTGCAGCCCTGCGTGGTGACACTGGAGCCGGTCCAGACTCGGATCGACGTCGATGTCACACGGCTTTTCGTGCAGGATTACGAAGAACCCGAGGAAGCCGAGGTCGAGATGCCCGAGGATGATCGCACCGAACCGCTTGGCGCGTGGATTGATCCCGCGGCCATCATGATCGAAGCGCTGGCGCTTGAGATTCCCGAATATCCCCGCGCCGACGGGGCCGAACTGGGGCAAGCGGTCTATACCAAACCCGGCGACACCCCGATGACCGACGAAGACGCCCGCCCCTTTGCGGGGCTGGCCGGCCTCAAGAACCAGCTTAAGGACGATACCACCGAATAACCCTGCCGGTTTGGGTGAAAAAAGGGTTGCTTCGGCGGGTTTTCGCAGTATTTTGCGCCCTTCACCCCAATTAAGGTTGGACATCGGATAGGCTTCGGCCTAAACGCACGTCACGCCCAAACCGGGAGTTGATCTGAAACACGGTCGTCTTTGGCAGGAAGCCGATGAACGACCCCGAAGGCAAAGGCACCAGACATGGCTGTCCAACAGAATAAAGTTTCCAAATCGCGTCGCAACAACCGCCGCGCACACGATTCGCTGACTGCAGCGAACCCGAACGAATGCTCCAACTGTGGTGAGCTGAAGCGCCCGCACCACGTTTGCGCAGCATGCGGTCACTATGACGACAACGAAGTTGTTTCTCTGAACGAAGAGATCGACCTCGACGAAGACGCGGCGTAAGCTCGTCACGTCAACCGCAGTTCATAAGAGGCATCGCACCAGATGACGGCCACGTCCGATCAGCCTAGCGCGAGAACTCAGCGCACCCTTATCTCAGTTGATGCGATGGGGGGCGATCAGGGCCCGGCAATCGTTGTTGCCGGGTGCTCTGCGTCCGCGCTAAAGAATCCCGATATCAGCTTTATCCTGCACGGCCCTGCCGAAACGCTGGAACCGCTGGTGGCAAAGCGGCCCGAACTGAAAGGGCGCTGCACCATTCGGGATGCCCAAGGGGTTGTCACAATGGATGACAAGCCCAGTAATGTCGTGCGCAATGGCAAGGGCACATCGATGTGGTCCGCCATCGAATCCGTGCGCGACAACGAAGCCTCGGTCGCGGTCAGCTGCGGGAACACCGGCGCGCTGATGGCGCTGTCGATGATCCGCCTGAAAAAGCTGCCGGGTGTGAACCGTCCTGCCATCGCTGTGCTGTATCCCTCCACCAACCCTCAGGGCTTTAACGTTCTGCTGGATGTGGGTGCGGATGTGCGTGCGGATGCCGATGACCTGTTGCGCTATGCGCTGATGGGCAAATCCTACGCCCGCAACGGCATGGACATCGAACGCCCGCGCATCGGGTTGCTGAATGTCGGCACCGAAGAACACAAAGGCCGGACCGAACTGAAAGAAGCCCACGAGTTGATTCGCGACGCCGCGGATGACGCGGGTTTTGAATTTGTCGGTTTCGTCGAAGGCGGCGATATCTCGGGTGATGTCGCAGATGTGATCGTCACCGATGGATTTACAGGTAATATTGCGATCAAGACCGGTGAAGGCACCGCGACGCTGATCGGCAATGGCCTGCGCCAAGCGTTCAAGAATTCGATCTGGTCCCGCGCGGCATCGCTGCTGGCCTATACCTCGCTGCGCCGCGTCAGCAAACGGTTTGACCCGCGCCGTGTGAACGGCGGTGTGTTTTTGGGGTTGAACGGCACGGTCGTTAAATCCCACGGTGCCGCTGACGCGACGGGGGTTTCCTCGGCGATCAAACTGGCCGCGCGATTAGCGGAAAGTGAATTTACAAATCGGTTGGCTGCGCGTGTTGCCGCAGCAAAGCCGACGAAAGAGACCGAAGAATGACAAAAAGAGCCGTCGTAATTGGTGCCGGACACTACCTTCCGGAACGCATTGTCGAAAACGCAGAGTTTGAAGGCAAGATCGACACCAGTGACGAATGGATCCGGTCACGCTCTGGCATTGAACGGCGTCACTTTGTCGGCGAAGGCGAAACCACGTCGACCATGGCCACCGCTGCCGCCAAGGCCGCGTTGGCCGACGCGGGCAAGACAGCCGCCGATGTGGATGCGGTGATTGTCGCCACCTCTACCCCCGATCTGACTTTCCCCTCCGCCGCAACGATGGTGCAGGCGCAGCTAGAGATGGAGCGCGGCTTTGCCTTTGATGTACAGGCCGTGTGCGCGGGCTTTGTCTATGCGCTGGCCAATGCCAACGCGCTGATCGTCTCGGGTCAGGCTGACCGCGTGCTGGTCATCGGCTCCGAGACGTTCTCGAAAATCATGGACTGGACCGACCGCAGCACCAGCGTGTTGTTTGGGGACGGTGCTGGCGCGATCCTGCTTGAAGCGCAAGACGGCGACGGCACGGCAGCCGACCGCGGTATCCTCTCCACCGATCTGAATTCGGACGGGCGCTACAAAGACTTGCTGTATGTCGACGGTGGCATCAGCACGGGCACGACCGGCTATCTGCGCATGCAGGGGAATCAGGTCTTCCGTCACGCGGTCGAAAAGCTCGCCGCGTCGGCAAACACAGCGATGGACCGTGCCGGTGTCAGCGCCGAGGACGTCGACTGGATCGTCCCGCATCAGGCGAATATCCGTATTATTCAAGGCACTGCCAAAAAGCTGAACCTGTCGATGGATAACGTCGTCGTGACGGTTCAGGACCACGGCAACACCTCTGCCGCGTCGATTCCGCTGGCCCTTTCCGTCGGGCAAGAGCGCGGCCAGATCAAGAAAGGCGACCTGCTGGTCACCGAGGCGATCGGCGGCGGGCTGGCCTGGGGCGCGATCGTTCTGCGCTGGTAAGCGGCTTTTCTTCGCGCGAACAGCACGTTACGCCCCATAGTTGTTGACTTGCGGAAAAATCACAGCCTATGCTGCTTAAAACACATGGGGGGAAGATATGGCCGACAAAACGTTGACCCGGATGGATTTGAGCGAAGCAGTCTTTCGTGAAGTAGGTCTTTCCCGCAATGAAAGCGCACAGCTGGTCGAAGCGGTGCTTGAACATATGTCCGACGCGCTGGTCAAAGGCGAACAGGTCAAGATTTCATCTTTCGGTACTTTCTCGGTGCGCGACAAGTCGGCCCGCGTGGGCCGGAACCCCAAAACCGGCGAAGAGGTCCCGATTAACCCGCGCCGCGTGCTCACATTCCGCCCGTCCCATCTGATGAAGGACCGGGTTGCAGACGGGAACAAGCGATAACCTAATGCCCAAGTCTCCGGACGCATTCAGAACCATCTCCGAAGTTGCAGAATGGCTTGAAATTCAGGCACATGTCCTGCGTTTCTGGGAAAGCAAGTTCACGCAAGTCAAACCGATCAAACGCGCAGGCGGGCGGCGATATTATCGCCCCAACGATATGTTGCTGCTTGGCGGTATCAAACGCTTGCTGCATGAAGACGGGCTGACGATCAAAGGTGTCCAGAAGGTATTGCGTGAAGAAGGCATGGGCCATGTCGCAGCCCTGTCCGCGCCTCTTGACGGGGTCACGCAGGATGATCTGGATGCTGGTGGCGACACCATCGACATGACCCCCGCGCCGATGCAAGAAGACGCAGAACAGACCCACGAGGGTGTTGTTCTCCCGTTCGAGCAACGCGGGAGCAAAGCGGCCAAGCCAGCCCCTGTCGAAGCGCCCGAAACACACGTAGAAGCCGTTTCCGCGCCCGAGATGTCGGCCGAGGATACCCCACCCCTGCCTACCGACGAACCGACCCTCGACGCAACAGAGCCGGAGCCGGAGGAGACAACCGTCACCCCCGCCGATAGCTCTGCGGAGGACGGTGCCACCCTGCCCGGCTTCCTGCGCCACCCGATGACCGACGCGCCGGTCCCGCCAAGCGATAACACGCCGGACGAAGCCCCTGACGCTACGCAAACACGCGCCCCGGATCAGGACGCGCCCGCGCCGACCATCGACAGCACGCCAGAGGCAGCGCCGGAAGACAGCACCGCCGAAACGCTGGAGGCGGAAACGCGGGACGTCGAAGCCCCAGAGATCAACGAGGCACCGAAAGCCCCTATTGTTGCAGGCCCCAAGCCGCGTGTGATCGATCTGCCGCCTCTGACGGCAGAAGAAGACTTCCCCGCCAAACCCTCTGTGCTTTCTGCTGCACTGCTGTGCCGCGATCTGCCCGAGGATTCGGCCCGCGATATCGCGCCTTTGCTGAGCCGTTTGGGCGAACTGCGCGATTCCATTCGGGCCGATGTGGTCCGCGGCACAAAAGTCTAAGCCGCGCGTGCGATTTGCGACAATTCCCCCTTGCACGCACGGTTTTATCAGGTATGAAACGCCTCATGTCGGGCTATGGCGCAGCCTGGTAGCGCGTCCGTCTGGGGGACGGAAGGTCGCAGGTTCGAGTCCTGCTAGCCCGACCAACCGACATACAACAAACGCCCGTACCCTAATGGGTGCGGGTGTTTGCATTTGAAAGGCCCGGATATGATCGGCGTAGTTCCCAACCAGCATATCACCGACATGATCGCTTCGGGTCAGATCATCGGCACACCGCCTGTCGACAGTGCCCAGATCCAGCCTGCGAGCCTAGATCTTCGTCTAGGAACAGTGGCTTACCGCGTGCGTGCGTCTTTTCTTGCGGGGCATGGGGCCAAGGTCGCCGACCGTCTGGAAGAGTTCGAGATGCACCGCGTCGACCTGACGAATGGGGCGGTGCTGGAAAAGGGCTGCGTCTACGTTGTCCCGCTGATGGAAAGCCTCGCCCTGCCCCAAGGCACCTCCGCGGCGGCCAATGCCAAAAGCTCCACCGGGCGGCTGGACCTACTCACGCGCACCATCACCGACGGCGGGACCGAGTTTGATCGCATCGCGCCGGGCTATACCGGCCCGCTTTACGCAGAGATTTGTCCGCGCTCTTTCTCGGTGCTCGTACGTCCGGGCATGCGGCTGAACCAGATCCGTTTTTCCACCGGTGCCGCCACGCTTGACGATGAAGCGCTGCGCGCATTGCACGCCGACAGCCCGCTGGTGGATGGCGAGGCCGTGATCGATGATGGTCTGGGATTCTCGGTCGATCTGCGCTTGCCTGACACCACGCTGGTTGGCTACCGCGCCAAGCCGCATACGGGTGTTATCGATCTGGACAAGATCGGCCATTATGACCCCGCGCAATACTGGGAAGAGGTGCACAGCGACAACGGTCAGATCATCCTCGACCCCGGTGCGTTCTACATTCTGGTCAGCCGCGAAGCCGTGACCATCCCGCCCGAATACGCCGCAGAGATGGCCCCCTATCTGGCGATGGTGGGCGAATTCCGCGTGCATTACGCAGGTTTCTTTGACCCCGGTTTCGGCCATGCCTCTGCAGGGGGTGCGGGATCACGGGGCGTGCTTGAAGTGCGCTGCCACGAGGCCCCTTTCGTGCTGGAGCATGGTCAGGTTGTCGGACGGTTGGTCTATGAGAAAATGACCGACATCCCGACCCAGCTTTACGGGTCGGGCATCGCGTCGAACTATCAGGGTCAGGGCCTCAAGCTCAGCAAGCATTTCAGCGCGCCGCGTTAAACTTCGCAGCGTCTGATCACGCGGGTTAGAAACGCGTCAGCTTGCGCATATTCTTGACCATATTGCGCGCCTGTTTGCCCTGCTCGCGGCTGCTTCTGTCACGACGGGCCATTTCCTCGGCGCTTGGTTGGACAGGATTGCCGTCACGGTCCACCGACGCCCGACGCCCCTTGCCCAGCTTTGACGCCTGATCAAAGCCGATATCAACGCCTTTGTTGATCAAACGCCCCATCACGCGACGCATAATCATATTAATTATCTGGTTCATGTCCTGACCTCTTTACCGCGCGTTAAACTGTGTCTGAGGCTAATATAACACCTATTGCGGCGATTTTCAGGCCACCTGCGGGATTAATCCTCGAACAGCTCGCTCTGGCCCTCGGTCGCTTCTGGCTCTTCCTCGCTGTCGACACCCGGCATCTCGCCAAAGGCGGGGCGGCTTTCCAGCAATCCGGCAGAGCGGAGCTCTTTCAACCCCGGCAGGTCGCGGGGGCTTTCCAGACCGAAGTGGGCCAGAAATTCCTGTGTCACGACAAAGGTCACCGGACGACCGGGGGTCATTTTGCGACGGCCAAAGCGAATCCAGTCCAGCTCAAGCAGCTGATCCAGCGTGCCGCGCGATACGGATACGCCGCGGATCTCTTCGATCTCGGCGCGGGTGGCGGGCTGGTGGTAGGCGATGATCGCCAAGGTCTCGATCGCGGCGCGCGACAGTTTGCGCGTCTCGACCGTTTCGTGCTGCATGAGATACCCCAGATCCGCCGCCGTGCGCATGGCGTAGGCATCCCCGATGCGGCACAGCTCGACACCGCGGCCGGTGTAGCGTTTGCGCAGATGCACCATCGCTTCGGCAGGGTCACAGCCATGCGGCAGACGCGCCGCGATCTCGCGCAGGGTCATCGGCTCTGCGGTGGCGAAAAGGATCGCTTCGATCATGCGCTCCTGTTCGGCCAATGGCGGGGCCTCGAACAGGCTTTCTTCTGTGTGTTCAACGGGTTCGGCCACGTCAGATATCCTTCTTGCGCAACTGGATCGGGGCAAACACGCCCTCTTGACGAATTTCCAGATGCCCTTCCTTTACCAATTCAAGCGACGCCGCAAACGTCGATGCCGTGGCCGAGCGGCGCATTGCCGGTTCTTCGCCCCATCCGTCAGGCATGTAGCTGGTCAGGTCAGACCAGTCGCCAGAAAACCCAATCAAGCCGCGCATGCGCTCCAGTGCCTGCTCCATCGTAAAGACCTTGTCACGATCCATCACGAAGGGGCGGAAATCGTCGCGGGTGCGGATACGCGCGTAGCCCTGCATCAGGTCCAGCAAGGTCGCGGTATAGGTCACGCGGCGGGTCTGGCGCATTTCCTGGGTCTGGCCGCGGGCAAAGAAGTCGCGCCCCAATTGGTCACGGGCCATCAACTGAGCCGCCACGTCGCGCATCGCTTGCAGACGTTCCAGCTGGAACGCCAGATGCGCGGCCAGTTCCTCGCCCGAGGGGCCATCGTCCTGCGGATCAGGCGGCAGCAGCAGGCGGGATTTCAGAAAGGCGAGCCACGCAGCCATGACCAGATAATCCGCCGCAAGCTCCAGCCGCAGCGCCTTGGCCTTGTCCACGAACATCAGATATTGGCGTGCCAGTTGCAGCACCGAGATTTTGCGCAGGTCGACCTTCTGGGTGCGGCTGAGGGTCAGCAACAGGTCCAACGGGCCCTCGAACCCGTCGACATCCACGATCAGCGCCTCGGCCGCGAGCCGTTCAGCAACTTTCGTTTGCCCGTCTTCCAACTGCGTTTCAGCCATATACCGCCCCGCCCAAAAGCCTGTCGAGCTTTGCAGTCAGGGCAGGAATGTCAACATCATCAGGGGTCCGGCGCATGGCAAGGGCGCGCACGGCCCGTGTTTGCGCGGCCTCAGACATCTCTCCGGCAGCATCGGCAACGCGGGTGCGATCCTCAAGCGTGGCGTTGCAGTACAACACCACGTCACAGCCTGCTGCCAAGGCACCGGCGGCGATGGCATCCACCTCGCCCGTCAATGCTTTCATCGAAATGTCATCCGTCATGATCAGGTTATCAAAGCCGATATCCTCGCGGATCAGCCGCATCATCACCGGCGACAGCGTGGCAGGGCGCGGATCAATCGCGTCATAGACCAGATGCGCCGTCATCCCCATCGGCAGGTCGTTCAACGCCTTGAACGGGGCGAAATCATGGGTGTCCAACGCGGCACGCGGCGCGTCAACCTGCGGCAAGTCAAAATGACTATCCATCGTGGCGCGCCCATGTCCGGGCATATGTTTGACCACGGGCAAGACGCCCCCCGCCAACATGCCGTCTGCCGCCGCACGGCCCAAAGCCGCCACCGCATCGGGCGTCGTGCCGTAACAGCGGTTGCGCAGGAATGTGTGGGTTTCCGCCCCGGCGACATCGACCATCGGCGCGCAATTGCTGTCGATGCCCACGCGGTGCAGCTCGTCCGCGATCAGACGAAAGCGCAGATACATCGCCTCTGCCGCGTTGGGGCCTGCTGCCTGCACGAAGTCCAGCGGTGCCGTCCAGTCGCGCCAATGCGGTGCGCGCAACCGCTGCACCCGCCCGCCTTCTTGATCCACGGTGATAACAGCCTCGTGGCCCGCCGCCTCGCGCAATTCATCACACAGCGCGCGGACCTGATCCGGCGTGTCGATATTGCGCGCAAAGAGAATGAACCCAAAGGGCTTTACGGCGCGAAACAACGCCTGTTCCTGCGCCGTCAGCCGAAGCCCCGACGCGTCCAGTATCGTCGCCCCGTATCGCATCAGCGTGTAACGACGGGAATGCAGTCGGTGTTTTCAGCAACCAGCGCCGAACAGAAGCGTCGCGCATCCGCGATGTCCGAGAACCCATGCGCACGCAGACGGTAGAAAGTGCGCCCGCCGCTGCTGGCCTCTTGGATGATGCGGTCCTTGCCTTCCATATAGGCCCCGAAACGCGCGTTCAGACGGACCCATTGCGCCCGTGCGATCTGAGGTGAATCGAATGCGCCAAGCTGCACCAGACGCGTCCCTGTCGGCAGGCTGTCGGGCGAAAGCTCTTTCACTTCGGCGGCGGCAACCGGTGCGGGTTCAAACGACGCTTTGGTCGCCACGGCACGGCCACCGGGGCGCGTTTGAGGACGCAAGGATGCGCGCACGCCCGGCTCTTCGCCCATGGCAACGGCCACCGCGTTCGACACCGCCATCTCAAGCGGGTCGACATCCATCGTGGCACTTGCGTTCATCGGCTCTGGCAGGGCGGTGCCGTCTTCTTCGTCTTCCAGTGGTTCCACCCCATCGGTGAGAGAGGCGACAAGATCGTCCACATCGCCGTTTTTCAACGCCTCTGCCACGTCAGCCGCAGGCGATGATTGCGTTGGTGCCTGTTGCGCAGGTGCAACCATCGCGACGGGAATGGGCTGGTCTTCTTCTTCCAGATCCAGTGGCTTCGGGGCCAAAATCAGCTGTTCCGCGAATTGGTTCGCCGTCCCTTCAGAGGCCACAGCATTGACCGACAGACCCTGATTATCCGCCAGTTGGCCGCCCGGATTTTCGGGCCGCACGCGCATATCGCCCTGGGCCGCACGCACCACCGGAATGCCGGTAACATCGCGCACCAGCAGCTTGTAGCCCCAGACCCCGATGCCGACGATCAAGGTGATGGAAAGCGCCGCGCCCGCGAAATTTGCAAACTTGGTCAAGGGCTTGGCCGCAACTTGCGGTGCCATCCCTGCGTCATGTTCAAAGGAGTACCCCCCACCCTGGGAGGAGGACGTGTAATCTGCCATTTCTGCCTCACTGCCCGCGTCAGATATCACCCGCGCGGGTCTGTTTTTTGAACCTGCCTGACCAGCAATGGTGCGTTATCGCATCTCTTCCGCTGGCTTGACCCCAAGAATACCAAGACCTGACGCAATTACAATCGCTGCGGCTTGGGCCAGCGCGATTTTTGACTGGGACATGGCCACATCATCCTGCAGGAAACGCAGTTCAGGCACGTCGTTGCCGCGGTTCCACAGCCCGTGGAAATCGCCCGCCAGCTCGTAGAGATAAAACGCGATCCGGTGCGGTTCGTTGCTGCGCGCCGCGGTCTCTACCATCCGGGGCCATTCGGCCAGCTTTTGCGCCAGTTTCAACTCTGCTTCGTGGTCAAGCTGGCTCAGGTCGGCACGCTGCAAGGTTTCCATATCCGTGGCAACACCCGCCTCTGCCGCCTTGCGCAGGACAGAGTGCACACGCGCATGGGCATATTGCACGTAGAACACCGGATTCTCGCGCGACTGTTCCAGCACCTTGGCAAAGTCAAAGTCCAGCATCGCGTCATTCTTGCGGGTCAGCATGACAAAACGCGTCACATCAGGGCCTACCTGATCAACCACATCACGCAGGGTGACGAATGTCCCTGCCCGTTTGGACATCTTGAATTCCTTGCCGTTCTTGAACAGCTTGACCAGCTGCGTCAGCTTGATGTCGAGCGGCACCGCCCCCTCGGACAGCGCCGAAACAGCGGCTTTCATCCGTTTGACATATCCGCCGTGATCCGCGCCAAAGACGTCGATCAGCATGTCAAAGCCACGCTGCACCTTGTCGTAGTGATACGCAATATCGGGCGCGAAATAGGTCCAGCCGCCGTCGGACTTCATCACCGGACGGTCAACGTCATCGCCATGGGCGGTGGATTTGAACAGGGTCTGCTCGCGCGGCTCCCAGTCCTCGGGCTTCTTGCCTTTTGGCGGCTCAAGCACGCCCTCATAGATCAGCCCTTTGGCTTTCAGGTCATCAATCGCGGATTCGATCCGGCCCGTGCCATAAAGCGATTTTTCGGAATAAAAGACATCCATCTCCACCCCGAGAGAGGCGAGATCATCGCGGATCAGCTTCATCATCTCGTCGGTGGCAAAGTTGCGCACCTCTTCAAGCCAGACGGATTCATCGGCGTCGATATAGGCGTCGCCCACCTTGTCTTTCAGCGCGGCCCCCACATCAATCAGATAGTCGCCGGGGTATGTGCCTTCGGGAAAGGCGACCTCTTGGCCATGCGCCTCGAGATAGCGCAGATAAACAGAGCGCGCCAAGACATCGACCTGCGCGCCGCCGTCGTTAATGTAATATTCACGCGTGACATCGAAACCCGCGAAATCCAGCAAGGACGCCAGCGCATCGCCAAAGACCGCACCGCGGGTGTGCCCTACATGCAGCGGCCCCGTCGGGTTGGCCGAGACATATTCGACGTTGACCCGTTTGCCCTGCCCCAGATCGCCGCGGCCAAAGTCTGTGCCCTGCCCCAGAACGGCACCGACAACGCCCTGCCAAACCGCAGCACTCAGCCGCAGGTTCAAGAACCCCGGGCCCGCCACATCCGCCGCCGTGATCCGTGGATCCTCGGCCAGTTTTTCGGCCAGTTTCTCGGCGATATCGCGCGGTTTCATACGGGCCGGTTTCGCCAGCACCATCGCGGCATTGGTCGCCATATCCCCATGCGCCGCATCACGCGGCGGCTCTACGGTGATGGCGTCAAAGCTCAGCCCCTCGGGCAGAAACCCGTCGGCAACCAGCGTATCAAGGGTGGACAGCACGAGGCTGCGGATATCGGCAAATAGGTTCATAACGGGGTTCCTTCGACTTGGCCCCGTGTATCACCTGAATATGCGCCCATAATCAAGGGCGGTTCAGCCTTTAACGATCAACCGCTCATGTTCCTGCAAGGCAAAGCGATCTGTCATCCCCGAGATATAGTCGCTGACGATCCGCGCAAGCGCCGTATCGCCGTCCGCGTCCTCTACATCCTTGCGCCATTGCTTGGGCAATTGGTCCGTATGCGCGCAGAAATAGGGGAACAGATCCTCGACCACCTGCGTGACCTGCTTGCGCATGATCACCACGGATGGCGCGCGATACATGCGGTCGAACAGAAAGGCGCGGATGACCTTGAGATCCTGGAAAACCGGATCGGAGAACTGGATCAACGTGCGCCCGGCCATGCGAATATCGGTGGCGGTTTCGGGCTTCATCTCGGCCAGACGGTGCCGCGCGACGCTGATCACGTCCTCCACCAGTACGCCAAAGAAACGGCGCAGCGCTTCGTGACGGCGGCGATAGTAGTTCAGACCGGGATACAGCCTGTCCACTTCGGCGAAATTCTGCTTCAGGATCGGCAGTTCGGCCAGCTCGTCCGTCGAGAACAGCTCGGCCCGCAAACCGTCATGCAGGTCGTGGTGGTTATAGGCCACATCATCGGCAATCGCCGCCACCTGCGCCTCGGCACTGGCGAATGTCTCCAGCTCAAGATCATGCTGACGCTCATAGGCCGCAAGTGCCCACGGCAGCTCTCCCGTCACCGGCCCGTTATGTTTGGCCAACCCCTCCAGCGTGTCCCAAGTCAGGTTCAGCCCGTCGAAATCCGCGTAATGCCGCTCCAGATGGGTGACGATGCGGATGGCTTGGGCGTTGTGGTCAAACCCGCCATAGGGGGCCATCAAGGCTTCCAGCGCGTCCTCGCCCGTGTGACCAAAGGGCGGATGCCCCAGATCATGGGCCAGGGCGACCGCCTCTGTCAGCTCGGCATTCAGACCCAAGGCACCAGCGATCGTGCGCGCCACTTGCGCCACCTCGATCGAATGGGTCAGCCGCGTGCGATAGTAATCGCCCTCATGTTCGATAAAGACCTGCGTCTTGTGCTTGAGCCGCCGGAAGGCGCTGGCGTGGATGATCCGGTCGCGGTCCCGCTGAAAGCAGGAACGAAAGGTGCTTTCCTCTTCCGGTATCAACCGTCCCCGGGTCAACGCCGGATCAGAGGCAAAAGAAGCGCGCATAGTCGGTGGTCCTTGTGGCCTGTCCTGCGGGTTTCTATATTGTAAGACAACACAGATGGAAACCGATCACACCGGAGCCCGAAAATGAACCTGCCCCCCCAAGTTACCCCGCGCGCCTTTGACCGCCTTGCCGAAATCGGTGCCGCCGCAGAGGGCAAAGCCCTGCGCGTCGCCGTAGAGGGCGGCGGCTGCTCCGGATTTCAGTACGACATCGCGCTGGATGATCCCAAAGACGATGACCTGATCCTTGAAGGGGCCGGCCAGAAAGTTGTGGTCGACAGCATCTCCCTGCCCTTTCTTGCCAATGCCGTCATCGACTTTTCCGAGGAATTGATCGGCGCGCGTTTCGTGATCGAAAACCCCAATGCCACCAGCGCCTGCGGCTGCGGCACGTCTTTCTCGATGTAACGCCCGCCCGATACACGCGCCCGCTTCATTTTGCCAAAGTAAACTCCCGCCGGAGGCTGGCCTCATGCCCGCATGAGGCCATTCTAGTGCCGTAGCTGCACCATAGAAGCCACGGCCGGGATCGGTGCCCGCGCAAACCGCGCGAAAAACGCTTCAAATTGCGGGCAGGACGCCTCTGCCTCGGTCAGTATCTCTTGCGCCTCAGGGTCCAGAGCCCTCATGACCCGTCCACGCATAAGCGACCACTGCGCTTGCCGCGTCTCTCCCATGTCAAAAAGCGCCGCCGATAGCGCCTGCAGCGCCCCGTTTGGCGGGGTATAGCGGATGGCCACAGCCCCTTGTGGCACCGGTTGGCAGAATGCCGCCCCTCCGGACATGTGCGCGGCCCAGCCGGTCACCAGATAGGCGTGATACCCGTCCACCGGTCCGCCCCCCTGCTGCGGTACGATCCGGCAGGCACGCGCAGCGGACTGAACCGCATCCTCCCACAGTGCAGGTGCCGCAGCGCCTGCAAACCGTAGCGCGGCACAAATCTCGGCCAGCAGATCCATATCCTGATCAAGATACGCCAGAATACCGGCAAAATTCAGGCTTCTGATCGCTGTCGCCGGCAGTTGGGGGTCGCTCTGGCCGTAGTCTGACAGATAGAAAACGATATGTGCCAGCTCATAGGATGCTTTCTTGTTGGGCAGCGCAAAGGTTTCGGATCGCGTGAAAAACCGGCGCAAGCGTGACTGCAGCGCGTCATCGCGCGGCACGGACATCCGACGCGCCAGTAGGCGCTGCGCTTCGGCGCGTTGCAGGTCAGACAGCTCCCCATCCGTCAGCCGCATACGGGCGACCCAATGCACCAGCCGCTCCCCCGCGTCGCCGGGCAAGCCCAGATCCTCAAGGTCCAGCGCGAGGGACAGGAAAAAGCGGTAGTACTGCGGAAAAAAGCGGATCGTCTCTTCGATGTGGTCATAGAAGGATGCATAGGGCACCAGAGCGTCTGGCGGGACAGGCATGTCCGCGCTTGCCAGAATCCCCAACCATTCCGCGTTTTCCTTCAACCAGAACACATCCCCCGCACGGCGTCGCTGTACCGCAAACATACGGCTGATCGCGGCGGTATCGGCGTGTTTGCGACCGCTATTGCGCGCACGCACGGATGACAGCGGTATAACATTCGACATAGGCCCCCCTTCGGCAAGAAACCCCTGCGCCGGTTCAAGCGCAGGGTGTGTTTGGATTAGCAGCCGGTGGTAAACAAACCGGTAAGCTCCCCAGTCGCCATGCCGCCTGCCTGCGGTCCCGACTGTAGCCCTGTGGTGAACAGCCCGGTGCCGTGGCCGCAATGGGGGTCTTGCCCTGCACGGATACAGCCGGTGGTATAAAACCCTGTCCCCGCCCCCTGATGGAGCGATGCCGCCCCGGCGTGAACATTCGGGAAAGCAGTTTCGACGTAGGCAATAGCGGTCATGAGTTTTCCTTTTTGACGTGATTTTGAAATCGGCAACTAAACCTCAAGCTGCACTCTCTTCATCAATCACCACCTAAGGGCTTTGACCTAGGCGACAAAAAGATCGCATTTTAACGATGTAAATCATCCACATGCGCTGCGTCTTTGATCCGGTTGAAACCACGCGGCGATGCCGTGTTCTCCACAATAGCGACAATTGTAACGGAACGCAGGCAAAGCGCCCCGCGGCGGCGTGGGCACTGTCGGCTCTCCTTCGAATCGCGGGCGAAACATGCCCAAACCGGTGCAGCCCCCTTGCCCCATATTGCGGTATGCGCGATAGCTGCGGGGACCAATGCAGGGGGCCGCCATGAAAATCGCCACGTTCAACATCAACGGGATCAAAGCGCGGATCGACGCCCTGCCCCAATGGCTCGACGAAGCGCAGCCCGACGTCGCCATTCTGCAAGAGATCAAATCCGTCGACGAAGGCTTCCCGCGCGAGCTGTTCGAGGATCGCGGCTATAACGTCGAGACCCACGGGCAGAAATCATTTAACGGCGTCGCGATCCTGTCAAAGCTCCCGCTTGAGGATGTGACCCGTGGCCTGCCCGGGGACGACAGCGACGAACAGGCGCGCTATATCGAGGCAACGGTCGTGGGCGATCATTCTTCGGTTCGGCTTTGTGGGTTGTATCTGCCCAACGGCAACCCCGCGCCGGGCCCGAAGTACGATTACAAACTGGCGTGGATGCAGCGTCTTGAAGACCGTGCGCGCGCACTCTTGGCCGAGGAAACACCGTTTCTGCTGACGGGCGACTTCAACATCATTCCCCAAGCCGAAGACGCGGCAACGCCAGATGCCTGGCGTGAAGATGCGCTGTTTCGTCCTGAATCCCGCGCCGCCTGGCGACGTCTGCTGGCCCTTGGCCTGACAGAGGCGTTCCGCGCACGGACCCAAGGGCCGGGGCATTACAGCTTTTGGGATTATCAAGCAGGCGCGTGGAACCGCAACAACGGCATCCGTATCGACCATTTCCTGCTGAGCCCTGCCATCGCGGACAGCCTGCGCGACTGCCAGATCGACAAGGATGTACGCGGACGCGAGAAACCCTCCGATCACGTGCCCGTCTGGGTGGAGCTTGACCTCTAACGCGGACGCACAAGCGCGGCCCTAGATCACGCCTGAAGCTCGGCGTCCCAATAAAGAAAATCCATCCAGCTATCATGCAGGTAGTTGGGCGGGAATTTCCGGCCCATATTGCGCAGATCCTCGGCTTGCGGCTGACGCGGCGGTTTGCGCAACTGGAATCCGGTCTGGTGCAGCGCCTTGGACCCTTTTTTCAGATTGCACGGGCTACACGCCGCAACAACGTTCTGCCAGCTTGTGATACCGCCCGCGGCACGGGGCACCACGTGGTCAAAGGTCAGATCCCCCCGTGCACCGCAGTACTGGCAGCAGAATTCGTCCCTCAGAAATAAATTAAAGCGCGTGAAGGCCACGCGCTTTTGAGGTTTGACATAATCTTTGAGAACGACCACCGACGGGATGCGAATTTGCATCGACGGGCTGTGAACATAGTCGTCATATTCAGCGACGATATCCACCCGATCCAGCCATTTGGCCTTCACCGCTTCCTGCCAGGGCCACAGCGACAGCGGATAGTAGGACAAGGGCCTGTAATCCGCGTTCAGCACAAGGGCCGGTTTGTTTTTCAGCCCTGCCGGGCTTCGGGTGAATTCAGTTCTAAAGTCGCCGTCCATTGTTCGATAGCCCCTTGCCGTTCCGCGTCCGGTCCAGCGGGACAGCCCCGCTGATGCTTTCGACTATATCTCGTGGTTTGCGTCTGACAAGTCGCAAACGGGTACAAGATGTCGCAGAATGCGTAAGCTGATTACGTAACAGGCATGTGACGGAAACGGCCAATCCGGCCGGGGCCTTCCTGCGGGTCGCGCATGCGCCCGCAGGGGATGGGATCAAAGACCCAGTTTGTCGCGCATAAAGGCCAGCGCCACGCTCAGCCCGTCGGGGGCGATTCCGTGGCCTGTCCCCTTCATGATATGGGCGAAAACGTCCGTCCATCCGGCCTCTTGCAAGGTTTCGGCGGCCTGCGGCAGGGATTGCGGCGGGACAACATCGTCGGCGTCGCCGTGCACCAGCAAGACCGGAGGGCGCACGACCGCTTCGTCTTTCAGGCTCTCGGGCGACAGCAAGCGCCCCGAAAACGCGACAACACCGGCCACGGCATCTTCGCGGCGCGGCGCGACATGCAGCGCCATCATCGTACCTTGGGAAAAGCCAAACAGCACGACCTGTTCGGGCAGCAGATCTTCGTCCACCATCAGCGCATCGAGAAAGGCGTTCAGGTCATCGACCGCCTGCATCATCCCGCGTTCGGCTTCTTCCTCAGAGGAGTTATCGATCCAGGGGATCGGGAACCACTGGAACCCCATGGGCGCACCGGCACAGGCTTCGGGCGCATCGGGGGCCACGAACAGCGTGTCGGGCAGATGTTCCCCCAACGGGTCGGCAAGCCCCAGCAGATCGGCACCATTCGCGCCATAGCCATGCAGGAACACGACGGCAGACCGCGTTTCCCCCGAGACCGGTTCGCGGCGCTCTGCGTTTAGTACTCGTGTCATGAAATCCCTTCCCGTTGTTTTGCCACGCGGTAGTACGAAAACAGGATGCGGGCTGCAACCGATCGCCAGGGCGACCAGTCCTGCGCCATCTCCGCAAGCTGCTTCGGCTTTGGTCGCTGGGGCAGATCAAACAGGATTTTTGCGGCCTCTTGCAAGGCCAGATCGCCCTGCGGCAGGATATCGGCGCGGCCCAGCGAAAACATCGCATAGATCTGCGCCGTCCACAGCCCGACACCGGGCACCGCGGTCAGCGTCTCGATCACGACCGCACCCGGTGCCTCCCGCAAGGCGGTATAGTCGATCCCAGCCTCAGCCAACGCCAACGCATAGCGGATTTTCTGGCGGCTGAGCCCCGCCGCGCGCAGGGCCTCCTCGCCCGCGGTGAGTATCGCAGTCTCATGGGTCAGTCCCGCCGCATCCATCTTGGCACGCATGGCATTGGCCGACGCGACAGAGACT
>NZ_DCAN01000002.1:0-122949 GCF_002311545.1 Sulfitobacter sp. UBA1132 | reverse complement strand
TGCGACGACCGGTTGAATCCGCCCTGTGACCCTTGATCAGAATGGATCATTACCTTGGCTTTTGGTTTGCGCGGCTAAACTGCACACAGTAGCGCGTGCAACGCGAGGTCGGTCGTCATCCGCGTTTGCATAGACCACCCAACAATACGCCTTGAGAACAGATCGATCACGACGGCAAGATATGACCCGCCTTCATGCGTCTTGTGTAGCTGATGTTGGTCACCCAAATCGCATCTGGAGCATCTACCCCGAACCGCGGGTCCAGAGAGTTGTCGGCGACGACCGCTGGTTTGCCGCCATATCGACCAGGGCGTGCTTGTAGCCAATCTGTGCAGCAATCCCAGCTAAGTTGGCCAAACGCGCAACACGGTTCTCTGAACGAGCCTCGCACGCGTCGCGTAGATCGTTATGCAGTTTGCGATATCCATAGACTTTGCCACTGTCCGTCCATTCCTGATGGATCAGCACTGTCTGACGCGCACCTTCAAGCGCACGCGGGCTTAACGGTTCTCTTAGTCATGCATAGAACCCGCTGAAATGCACAGCCAGCACACGAAACTGTAGATATGTACGGACTCTCGGGACACTTTCTGTAAATTACCCAATTTGGGGTGGAGGAAGTTTTCATGACGAGCGAAGAACGAGAGATCCAGCGCAAGCTTAAAGTGCTCCAGCACGCCGAGAGGATCGGGAATGCCCGTAAAGCATGCCGGTATTTTGGGATTGGGAGATCCAGCTTCTACAGATGGCGTGATGCCTATCAAAAGCATGGCGAAGCCGGTTTGAAGAATGCCAAATCAATTCCAAAGAATCCGGCCAATCAAACACCGCCCGAGATCGTTGAGAAGATTCTGTATCTGCGCCGGAAGTATCATCTGGGGCCGATCAGGATCGTCTGGTACTTGGCACGGTACCACAGCATCAAAATCTCGGATGCAGGGGTCTACCGCATCCTCAAGCGTAATGGCCTCCATCGGCTGCCCAGAGGCACACGAATGCGTAAGCTACACACCAAACGCTATCAGAAACAGGTGCCCGGCCATCATATCCAAGTGGACGTTAAGTTTCTGACCTTCAAAGGAAAATCTGGCGAGAAAGTGCACCGATTTCAATTCACTGCCATCGATGACGCAACCCGAGTTCGTGCTCTCAAGATTTATGAGAAACACACGCAGGCAAGCGCGGTCGACTTCATTGATCACATGATCGAAAAGTTCCCGTTTCGCATCCGTGAAATTCGGACAGATAACGGCCACGAGTTCCAAGCCAAATTCCATTGGCATGTCGAAGACCTCGGCATCAGACACGCCTACATCAAACGCGGCACTCCTCAGCTCAACGGCAAAGTCGAGCGCTCACACCGATCCGATCAGCAGGAATTTTACCAACTTCTCAGCTACAAAGGTGACGTCGATCTCGAAGCCAAACTCTACGAATGGGAACGGTTTTACAACTTCGCCAGACCGCACGGTGCCCACAACGGGCAAACCCCTTACGAAGCTCTCAGAGACAAGCTACAGTAACCCAGAAATTGTCCCGCAGGTCCGTCGAGGTTACACTACGCGGCCGCCCTACAGCTTTCAAATGACATCAAACCAATTTGGGTCAGTAGGATCCCACATGTTGTTGCTCGAAAGCGAATGTTGATTGGAAACTCATGCGGAAGGCTCGAGCCTGCCATTCGCCTCTGAGTGCGTCAAGAACCGCTGGGGGCCTGGCATTCCCCGCAGACGCGACCATCAGGGCTTTACCTTGCAAAGCCCATTTCCTGCGTATCGCCGCTACTCTCGCCAGATTCAGCCTCGATTACTTTGGGCAAAAAAGCTGACCTTCGCGGCGCATTGAGTGAATATCTGCCCTACGACTTCTGCAGCGTGCGGCCTGCCACTTTCGGTTTTCAGTTCTCAAGCGGACGCAAGGCGCGCACGCGGGCAAGCGGCCGTTGTGGTCCCGTCGCGATTGCCGCGGCAAAGAGCAAGAGCGCCAACGCAAAGCTACGCTTCCGGCCGAGATCTCCGATCGCTCGCCAGATCAGCCCGCGCGGCGAGATCATCAACCTTCCCTATTCGATAGTTAAGCGGCCCCCCGGGTCGCTCTCATGAATACTTCGTGGCCGTAGGCCGCTGCTTTCTGAACGCCTTACCAAAGCTCGAGCCGGGGCTTGACGGGGTGCGGGCCGGCCGCTGTGCGCGCCTCGATCCCCTATACTCCCCTCCCTCTCCCCCCTGAAATACCATGCGTCGATCCCGTGGATCCCGCTCTACGGGATCAACGAAATCGGTCGACCCCAGAATTTTATTAATAAAAATCAAAAGCTTGCGGCTTTGAGGCGGCGTTACGGGATCGACGGGAACGACTTTCGGGAGGATCCCTATTATGAAACGGGGTAAGTGGGGAAAGGTGAAAAGAACAAGTTGGTTCTGCGTGTAGCTTCTGTTTTTCGTTCCCGTCGATCCCGTAAAGCCGACATTTGCTTTTATTATCAGGGCATTGCGACTTTCCTGTCGATCCCGTTTCGATCCCCGTCAATCCCATAAAGAGACAGTCGATCCCATAGGAAATCTAGATATAGTTAAAGTAGATATCTCTTGTCTAAATATGGAGATTGAATGAATGGCTTATGCTGATGTTGTTCTAAATCGTGATCGCGCTCGGTCTGTTGTCGAAAGCCTTTCGCGCCGCCAAGGCATCAGATCCGGCAAGGGCGCGCGCGCCTAGCGCTCGGCCAGCCGCGCCGCTCCCTCTCGGCTATCACGGATAGCCAAAGGCGGCCTTGCCGGCCCCGACGAGGCTGCAGTCACGCCTCTAGGGTATAAGACGGCACGGGCAGCTTTGCTGCCGTTCTTGGCGCAGCTGGATCGGCACGATCCGAAGCGGTAGGCCGCTACCATGCTCGCCTATGCTGTTGAGCGGATCGGCTCGATCAAAGGCGGTGACATGGGGGGCGTTTACATTAAGGGCGGAATATCTGACGGCGGCGCGACGACCTACGTCAAGCATGCCGCGCGGCTGCAATTGATCGAGGTGATAGTTAATAAGTGGCGACTTGATCCGCTTCACGGCAGGGTCATAAAAGGCGATGAATTTGTCATGTTTGGGGTACGCCGGCAACGCGGGCATGCCAAGGGTATAAGGGTCATGCGGTTGCTCGAGCTGATCTGTATCGAGGGCTTGGATATGCGCCAGATCCTCGAGCTGCACGGCTTGTCGGCGCAGCGGCGTCTGTTTAGTTGAATGTGTGGCCGAGGGGCTTGGTACAGGCCGCGGCCACTGAGAAAGATCTCTTTACCCTAAGCGTCAGCCAAATCAGGAAACAAAACACCGGTGGTCATCTGCGCCTCGAGGGGTTTAAGGATCATCACCGCGAAATCAACTTACATTTTGCGGGTCAAGTGATGTGTCACGTTTAAAGACGGTGCCGGGCCGCTTAGCGGCACCAGCGCCACGCCTCGGCGCGGTTGCGGCCAGTCCTAAAGAACAAGATCGTGCGCGCGACCAGCTAAAGCCCTGGCGCGCTTGGTACAGCCTCAAGCGTTGGAAGGATCTACGGCGAAAGATCCTGGCACGCGATGCCTACACTTGCACGCAAACCGGCGTTGCTTTGGTGGGCAAGGCACCAGCCCCAAACAGCCCCGTTGTGGACCACATTCGCGAGCACAACGGCGATCCCTTTCTGTTTTGGGATGAAGATAACCTGCAGGCGGTAAGCAAGCAGTATCACGACACCGAAAAGCAGCGCATTGAGCGCGCCCGGCAAGGCTGACATCTCCGCCCTCGCTCATGAGGGGGTGGGTTAAAAGTCAGAAAAGCCCGGCACGCCACACCTGTTATGCCCTAAGTCGGAGAATTTTTTTCCCATGGCTGATGAATTTCCGCCCCAAGGGGCATCTATTGACCTGTTCGGGAATGAGATCTTGCCGATGCGGGATCGCTTAGGTCGGCCAAGCTTCAGGAAATCTATGTAAAATCAATATGTTGTGGGCGTCTTGGCCGCCGCAGGGTGGAACCAAGACTTGATTGCAGAGGCGCTCGGCTGTGATCCTAAGACCTTGCGCAAGAGTTTTTCCCGCGAGCTGTCGCAAGGGGCTTTGCTAATCGACGGTTTGTGCCTCGACGTGTTGCTGCGCGGCGCGCGTGAAGGGCATACGCCTTCGGTCAAAGCGCTGCAGGCGCGGCTCGATCGCGTCTCGGCCGGCGAAAGCTGAAAAGCTCGGCGTCAAAGAAAAGCGCTTGAATGACGCGACCAAGCCGCAGGCCGATTATGGATCGCTCTATGATCGGATCCCGCGACAGTGAGCGATCTTTCCTGGGCCGCGTGCCCTGATTGGTGGGAAAAGCTGCAGGCCGGCGCAACGCCGATCCCCGCGCTAGATCTCGATGACAATCTCGCAGAGATTGCCGTTGCCTTGTTCGACAAGCTGGTTGTGCCGGATATTCCAGGCCAGCCCACAATGGGCGAGGCGGCCGAGGAATCCGGTGCTGGAATGGTCGGCACAAGAGGCGGCCTTGTGCAAGATTACAGCGATTGTGCGTGCGTCCGATGATGCGCTCTACGATCCCGTCCAGCTTCGATCTTTGACCTACCAAAAGCTGAACTATGATCTCGATCTCAAAGAAGAATCTCAGATTGTCGCAGGTGACGGCGTGGGCCAAAATCCTCTGGGCATGCTTCCGGTCCCGGCATCTTTTGTCGCCCCGGCTGGCCTGCCAAACTAAACGCGGATTGACCGCTTGCTCTTGGGGCTGCTGCAAATCGCATTGTCCAACTATGCGGCCGATGGTGTGACGATTAACCCGATTGATTGGGTGGGCATCGAGCAGCTGAAAGAAGCGCAAAAGCGCTATATCTTCGGCAATCCGAATGAGCTTGCAACGTCGCGTCTTTGGGCGCTGGACGTGATGCCAACGCTGCCGCATCCAAAAGGCGTATAGATGGTCGGTGCGTTCCCCATGGCCTCGACAATCTACGATCGGCAGGAAAACGAGATACTGATCTCGAGCGAACGCGGCCCCAATTTGGTTGAAGGCATGAAAACCATTCGCGGCAGCAAGCGCCATGCCCTGACGCATAAGCGCTCCGGTCACCGGAGACTTTACGTTCGCGCCATAATCAGCGCGCCTAGACGGCGAACAAACCAGGCTGCGGCAATGCGTGCCGCAACCGATCGCAATCTTACCTTTGGGGGTTCACATGCTTTTAAAATTGACGCGGACACAAACGACAAAGATCGGTCGGTTACTGATGGGTGGAACTTATCGTTTTCAACAATCCAGCCAGGACCCAAAGTGATTGCGGCGAGCTTTATCAAGCGTAGCATGGCGGAGCAATGCAATCAAATGAGAACAAAGCATGATTGAGGCTGCACGGATTTTGCACGGATTGCACGGATAAAGTGGGTGAAAACGTGCAAAAACGGGGGAAAAGCTGCAAAAACAGCAACTTAGGCTTTTTGCAATTTTTCCTAAAAAAAGCATTGCAGATCATAGGTTTGCACTGCATACACGTCAGCGGAGACGTGGCCGAGTGGTCGAAGGCGCTCCCCTGCTAAGGGAGTAGGCCCGGAAGGGTCTCGAGGGTTCGAATCCCTTCGTCTCCGCCACCACACCTAGACATTTTCCACATACTTGATCAGGTGTTGCGCGGCCCGAGATGGGGCGCGACGTTGCGCTTGGCTTTCCGCTCTGACAGTTTCGCCGCCACCCGCCTTTTGCAAACCGTGCGCCCATGCTTTCGCGAGGAAAGGAGGTGGGGTAGAGGGGGTGTAATACTCAGGAGCGGATCATGGAATTAAAGAACAAGCGTATCATCGTCACTGGTGGAAGTGATGGTATCGGGCGGCATATTTGCCTTAAACTCGCGGCAGTAGGGACGCGTCTGGCCATTCTGGGGCGCGATGCTGACCGTCTGGCTGGGGTAGAGGCTGAATGTATCGCCGCTGGAGCCAGCGAAGCGATCGGCATTGCGTGTGATATCCAGAACCCGGATGCGATCAGCGGGGCGGTGGAGCAGGTGACAGCTGCATTTGGCGGGCTGGATATTCTGATCAACAATGCGGGCATCTGGCACAAAACCGGTCCGCTGGATGAAATCCCGCCGCAGCTTTTGCAGGCGACCGTGCAGACCAACCTGACGGGCTTGATGCAGATCACGCAAGCCGCCATTCCGGCGCTGCGGGCGAATGACGAGGGGATCATTCTTAATGTCGTTTCCAAGTCCGGCGTCGTCGCGCAGGCCGGGCAATCTGTCTATACCGCCACGAAATACGGGGTGCGTGGCTTTACCGAGGTGCTGAAAGCGGACGAGGAAAACACCGGCGTGCGCGTGGGCGGCGTTTACCAGTCGGGGACAAACACGGGGATGTTCAGCAAGGCGGGGGAGGATGTGCCCAACCATATCTTTACCGAGCCCGACGATCTGGCGGATGTGGTGGTCTTTGTGCTCTCGCGGCCGCCAAAACTGTGGATCCACGATATCCGCATCGAATTGTGAGCCGCGGGCGCATCTGTCGCGCCTGCTGACAAGACGGGTGCCATTCCAAACATCGCGTCACGTGAAGCATGCGGGCGGGGGGTAAAGCCCCGCCCGCCCTCAAGGCATCAGGTGGTTTTCTTGTCGTTGACGATGTTCATCGACGCCACGCCGCTTTCGCCGAGGTCGACCGCGGCAAAGGGGCCACCGTGGTGCATTTGGCCGGGGTCTTTCAGATCGACCGGTGGTGCTTCGGCAAGGATCTTCTCGGCGAACTGCTCTGCGTTGTCTTTCGGGCGATAGCCGAGAAAGGACGCTTTGGCATTGTCCACCGGCGCGCGGTCGTTATTGGACACGCCGTAGACCACGCTGAAGCCGACCGATGGCGTATCGATGGCGCGGGTGACCAGCTGGATCAGATCGTCATAGGACAGCCACGATCCCAAGGCACGGGTGTTGTTGACCTGTGCGCAGCTGAGGATGCGCAGGCACACGGCCTCTAGCCCGCGTTTGTCCCAATACATGGACGCAAGGTCTTCGCTAAAGCATTTGGCGAGGCCGTAGAATGTATCGGGCTTGTGGGGCGCGTCGATGCCGATGAAGTCGGATTTCTTGTGCATGCCCACGGCGTGGATGGAGGACGCATAGACGACCCGTTGAAGCCCGTGCTGATAGGCGGCTTCCCATACGTTGTAGGATCCGACGAAATTCGGCCCCAGCAGTTCCTCGAAGGGTTTTTCATCGACGATGGCACCAAAGTGGACAACCATATCGGCCCCCTCCAGCAGCGGTGCGATTTGGTCATAGACGGCGACATCGGCCTTGGCGTAGCTTTCGCCTTCGTAGAGCGTGCCGATGTCATCGACGATGTCGGTGCTGACCAGTTCTTGGCACATTTTGGACAGGGGTTCACGCAGGTAGGACCCAAGCCGCCCTGCGGCCCCCGTCAGAACCAGTTTCTTCATCATGTCGTTTTCCTTCCACTATCGTTTTGCGAGGCCAAGCAAGGCTGCGTGCCCGCACAAAGGGGTGTTGCCTGGCATGGGTATGTCATCGGGGCAGGGGGATCAAATCACCGCCTTTTCAATCAGCGATTGGTTTTCCTCGATCCGGCGGTAGGCGTAGGGGCTTAGGTCCAACGTGCGGTATGCGCCATAGGCGATCCATTCAGCGATGCCACGGCCAAGGGCGGGTGCCTGTTGCAGCCCGTGACCGGAAAACCCGTTCAGGCACAGAAAATTCTCGACCACACTGTGCGGCCCGACAATCGCGTTCTGGTCCAGCGTGTTGTAATCGTAGTGCCCGACCCATTCGTTGATCACCTTGACCTGATCGAACTGCGGGACGCGGGTGGCGATGGCGGGCCAAACCTTGTCCTCCCAAAGGCTGTGGTCAAAGGCAAAGTCGTCATAGGCGACCGCAGGATCTTCGCGCGGGGGGCAACCCGCCATGTAGTATATCCCTTCGGTCCTGAAATGCACCCCCGACGGGTCGATTGTCAGCGGCAGGTCGCGGTCCAGCGGTTTGGCGGCATCGAACACAAAGGTATAGCGTTTGCGCGGCTCGACCGGGAGGGTGATGCCGGCCATGCCCGCCGTCGCGGCCGCCCGCGGGCCAGAAGCGTTGACCACCGTCCCGCAGGCCACCGTCGCGCCGGATTTCAGCATGACATGGGTGACGGATGTGCCATCGGCGGCTTTGGTCATCGCGGTCACTTCGTCGTGCAGGTATTCCACGCCGTTGCGGCGGGCCATGCGCTTGAACCAGTCAAACATGGTGCCGCCGTCGAAATAGCCTTCATCCACGCGGTTGTGGTTGGCGGCAATGATGTCATCAAGCTGATAGAACGGGTAGGCGGCGGCGACTTCGGCGGCGGTCATGTGCTGCGTGCCCGCCCCCAGTGCCACCTGTATCTGCTGGTTCTGTTGCAGCGTCTGCGCAAACTCGGGCGTGTCCGCGAGGTAGAGATAGCCAAAATTTTGCAACGCCAGATGCGGCACCTCTGGATCATCGCCCATAAACCGGCGGAAGTTCTTGATAAACTCGGCCCCGAACTGCGACACTTTCACGTTGATGGCCGAGCTGAACTGCTGGCGGATGCAACTGTTGGTATGGCTGGTGGCGGCGTATTCGTAGGTGGGGTCACGTTCGACCACCAGAACCTTGCCGTCAAAACCGGCCATCTGGGTCAGCCACCATGCGACCGACGATCCAAAGATCGCGCCACCGATGATGACAACGTCATAGGTGCTGTGATTGGGCTGCGGCATCGCGATACTCCTTCCACATAGGGGCCACATAGGGGCCAGACAGACGGGATGCCGTGCCGCGGTGTACAACAAGGCAGCCCTGCCACGACTAAACGCGCAACACCGTCCCCCGTCCATAGCTTGTGAACGCGGGGGGCAATTTCCGCGCCCGCTTGCCGTGCGATAGATTACCCATTGGCCAACGCGATGCGCCTGGGTTACACAAAACCGTCCAATGACAACGCTTTGCTGGACAAATGTAGTGAGTGCCGTAGGTTTCGGTGTAACGCTGGAAACCCGTTCAGGTGGAGAAAAGGCCCGTGCAAATGGACCGACAAGAAATCGAAAACTTGATTGCCCGTGTCGCGTTGAAAGACCGCGCGGCGTTTGACCAGCTCTATGATCGTGTTTCTGCGAAACTTTTCGGGGTTTGTCTGCGTGTGTTGAACAAACGCGCCGCAGCAGAGGACGCCATGCAAGACAGTTTCGTCAAAATCTGGAACAATGCCGATAAGTATAATGCCAATGGCCTAAGCCCGATGACGTGGCTGATCACCATTGCGCGAAATACCTCTATCGACCGTCTGCGGGCCCGCAAAAAAGGCCATCAGGACGTGAACACGCCCGGTTTTGAACTTGTCTCCCCCGGTCCCACGCCCGAACAATACGCCGTTGCCTCGTCAGAGGCGTCGCGCCTGTCGGGCTGTCTTGATACGCTGGAAGAAGACCGTGGCAAAGCCATTCGGGGTGCCTATCTGGATGGCGAGACCTATTCCGATCTGGCCGAACGCTTCGGCGTGCCGCTGAATACGATGCGAACCTGGCTGCGCCGTGGCCTGATCGCCCTGCGGGAGTGTATGAGCCAATGACCCAAACGCCTGAAACACCCCATGATGATGATCTTCTGGCCGCCGAAATGGTGCTGGGCCTGTCGTCTGACGACGATATGATCGCCGCGCGTCATCGCATTGCGACTGAACGTGATTTCGCGGACCGCGTTGTCTTCTGGCAGGAACGCCTGACCGCCATGACCGACGGGATCGATCCCGTCTCGCCGCCCGCGCGCGTGAAGAAAAAGCTGATGGCGCAGGTCTTCCCGAAGCAGCGGGTTTCGATTCTGCAACGTTTGTGGCTCTGGCAGGGGATGGCGATGGCATCGCTGCTATTTGCGGGCTACCTTGGCGTGCAACTGCTTGAGATCAACACACGTCCGGGCGACGATCAACCGACCGTTCTGGCGGCACAGCTGGTCAGCGACACCAGCCCGTTGCAAGTGTTGGCCGTGGTCGAACCGGTCAAGCACGAGATCGCGCTGCGCCGCGTTTCGGGCGCCGCGAACGAGGGGCGTGTGCTAGAACTTTGGGCGATCCTGCCCGATCAGGCTCCGGTTTCCTTGGGCGTTCTGCCCGACAGCGAGACGACGCGGATTCTTGTTCCGGCAGAGCTGCGCAGCCAGGCGGCACAGATCACGCTGGCGATTTCGGATGAACCCGTCGGCGGCTCGCCCACGGGGGCGCCTACGGGCGATGTCCTGGCCGCAGGGGCTATGTCTGAACTGTAATCCGGGTTTTATCGGGGTCGCTGACTATTCAAACAAAGACTTCGTCCGCTTTCATGTGGGCGAAGTCGTTGTTTCTTAACGGTATTTGAGAAAGTTTAATAAAAACTGCGGTTTTTTGCGTTTTCGGTGAAACTTCTCGTTTTCTACTTCCGTGTATTTCCACAACTCAGGCCGACACTGGTTGCAAGCCCATGTCGCTGAGGGACCGTGCCGTGTTTTTGGCGGGGTTTGGTAACGAGTTTGTTGGCGTGGAACCATGCATTCCGCCAACGGGTTTATCCAGTATCGGCACCTCGCGTGCCTTGTAACGAGTACCGCCGGATGTCAGCGCCACGCGCGACGTCCGGCGGCCCTTTCAACAGACATCCAATCTATCCGCAGTACCGCAACCTTAAGGGGGCATTATGAAACGCCGGAATTTCCTGAAATGCACAACGATGACGATGGCGGCCTTGCCGTTTGGCGTAGGGGGGGCGGCGCAGGCCGGGACCGTGGCACAGGGCGACTTTGAAGTCAGCCGCACCCCTGCCGAATGGCGCGCGCAACTGGGCGATGACGCATATGCCGTCCTGCGCGAGGGGGATACCGAACGCGCATTTACCAGCCCGCTGAACGATGAGGTCCGCAAAGGCGTGTTCCATTGCAAGGGTTGTGATCAGGCGCTTTATAGCTCCGAGACCAAGTTCAAAAGCGGCACCGGCTGGCCAAGCTTCTTCGCCCCGCTGGACGATGCTGTCGAAACGATGCCGGACAAGGGGTTCTTTACCACGCGGACCGAGGTGCATTGCGACCGCTGCGGCGGCCATCTGGGTCATGTGTTCGATGATGGTCCTGCACCCACGGGCAAACGCCACTGTATTAACGGTTTGGCGATGACCTTTACGCCCGCCGCCGCCTGATGCAGCGGGTTGAGAGGATTGCGATTTACACGGGCCGCCTGCTTTTGGCGGCCCTTTTCGTCGCGGGATTTGTGCAAAAGCTCGTGGACCCTGCAGCGGCGCAGGGTTTGCTGTCGGATCGCGGATTGCCCGTGCTCCTCGTCTGGCCCGCGATGCTGTTCAACGGGGTGGCGGCGATCAGCCTGATCTTCGGTCTCTGGCTCGCCCCGATGAGCGCAGCACTCGCGCTTTATTGCATGGCAACGAGCATTTTCCACTTCATCCCTGATGACCCGTGGCAGATGTCGATCTTTGTCAAGAACTGGGCGATTGCGGGCGGATTACTGGTACTCGCAGGGCACGCTGCGCAACACCGTCGGGGCTCAGGTGCCGCGGGGTTTGGCCCGTAGCGTCGGATCGGCCTGCGTCGGGTCTTCGGGCCACGGGTGGCGCGGATAGCGGGCGCGCATGTCTTTGCGCACATCGGCATAGGACCCAGCCCAAAACCCCGGCAGATCGGTGGTCACCTGCACGGGGCGCTGCGCGGGGGACAGCAGCGTGATCTGCAAGGGCTGCCCTGCGATCATGGGGTGACGGGTAGTGCCAAAGACCTCTTGCAGGCGCAGGGCGATCTGGGGCTGCGTTTCGCTATAGTCAATCGCGATCCTGCGCCCCAGCGGCGTGGTGAAATGCGCAGGCGCGGCACGATCAAGCGCTTGCTGGTCGTCCCAGCTCAGCCGCGCGGTCAGGGCAGGCAGCAGGTCAAACGCCTTCCAGTCGGCGGTGCTGCGGACACCTGCCAGATGACCGGGCAACCAATCCTCCAAGGTCTCAAGCAGGTGATCCTCGCTGAAATCGGGGAAACCATCGTCCATCAGCCGCGCCCGCGCCAGAAACAGCGCCGCCGCTTTGCCGGGCATCAGTCCCAGCTGCCGCACCCCGTCGAGCATGGCCAGCGCTATGTCGTCGGCGGGGGCGTCGGACCACGCCCTGTCGTCCAGCACTAATGCGCCAAAACGTTCCTGCTGCCGCGCCAGCACGCGGCCCTCGCGGCGGGACCAGACGCAGAGTTTATACCATCCGATTTGATCCGCGAAGCTTTCACGCAGATCGCTGTCGGACAGGCGCGCGGCTTGGCGAATGCGTGCTTCTCGAGGGTCGCCGTCAAGATCGGTCGCCACCAGCAAACGTTCCCCCGCCAGCGGATCGCTCTCGGACAGGATCGCGCCTTTGCCGCCCGACATAACGTATCGCGGGGCGTCGCCCTTGCGCCGCAGTGCTACCCTATCGGGGTAGGCAAGGGCCGCCAGCACCCCCAGCGTATCGGGGCCGTCGCCGGTTTGCCCTCTGGCCAGCCGTTTGGCGTCTTGCTTGATGCGTGAAAGGGCCGCGTGGTTGACCTCGGCCGGGACGCGCTTGCCCGCGACCGCATCCAGACGAAGCGCCAGATCGACAGAGCCGCCGCACAAGGGGTCACGCTCCGACAGGATCGCGGCCAGCGTCGGGGCGCTGCGCCCGCCTTTGGCGACCATATGCGCCAGACGGGGATGCAGCGGCATCTTGGCCAAGCTGCGGCCGTGCTGTGTGATCCGACCCGTCGCATCCAGCGCCCCCAGCATGTGCAGCACGGCCTGTGCTTCGGCCAGACGGCCTGCATGAGGCGGGGTCACGAACTTCAGGTCATCGGCCTGCGCCCCCCAGACTGCCAGCTCTAACGCGAAGGCGCATAGATCGCCGGCCTCGATCTCGGCGGGGGGGTAGGCGGCCAGCGCGCCTTCCTCGCCACGGGTCCATAGTTTGAACGCAGTGCCTTCCGACACACGCCCCGCACGGCCCGCGCGCTGCGTCGCTTCGGCGCGGGTCACGCGGTCGGTGATCAGCCGCGACATGCCAGAGGACGGATCGAACTGTGCCCGTCGTGCGCGGCCCCCGTCCACCACGATCTGCACCCCTTCGATGGTTAGCGAGGTTTCCGCGATAGAAGTCGCGAGCACGACCTTGCGGCCTGTTTTGGCCGGTGCAATCGCAGCGCGCTGCGCTTTGAAGTCCATCGCGCCGAACAGCGGGGCGAGCGTGCAATCGGCGGGCAGCCGTCCCGCCAGCGCGCTTTCAACCCGTCGGATTTCACCTTCGCCGGGCAGGAACACCAGCGCCGATCCGGGGGCGGTATCCAGCGCGTGCAACACCAGATCAGCGACTGCCTGCTCAAACCGTTGTTTGCCTACGGGCCGGTCCAGCCAATTGGGCGTCACTGGAAAGCTGCGCCCTTCGGAGGTGACCACCGGTGCCTGCATCAGGGCGGCGACGGGGGCGGCGTCCAGCGTGGCGGACATGGCGACGATCAACAGATCATCGCGCAACGCTTCGGCCACCTCCAGGCAAAGCGCGAGGCCCAGATCCGCGTTCAGGGATCTTTCGTGGAATTCGTCAAAGATCACCGCGCCGACACCGGGCAGGTCGGGGTCGTCTTGCAGCATGCGGGTCAGAATGCCCTCGGTCACGACCTCGATACGGGTGGATTTGCTGACGGCGCTGGCACCGCGGACGCGAAAGCCCACGGTTTTCCCCGGTTCTTCGCCCAAGGTCGCAGCCATGCGTTCGGCGGCTGCACGCGCGGCAAGGCGGCGCGGTTCCAGCATCAGGATGCGGCCGGTGGTCAGCCCCGCGTCCAGCATCGCCAGCGGCACGCGCGTGGTCTTGCCTGCACCGGGGGGCGCTTGCAGCACAACACGGTCCTGACCGCGCAGCGCGTCGATCACCTGCGGCATCACGTCATCAATGGGAAGGGTAAAAGCCATACGCGTGGTTATGGGCGAAACCCGGCGCGGGGCCAAGACCCGGCCTGCGGTCTGGACATTTGCGCCGCCGGGATCGAAACATGGGCCAAAGGCGTGAGGGGCAGGACCAATGAACATCGACGATCTGGCAAAGGGTATCGCAGCAGGGGAGCGCCGCGCGCTGGCGCGGGGGATCACCTTGATCGAATCCGGTCGCGAGGATCACCGTGCGCAGGCGACAGAGCTGCTTGCCGCGCTGCCCAAGGGGCGCGAGGCGCTGCGGATCGGGTTGTCGGGGACGCCGGGGGTGGGGAAATCCACCTTCATCGAAAGCTTTGGCATGATGCTGATCGGGCGCGGGCTCAAGGTCGCGGTGCTGGCAATTGATCCGTCCTCTTCGCGTTCGGGCGGGTCGATCTTGGGGGATAAGACGCGGATGGACCTCTTGTCGCGCGAACGCGATGCTTTCATCCGCCCGTCGCCCAGCCAGACGCATCTGGGCGGCGTGGCCCGCCGCACCCGCGAGGCGGTGACCCTGTGCGAGGCCGCAGGTTTTGACGTGGTGCTGATCGAAACGGTCGGCGTCGGCCAGTCAGAGACGGTGGTGGCAGAGATGTCCGATGTTTTCATGCTGTTGCTGGCCCCTGCGGGCGGGGACGAGCTGCAAGGCGTCAAGCGCGGCATCATGGAGATGGCGGATATCATCGTGATCAACAAGGCCGATGGGGATCTGAAACCCGCCGCGTCGCGGACCTGTGCCGATTACGCCGGTGCCCTGCGGTTGCTGCGCAAACGGCCACAAGACCCCAAGGGGTTTCCCAAGGCGATGATGGTGTCAGCGCTGGAGGAAAACGGGCTGGACGAGGCATGGGCAGAGGTAGAGGCGCTGACCGAATGGCGCCGCGCCGAAGGGTTCTGGCAACATGCCCGTGCCGCACAAGCCCGCTATTGGTTTGAACAGGCGGTGAAGCAGGCGTTGCTTGCGCAGTTGGAAAAGCCCAAGGCCAAGGCCGCGTTGACCGAGCTTAGCGATCGTGTGGCACAGGGGCTGGCGGACCCCACCAAAGCCGCGCAGGATTTCGTCAGCCAGCTGGACCGTTAACGCCCGCCGTTAGTTGCCGCCGCCCGCCTTGGGGTGGGCGCGGTTATAGACATCCATCAGACGCGCGGTATCGACAGCCGTATAGGCCTGCGTGGTCGAGAGCGAGGCATGGCCCAAAAGCTCTTGGATCGCACGCAGATCGCCCCCCGCATCCAGCAGATGCGTGGCAAAGCTGTGGCGCAGCGCGTGGGGTGTGGCGCTGGCGGGCAGGCCAAGCTGCATCCGTGCATCCGCCATCACCTGTGATATCGCCCGCGCCGCCAAAGGCCCGCCGCGCACTGCGCGAAACAGCGGCGCATCCCGTTCCTTCCCAAAGGGGCAGACGCGCAGATAGGCATCCACCGCATCGCGCGCCGCAGGGAGTACGGGCACCACCCGTTCCTTGCCGCCCTTTCCGATGATACGCAGCACCTCGGGCAGGGGCGCGTCGGCCCCCTTGAGGCCAAGCGCTTCGGATATCCGCAGCCCGCACCCCCACAGCAGGGTCAGGACCGCCACATCCCGCGCGGCCACCCAGGCATGACGCGACTGCATTTCCACACTGTCGATCATCGCCTGAGCGGCATCAATCGCCAAGGGGCGGGGCAGCTTTTTGGGAAACTTCGGCGATCTGGTCGACAGCACGGCGGTAGGCTCGAACCCCTCGCGCTCTGCCAGCCAGCGATAGAACGCCTTGACCGCCGACAGCTTGCGCGCCATCGACCGTGGCCCGACATCCCCACTGCGGGTCTGCGCCATCCAGGCGCGCATGTCCGAGATGGTGATCTTTGACAGTGCGCCCAAGCCTTGGCTGTCGCCCTTATGCAGAGTCATGAACGCAAGGAAATCGACCAGATCCCCCTGATAGGCGGTGATCGTGTTCTCGGCGGCCCCTTTCAGGGCGCGTTGATGGTCCAGCCAGCTTTGCAGGGCGTCCCGCGCGGCGGGGCTGATCAAAAGCGCGTTTGCCCCGCTCAAGACAGCCAGCGGCGCATCGTCCGCTCGAACACGCCAGCGAAGAAGCCCAGCAGATCGGTGCCCTGTTGCGGGCTGAACATATGCGGGTCTTCGGAGCCAAGGATCAACAGGCCCGGCAAACGGCCCGCGCCAAAGTTCAGTTTCAGGCAGGCTTCCGACCGGATCCAATCCGCCGCGCCGCCGTAGATATGTTCGGGGCTGTGTTGCACACCGCGCAGGGTCACCTGACGCACCGTGCCGCCGCGCCCGTGCGACAGGTAGTCGTCGATAAACCCCGGCTCGGCGACGTTCAGCACATCGCCCAAGCGCTTGATCGCGGGATCATCGTCATTCTCGGCAGATTCCAGCACCAGCCGCACAGCGTCGACCCGCAGGATATCGGCAACCTCGCCCCCGAGATCCTTGAGGAAGGGTTCGAAGTCTACAGGGTCAAGCATGCGCAGGATCGCGCGGTGGATCTGGTTGGTCCCGGCAAGGTTTTCATAAGCCGCGGCGATCACGTTGCGGTGCGTGTCCTCAAGCCGGTCCAGACGGGTTTCCAGCCGGTCCATGGCGATGCCGCGCAGATCGACAATATTGCCCCCCATCGCGCGTTCATTCGCGGCGATCAGGGCCTGCATCACGTCGTTGTCGTCAAGAATGACGTCGGGCTGTGAAATAATCGCTTCCCGAAGGGAATCTTCGATCTTGTGGTTACTGCTCATGCGGGTCTCTTTTTATATTTGGCACTGACATAGCATGCGCGTCAGGCTAAATCTGCTTTTTTCTTTTGGCGTATGGCTGGTTTTTCGGCGTCAAACCGCCCGTTCGCCGCGCATGGACGGGGCAGAGGCAGGGCGAAGCTGCTGCGGTTTTCTGCGAGGGCACGGGCCGACTACGGGCACATGCAGATCGTGGTGGGCACGCGCAGCCTGTGACGCGCGTGCCCCTTTGTCGTCGCCTTAGGGCGGGGTCAGAGGATGTTCTGACCTGTCTTTGCCCAATCGGCCATGAAGGTCTCGAGCCCCTTGTCAGTCAGCGGGTGCGCGGCCAGCTTCTTGATCACTTCTGGCGGGGCGGTCATGACATCGGCACCGATACGCGCAGCGTCCAGCACGTGGTTCACGGTTCGGATCGACGCGGCGAGGATTTCAGTCTCGAACCCGTAGTTGTCATAGATCGTGCGGATGTCCTGGATCAGGTCCATACCGTCAAGGTTGATGTCATCCAGACGCCCGATGAATGGCGAGATGAACGTGGCACCGGCCTTAGCCGCGATCAATGCCTGGTTCGCCGAGAAGCAGAGCGTGACGTTGACCATCTTGCCCTCGTCCGACAGCACTTTACAGGCTTTCAGACCGTCCCATGTCAGGGGCAGCTTCACGGTGATGTTTTCCGCGATCTCGGCCAGTTTGCGGCCTTCGGCGATCATGTCGTCCGCTTTGGTCGCGACAACTTCGGCAGAGACAGGGCCGTCGACCAGATCACAGATCTCTTTCGTGACTTCCAGAATGTTGCGGCCGGATTTCAGGATCAGCGACGGGTTTGTTGTTACCCCGTCTACCATGCCCAGATCGTTCAGCTCGGCGATGGCATCGATTTCGGCGGTATCTACGAAGAATTTCATGTTACGTCCTTCAGGTTGGAATAGGCAGCAGGAATGGCTATGTCTGTCGCCTAGGGCTTTAGCGCATCATCCGCCAAGCTGGAACCCTAATTCCCGTAACCCCGTTCCGGAGCGATTGGTGAAACCGCCAGAATTTTTTCATGCAAATGAGCAGGTGGCCGTGATGACCACCCAGCCGCTGGGCCGTGCGCTGGATTACAAAGCGCCCGAAGGCGGCTGCCATATGGGGGCTTTCGTCGAGGTGCCTTTGGGCCCGCGCAAGGTGATCGGTGTCGTCTGGGGCGCTGGGCAGGGGGATTACGATCTGTCCAAGATACGGTCGGTGATCCGCGTGCTCGATGCGGCCCCCATGCGCGGAGAACTGCGCAGTTTTCTGACCCGTGCCGCCGCATATACGCTGACGCCTATGCCCGCGATGCTGCGGCTGGCGACGCGTGCGCCGGGGTTGGGCGACCCGCCGTCGATGCGCAAGATTTACCGGCGCGGGGAGGGGGAGCCTGACCGGATGACCGACGCGCGCCGTCGCGTGTTGGAAACTCTGGCGGAGTATGGCGACCTTTCGTTCACGCTCAAGGAACTGGCCGAGATGTCGGGGGTAACGGCGTCGGTGATCAAGGGGTTGGTGACCCAAGGCGCAGTGCTGGAACAGGACAGCCCACGCGATCTGCCTTTCATGCGCATGGACCCGAGCTTGCCCAGCAAAGAGCTAACGGATGATCAGGCATCGGCGTCGGCGCTGCTGGCGGCGGGGGTGGCCTCGGGCACATATGGCACCACCTTGCTGCGGGGCGTGACCGGATCGGGCAAGACCGAAGTCTATCTGGAGGCCGTGGCCGCTGCGCTGAAATCCGGCAGGCAGGCTTTGGTGCTGCTGCCGGAAATCGCGCTGACCGAACAGTTCTTGCACCGTGTGCAGGCGCGGTTTGGCGCGAAGCCTGCGGAATGGCACTCGGGTGCCACGATGACAGAGCGGCGTCGCATCTGGAAAATGGTCGGGCAGGGGCAGGCTCAGGTGGTGATCGGTGCGCGGTCGGCGCTGTTTCTGCCGTTCCAGAACCTTGGTCTGATCGTCGTCGACGAGGAACATGACACCTCGTACAAGCAGGAAGAAGGCGTGCTGTATAACGCCCGTGACATGGCGGTGCTGCGGGCGTCCATCTGCGGGGCGCAGGTGGTTCTGGCCTCTGCCACACCGTCGTTGGAAAGCTGGGCCAACGCCGAGGCGGGCAAATATACGCGGGTCGAGCTGACATCGCGCTTTGGGCCGGCGGTGATGCCGACGATGGGCGCGATCGACATGCGCAGCGAAGGCCTGCCGAGCGATAAATGGGTGTCGCCCACGTTGAAGGTCGAGGTCGACAAGCGGCTGGAACGGGGCGAGCAGGCGATGCTGTTCATCAACCGCCGCGGCTATGCGCCGGTGACCCTGTGCCGCGCCTGCGGGCATCAGATCGGCTGCGATCATTGCGATGCGCGGATGGTCGAACACCGCTACCTCAAACGGCTGGTCTGCCACCAATGCGGCGAAAGCAAGCCCATGCCCGAGGTCTGCCCGTCGTGCGAGGTCGAAGGCAAGCTGGCTGCCGTGGGTCCGGGGGTGGAACGTCTGGGCGAAGAAGCCGCCGCCCTTTGGCCCGAGGCGCGGGTCGCGACGCTAAGCTCGGACATGTATGGTTCGGCCCGCGCGCTCAAGGCCGAGATCGCGGGGATCGCTGATGGGGCGGCGGATATCATCATCGGCACGCAGCTGGTTGCGAAGGGGCACAACTTTCCCAACCTCACGCTGGTGGGGGTCATCGACGCGGATCTGGGGCTGATGGGATCGGACCTGCGCGCGGCAGAACGAACCTATCAGTTGATGCGGCAGGTGGCGGGGCGCGCCGGTCGGGCGGAGGCTCCGGGCACCGCGCTGCTGCAGACCTTTCAGCCGGATCACCCGGTAATCCGCGCCATTCTGGCAGGGGATGAGGAGGGGTTCTGGAAAGCCGAAGCCGGAGAGCGCCGCCACGCCGGCGTGCCGCCCTATGGCCGGATGGCGGGCATCATCCTGAGCGGCCCTGATGTGGCCGCGCTGTTTGATGCGGGCAACCAGCTGGCGCGGCAGGATGCGCCGCTGCGGGCTATCGGCGCGCAGGTCTATGGCCCCGCGCCCGCGCCAGTCGCACGGGTGCGCGGGCGCCATCGGGTGCGGCTGTTGGTCAAGGCCGAAAAGGCCGCGCCTCTGCAAGAGGCATTGGCGAAATGGGTCGCACAGCTGCGGTTGAAGAATGATGTGCGCATCGCCGTCGATATCGATCCGCAGAGTTTTTATTAGCGGTGCGAAGTGCTTGCCCCTGCGGGGCAAGGGCCTTCGGCGAGGATTTTAGGCCATCTGGAAGCTGCGGTTGCGCGGAGCATACGCGTGAGGCGGGTGATTTGATCTCGTCAAGGGCCGGGAACGGGGGTAAGGAATTGCCCATGACCCAATATGTGACCCTTGAAGATGCCAAGCATCAACCGTTCTGGCGCCGCCCTGTGGCGCTGCTGTTCCTGATGGCGCTGGCGATGCCCATTGCCTTCAACACATGGTCGGCGCTGCTGAATAACTTTGTGATCGAGGTCGCAGGGTTCGACGGATCGGACATCGGGTTGCTGCATACGGTGCGCGAGATACCGGGCTTTCTGGCGGTCGGCGTGATCGCGATTATCCTATTCGTGCGCGAACAGGTATTGGGGTTGGTATCACTGGTGCTGCTGGGGGTGGCGACGGCGCTGACCGCGTGGTTCCCGTCGATGGGCGGTATCCTGACGATCACCATGCTCAGCTCTATCGGGTTTCACTATTACGAGACGGTGAACCAGTCTTTGCAGCTGCAGTGGCTCAAGATCGAGGACGCGCCGCGCATGATCGGCTGGCTGATGGCGGCGGGGTCATTGGCGACGCTGGTGGCCTATCTGGCGATCATGGCGCTGTGGGATACCTTGTCGCTATCCTATAACATCGTCTATCTGATTGGCGGCGGGGTGACGGCGGTGACCGCGCTGGTGGCGCTGCTGGCCTATCCGCAGTTCGAGGCCCCGACACCGCAGGTCAAGAAGATGGTGCTGCGCAAGCGGTACTGGCTGTATTATGCGCTGCAATTCATGTCTGGCGCGCGGCGGCAGATTTTTGTCGTTTTTGCGGGCTTCATGATGGTCGAACGCTTTGGGTTTGATGTGCATGAAATCACCCTGCTCTATCTGATCAACCTGATCGCCAATATGATCTTTGCCCCGCTGATGGGCCGTGCAGTCGGCTTCTTTGGAGAGCGTCGCACGCTGAGCTTTGAATACGTCGGGTTGATCATCGTGTTTCTGGCCTATGGCGGCGTCTATTATCTGGGCTGGGGCGTGGTGGTGGCTGCGACGCTTTATGTGCTGGATCACATGTTCTTTGCGCTGGCGCTTGCGCTCAAGACCTATTTCCAGAAGATCGCCGACCCTGCCGACATTGCGCCGACGGCGGCGGTGGCCTTTACCATCAACCATATCGCGGCGGTGTTCCTGCCTGTGGGGCTGGGGCTGCTATGGCTGATCTCGCCCGCGGCGGTCTTTTTCCTTGCGGCGGGGATGGCGCTGGTGTCGCTGTTGCTATCACTGATGATCCCGCGCCATCCCGTGCCGGGCCACGAGACGATCTTTTCCAATCCGCTGCCGGCCCCGGCCGAGTAGCACCCCCCTGACATAGCCGGATGTCGCGCGGCGATATCGGCGATCCTGACGGAGTTTCCCATGCCAACATTCACAGCTTTGACGACCCTAGAAGGACGCAAGCCCGCCTATGCTTTGGGCGAGGCGATGGAGCGGCTGGTGCCGGAACCCACCGGTGTCGGCGTTTTCGAGATGGAAGACGGCTCGGGCCTGTGGGAAGTCGGCGGCTATTTCGAGGAAAGCCCGGATGAGACAGCGCTGGCGGTGTTGGCGGCCTCTATGGGGGCGAAGGAATTTGTCGTTTCAGAGCTGCCGGAAACCGATTGGGTCGCCCATGTGCGCCGCGAGTTGTCGCCGGTCGAAGCGGGGCGGTTCTTTGTTTACGGCAGCCATGACGCGGACAAGGTGCCCGAAGACTGCGAGCCGCTGTTGATCGAGGCGGCAATGGCCTTTGGCACCGGGCACCACGGCACCACATTAGGCTGCTTGCGCGCGTTGGACCGGTTGGCGAACGGCGGCATGGTCGGGCAGAACGTGGCAGATATCGGCTGCGGTACAGCGGTGCTGGCGATGGCGGCGGCGCGCATCTGGCCGAACCCCGTGTTGGCCAGCGACATCGACGAGGTTGCCGTCGACGTGGCCCGCGCCAATGCGGCGGCGAATAATCTGGCCGACCGTTTGATCTGCGTCGAGGCGGCGGGGTTTGACCATCCCGAACTGGCATCGCGCGCGCCCTTCGATCTGGTATTCGCCAACATCCTGAAAGGGCCGCTGGTCGCACTTGCCCCCGATATGGCCGAGGCGCTGGCCCCCGAGGGCTATGCGATTCTATCTGGCATTTTAAACGAACAGGCGGATGACGTGATCGAGGTTTATGCGCAATCCGGCATCAATCTTGTCAACCGAGAGGTGATTGGTGACTGGACCACGTTGACTGTCCAGAAAATGCCATAATCTTTGTCACTTTTCGCCACGAACAAGGTCGAAATGCAGAGAATTTGACACATTCTTGCTTTATTATGATCTTGCGAGAGGTGGGGGCCTTTAGCGACTAGAGGCTGCCATGGTTGATGCTCGTCAACAATTTGGGACACGCGTAAAGAGTTTAGAGAGTAAGAACGTCAAGCTCGCTCGGGGCTATTACACCACCATCCGTGCCGACGGGCTGGTTGTCGCGCGGCCGGCGCGGCGCGGCCTGCGGGTGCCGACCAAATTACTGGTCGCCTTGGTGGCCCTGTTCGTCTGCTTCAAAGGGTTCGTTCTGGCGGCGATCGGTCCCACGGCCTATGACAGCAGGCTGGACAGTTTGGCGCAGGGCACCGTGATCGAACAGGCGGGGGCTTGGGTTTTGCAGGTCGATCCGGTGACGCAAACGCTTGCCCGTAAGCTGGGGCCGGTCTTTCGCGGATAGGGGTGCTGCGGGACGGTGGCTTGCACCGTCATATTTCACTGTCGTAGAACAAATGAAGCCACGCAGATCATTCAGATGTGCGTGGCTTGTGCTTTGGGTTGGCAGCCCCTTGGGCGCTATGAAACATCGACCCTTAGCGGATGAAGTGGTTCATTGCGACGCGTTCGATGTCGCCACGGACCAGACCGATATCGTCGAGTTCACGGTCGGACAGCGCGGACAGGGCGTTGCGTGTGACACGTGCGTCGTTCCATTTGATGATGCTGCCGACAACGTCGCCAAGATGCGCGAAAAAGCGGTTAACAGCTGCGGCGGTGCCGTAGGTGGTTGGGGTATTATAGTAAACAGCCATTGGAGCCATCCTTGAATAAAGAAAAGCCGGATAATCCGGCGGTGCGCTGTGCAATTAGGCAGAATGAAAACACTTCACAACACCCACCGGCGCATGTGTGTTCTGCGTTTGCTGCATAGCAGCATTTGGCGGTTTAGCGCCTATGGATAAGGGGTTTGCCGCTATTGGCGCGGGGGTCGTTTTCAGTGGCTTGAGCGTCGCAACCCGCCCCGAAATTTAGCTTCCAGGTTGAATTGTGACTTTTGTGTGGCGTGGTGCAAAAACCTTGGTGGATGTTCGCGTTTCGTGCTACTGCCTTGGAAAAAGAAAATTCTTGAGGATAATGGGCATATGATACGGGTAATCGGCATTGATCCGGGCTTGCGCAATATGGGCTGGGGCGTCATCGACGTGGCCGGCAGCCGCATCACGCATGTGGCGAACGGCATTTGTCAGTCCGAGGGGGCCGATCTTGCCACGCGTCTTTTGTCGCTCCATGCGCAGTTGACGCGCATCATGGTGACCTATCGACCCGATGCCGCGGCGGTAGAACAGACTTTTGTGAACAAGGATGGTGCTGGGACGCTCAAGCTGGGGCAGGCGCGGGGGATCGCGATGCTGGTGCCTGCGCAGGCGGGGCTGGCGGTGGGTGAATATGCACCCAATACGGTCAAGAAAACGGTCGTTGGCGTCGGCCACGCGGATAAGGGGCAGGTGCTTCATATGGTACGCATGCAATTGCCGGGGGCAGAGATTGCCGGCCCCGATGCCGCGGATGCTTTGGCGATCGCGATCTGTCACGCGCATCACGGGGGGGCCTCGACATTGGCGCAGGCCGTCGCAAGGGCAAGCGCATGATTGGCAAGATCACAGGACGTATTGATTATCGCGCGCCGGATCATCTGCTGATCGACGTGCGTGGTGTTGGTTATCTGGTCTATTGCTCTGACCGAACGATGGCCGCGCTGCCCGGCGTGGGCGAGGTGGTGGCGCTTTTCACCGATCTGGTGGTGCGCGAAGACCTGATGCAGCTTTTCGGCTTTCAGACTTTGGCGGAGAAGGAATGGCACCGGCTGCTGACCTCTGTTCAGGGTGTGGGGGCCAAGGCATCGCTGGCCATTCTGGGCGCGCTTGGGCCAGATGGTGTCAGCCGCGCCATCGCGCTTGGCGACTGGAACGCGGTCAAAGTGGCCAAGGGCGTCGGCCCCAAGATCGCGCAGCGCGTGGTGCTGGACCTCAAGGATAAGGCACCGGGGGTGATGGCGATGACCGGTTCGCTGGCCGAGGCGCATGGCGAGGTCGAGGCAGCAGCAGAGGTGATCGAAACCGCTGCCCCCAAACGCCGCCCCGTGGCCCCGCCGAACCAGTCCGCGCAGGCAGAGGCGCTGTCGGCGCTTGGCAACCTTGGCTATGGTCCGGGCGATGCGGCAGGGGCCGTGGCGCAAGCTGCCGGAGAGATGCCAGAGGCCGACACCCCGCAGCTGATCCGCGCGGCGTTGAAACTGCTTGCCCCCAAAGGATAGGATGCGCATAGCCGCGTGGCCGTCCGTATGAACCTTGCTTGGATATTTGATGATCGACAGTGACCCAACTTTGCGGCCGGACCCGCAGCCCGGTGATATAGACCGCGCCCTGCGCCCGCAGATGCTGGATGAATTCGTCGGTCAGGCCGAAGCGCGGGCCAACCTCAAGGTGTTCATCCAATCCGCCAAGCAGCGGGGCGAGGCGATGGACCACACGCTGTTCCACGGCCCGCCCGGATTGGGGAAGACCACGCTGGCGCAGATCATGGCACGCGAGCTGGGGGTCGGGTTCCGCATGACCTCTGGCCCTGTGCTGGCAAAGGCGGGCGATCTGGCGGCGATCCTGACCAACCTCGAAGCCCGCGATGTGTTGTTTATCGATGAAATCCACCGTCTGAACCCAGCCGTGGAAGAGGTGCTGTATCCCGCGTTGGAAGACTTTGAACTCGACCTCGTGATCGGCGAAGGCCCCGCCGCGCGCACCGTGCGCATCGAATTGCAGCCCTTCACGCTGGTGGGCGCGACAACGCGCATGGGGCTGCTGACCACGCCGTTGCGCGACCGTTTCGGCATTCCTACGCGTTTGCAGTTCTATACCGAGGATGAGTTGTTCATCATCGTCGATCGCAATGCCCGCAAGCTGGGGGCCCCCGCCGATGAGGGGGGCGCACGCGAGATCGCCAAGCGCGCCCGCGGCACCCCGCGTATCGCGGGCCGTCTGCTGCGGCGCGTTGTGGATTTCGCCGTGGTTGAAGGCGACGGCCGCGTGACCCGCGCGCTGGCGGATATGGCGCTGACCCGTCTTGGCGTCGACAAGCTGGGACTGGACGGGGCCGACCGCCGCTATCTGCGTCTGATCGCCGAGAATTATCAGGGCGGCCCGGTCGGGATCGAAACCATGTCGGCGGCGCTGTCTGAATCCCGTGATGCGCTGGAAGAGGTGATCGAGCCCTACCTGCTGCAACAAGGGCTGATCCAGCGCACGCCGCGGGGACGGATGCTGGCGCAGAAAGCCTGGACGCATCTGGGGATGGCTCCGCCCAAACCCCAAAGCGATTTGTTTGGCTGAGGGCGGGGAAGCCTTCGGCGAGGATTTAAGACCATTTGGAAGTTGAGATGACACCACAAGAGATCGAAGCGCTGTTTACCCGAAGCGACGACAGCTATGCCTTTGCCCGTTGGGGCCGCCCGTTGGCACCTGTGGTCTTTGGCGTGGATGATGCGACGCTGACCGTGGTCAAAAGCGCGATCGAGGCGGTCTGTCAGTTGGCGGGGCACAGCATGTCAGAGACCGACCCCGAGCTTGGCAGCAATCTGATGATGTTCTTTTTCAAGGATTGGGCAGAGCTGTTGGAGGTGCCCGATCTGGACCGTCTGGTGCCTGATCTTGCCCCGTTGGTGGAAAAGCTGGATGCGGCGGGGGCCAATCAGTATCGTCTGTTCCGCTTTGACGAGACAGGCGCCATCAAGGCATGTTTCGTCTTTCTGCGCATGGACGAGCAGCTGAGCGCGATGCCCGCGCAAGCCCTGGCACTGGGGCAGATCGTGCAGTCTTTCTTGCTGTGGTCTGATACTGCGTTCCGCGAGGTGTCGCCACTTGCTCTGCACGAGGGGGCGACGATCCTGAAGCCTGAGGTGGCGGCACTGTTGCGTGCGGCCTATGACCCCGTGATGCCCGTGGCAGCGCAGGACCCGTCTCATGCACTGCGCTTGTTCGCGCGGGTGGGGGCGGCGCAATGACCCATCATCTGCCGATCCGCGTTTACTATGAAGACACCGATATGGCGGGGATCGTCTATTACGCGAATTACCTGCGCTATATCGAACGGGCGCGCAGTGACTGGGTGCGCGAGATGGGAATCGACCAGCTGGCCATGAAGGCCGAGGGCGTGGTTTTTGCCGTGCGCCGGGTAGAGGCGGATTACATCCAGCCTGCGGTATTCGACGATATGCTTGATGTAGAGACATGGGCCACGTCGATCACGCCGGCTCGCATGGTGATGCAGCAAGAGGTCAAACGCGGCGATACGGTCCTGTTTCGGGCGGTGGTCACGATTGTTTGTATCGCGGCGTCAGGCAAACCCTGCAGATTGCCAGCGAAACTTCGCTCAATCCCCGTCTAGCAGGCGGATTGGCCCCATAATCCTAGCAATAGATATTGCACTCGGCTAAGCTTGTGCCAAATAGCGCCTTGGAAAACAGGGCCGTTGAGGCAGATGAAGCCCCTTTTGGGCGCAACAAAAAGAGCAGAACCGATGGAAGCAGAAACGCTGGCGGCGGCAAGCGAGATTGATTTCTCGCTCTTAGGTCTATTTCTCCGCGCAACGATTACCGTAAAACTCGTGATGATCATGCTGATCGTCGCGTCCTTCTGGTCGTGGTCGATCATCATTCAGAAGATGATCCAGTACCGCCATGCCAAAGCCGAGGCAGAGCGGTTTGACCAGGCATTCTGGTCGGGCGAGCCGTTGGACGGGTTGTATGACACGATCGGGCCGGATCCGGATGGGGCCGCAGAAAAGATTTTCGCCGCCGGTATGACGGAATGGCGTCGGTCGCATCGCGAGGATGGCGGGCTGATCCCCGGTGCCACCGCGCGGATCGACCGCAGCATGGATGTGGCGATTGCCAAAGAGGCAGAGCGTCTGCAAAAGGGCTTGCCCGTGCTGGCGACCACCGGGTCGACCGCGCCATTTATCGGTCTGTTCGGGACCGTGTTCGGGATCATGAACTCTTTCATCGAGATCGCGGCCCAGCAAAATACCAGCCTTGTCGTCGTCGCCCCCGGTATTGCCGAGGCGCTTTTGGCCACAGGTATTGGCCTTTTGGCGGCTATTCCCGCGGTTATCTTCTATAACAAGCTGAGCGCGGATTCTGATCGTATTTTGGGCGGCTACGAAGCCTTTGCTGATGAATTCGCCACCATTCTCAGCCGTCAGCTGGATAGCTGAGCCATGGCAGGTGGGGTGATGAAAAAGCAGGGCGGGGGTGGCCGTGGCCGCCGTCGCGGCCGTGCGCAGCCGATGGCAGAGATCAACATCACGCCGTTCGTTGACGTGATGCTGGTGCTCTTGATCATCTTTATGGTCGCAGCACCTTTGCTGACCGTTGGCGTGCCGGTCGAGCTGCCCAAAACAGCGGCCACCGCCCTGCCGTCCGAGCAGGAGGAGCCGTTGACCGTGACCGTTCTGGCGGACGGGTCCGTGCAGATCCAGAAGACAGAAACCGGGCGTGATGATCTGGTTGCCAAGCTGCGTGCCATTTCGGCAGAGCGTGCGAGCGACCGTGTGTTCCTGCGTGCGGATGGGGCTGTGCCCTATGCCTCGATTATGGAAGTCATGGGGGCGCTGAACGCAGGTGGCTTTAGCAACATTGGTCTGGTGACTGAAACCGGCGGGCCGAAGTTGGACGGCACAGGCGCGTCAGGCGGGTAACCATGCACAAGGGGCATTACATCTCTGGCGCGGGTCACTTGGGGCTCATCGGCTGGCTATTGCTGGGGAATATCTTTACCTCGCACAGCGACCCTGTGGAGATGCAGGAGGTGTCGGTCATTTCGGCCGCGCAATATGACGAGATGGTCGCCGCGGCGCAATCCGCGCAGGCGGAGGCCGCAGCGCAGCCCGAGCCTGCCCCTGAACCGGAACCTGCGCCCGAACCAGAACCGACCCCTGCGCCTGCGCCGGAGCCCGAGCCCGCCCCGGAACCCGAGCCTGTGCCAGAGCCTGAACCCATCGCACCGCCCCCCTCGGAGGACGTGAGCGATCAGGCCCCCGAGCTGCCCGAGCCGCCTGCCGATGTCGCCGTTCTGACGCCAGAGGAAGCACCCGTCGCCGTGCCGCGCCCTGTAGAGCGTGTGGCCCCCGAACCTGTAGAGGCTCCGGATCCCGAGGCGCGCACCGATGATGTGCTGCGCGAGGCCGCGACACCGGATGCGCCGGCAGACAAGGTCGTGGAAGAGGCACAGGAAGCCACCGCCCCCGAAGAGGCGACGACGCAGATTGTGACCGAAGCAACGGAAGCGCCCAAAGCGTCGCCGACCCAATCCGCACGTCCTCCGGCCCGCCGCCCCACACCTCCTGCGCCGCAGGTGGCAGAGGCACCCGTGGAGACGCCGAAACCCGAAACGCCGAAACCCGCCACACCGAAGCCGGAAACACCCAAGCCGACGCCCGAACCGGCAACGGATAAGGACGCCGTGGCAGCTGCGCTCGCCGAAGCCATGGGAGAGACCGACGCGCCTGCAACGCCGGCGGCACCCTCTGGCCCGCCATTGTCGGCTGGCGAGAAAGAATCGCTGCGCGTGGCAGTATCGTCGTGCTGGAACGTGGGGTCCCTTTCCTCCGAGGCATTGCGCACTACTGTAGTGGTGAGTGTCGCAATGAACCAAGATGGCACGCCACAGACCAATTCGATCAAGATGACCAGCAGTTCGGGCGGATCACAGGGGGCTGCCAATCAGGCGTTCGAGGCCGCACGGCGGGCAATTATCCGCTGCGGCGCGCGCGGGTATCAGCTTCCTGTAGAAAAATTCGGTCAATGGCAGAATATTGAGATGACCTTTAATCCTGAAAGGATGCGCATCAAATGATTGTACGAATTCTGAGCCTCTGTCTCGCGCTTATCGGCGGTGTTGCCTCGGTCGCGCAGGCGCAGGATGGACCATTGCGGATCGAGATTACCGAAGGTGTGATTGAACCCTTGCCCTTTGCCGTGCCCAGCTTTCAGCCCGAAAGCGGGGACGCGGGGCAGATGGCCGTTGATCTGGCGCGGGTCGTGTCCGAAGATCTTGTCGGTTCTGGTCTGTTCCGCGAAGTACCGGCAAGCGCCTATATCTCGACCGTCAGCGATTTCAACGCGCCGATCCAATATGCTGACTGGAAGGCGATCAACGCGCAGGCGCTGATCACTGGTGCCGTCAGTGTCTCGGGCAATACGTTGAATGTGAAGTTCCGTCTGTATGACGTATTTTCCGGCGCTGAACTGGGGTCGGGCTTGCAGTTTTCGGGCACGGTCGATGGCTGGCGTCGCATGGCACATAAGGTGGCCGATGCCGTCTATTCGCGTATCACGGGCGAAGGGGGCTATTTCGACAGCCGCGTCGTCTATGTCTCCGAGACGGGGCCCAAGGACGACCGCGCTAAACGTCTGGCGGTGATGGATTATGACGGGGCCAATGTGCGCTATCTGACCGACAGCTCGTCCATCGTGCTGGCACCGCGGTTCTCGCCCTCGGGGGATCGTATTCTCTACACCAGCTACGAAAGCGGCTTCCCGCGGATCTATGTGCTCGACATCGGGTCGGTGCAGCGTCGCGTGCTGGAAAGCGCCGAAGGCACCATGAGCTTTGCGCCGCGGTTTTCTCCGTCCGGCAATACGGTTGTCTATTCGCTGACCCAAGGTGGGAACACGGATATCTACACGATGGATATCAACACCGGCCAGTCGACACGGCTGACCAATACGCCTGCGATCGAAACCGCGCCCAGCTATTCGCCGGACGGCAGCCGGATCGTTTTCGAAAGCGACCGTTCGGGATCGCAGCAGCTGTATATCATGCCTGCAACAGGCGGCGAGGCGACGCGGATCTCGTTTGGCGAAGGGCGCTATGGCACGCCGGTCTGGTCGCCGCGCGGCGATCTGGTGGCCTTTACCAAGCAGAACAAGGGCCGGTTCCACATCGGCGTGATGCGGCTGGACGGGTCGGAAGAACGTCTGCTGACCGCGTCCTTCCTGGATGAAGGCCCCACATGGGCCCCCAACGGCCGCGTCATCATGTTCGCGCGGGAAACCCAAGGGGCAGGCGGGGCGTCGTCGCTGTATTCGGTCGATATCTCGGGCCGGAACCTCAAGCCTGTGCGCACCCAAGAGGGCGGATCGGATCCGTCTTGGTCGCCGCTTCAGAAGTAAACAACAGCCATAGTGCCTTGGTGTTTCCCAATACCAAGGCACTATGGTAACACCGTCACAACAGACACATTAAAATGCTATCGTCAAAAAGGCACAGTCCATGAACCGCATTCTCACCGCAACTCTATTGATCGCAGCCCTGGCCGTATCGGCTTGTACCAACCCTGACCGCTTTGGCGCGGACGGCATGAATAACGGTGCCGCGAATGGCGCAGGCCTGAACGGGGGCATTATCCCCGGCAGCGCGAACGACCCGGCTTCTACGGCATATTTCCAGCAAGCTGTCGGGGACCGCGTGCTGTTCCTGGTTGACCAATCCAACCTGACCCCCGAAGGCCAAGCGACGCTGGACGGTCAGGCAGCCTGGTTGAACACCAACACCGATTACCAAGCCGTGATCGAAGGCCACGCGGATGAGCAGGGCACACGGGAATACAACCTTGCGCTTGGCGCACGCCGTGCCAATGCAGCGCGCGAATATTTGATCTCGCGCGGGATCGCCGCCAGCCGTCTTCGCGTTGTAAGCTATGGTAAGGAACGCCCGATCGAAGTCTGTTCGAGCGAGGCATGCTATGCCAAGAACCGTCGGGCCGTGACCGTACTTGCGGGCGGTCTGACCAGCTAAGTCGTCTACGTTAGGTTAGGATTTTAATATGCGGTTTGCTTTGATTGTAGCGCTTGGACTGGCCTTTGGGCCGGTCACAGCGCAGGCGCAGGATGCGCAGACTTTGGCGGATGTGCGTCAGGAACTGACGGTACTGAATGTCGAGGTGCAAAAGCTGCGCCGGGAACTGTCCACCACGGGCGGCGCGAGCGTTGCCGTGACCGGTGGGTCGGTGCTTGAGCGCGTCAATGCAATGGAAAGCGAACTGCAGCGCCTGACCTCTAAAACCGAAGAGCTGGAAAACCGGATCAACCGCGTGGTCACCGACGGGACCAACCGGATCGGTGATCTGGAATTCCGGCTCGTGGAGCTTGAAGGCGGCGATGTGGGCAGCCTCGGCCAGACTTCTACCCTTGGCGGGGGCGAGTTGCCCGCGACCATGGCACCCGCCACGCCCGTGCCCGCACCAGCGGACCCGTTGGCCAATACTTCTACCCCCACCAATACCGCAGAGCTTGCGGTGGGTGAAAAAACAGACTTCGAGCGGGCGAAGGCGGCGCTCGCTGACGGTGACTTTCGCAGCGCCGCAGACCAGTTTGCGACCTTCAATCAGACCTATCCGGGCGGACCGCTAGGCCCCGAAGCCGATCTGCGGCGCGGCGACGCGCTGGACGGTCTGGGCGATACCCGCGAAGCGGCACGCGCCTATCTGGCAAGCTTTAGCGCCGATCCCGCGGGGCCTGTCGCGGCAGAAGCACTGTACCAGCTTGGCAGCTCTTTGGGGGCCTTGGGCCAAACCCAAGAAGCCTGCGTGACCTTGGGCGAAGTCGCATCGCGCTTCCCCACAAGCCCCTTCGTCGCGCAAGCCCAATCCGAACGCAGCGTGCTTGCCTGCCAGTGATCCGATGACCGACCCGCTGGCGCAGAGCATCGCCGCCAGCTTTGACCCCGCGCCGCCGCCCGTATTGGGTGTGGCGGTGTCGGGGGGCGGCGACTCTGTCGCGCTTTTACATCTTCTGAACGACTATGCCCGCAGCCGCGGGATCGTGCTGCACGCAGCAACCGTCGATCACGGCCTGCGACCCGAGGCCGCCCGCGAAGCCGCGATGGTCGCCGGCCAGTGTCGCGCGCTTGGCGTTCCGCATGATACGTTGAGGTGGACGGGCTGGGACCACAGCGGCAATTTGCAGAACGAGGCCCGCAAGGCGCGTTACCGGTTGTTGGCGGATTGGGCACGGGGGCAGGGCATTGGCGCTGTCTGCATCGGGCATACCGCCGACGATCTGGCAGAGACTTTCGTGATGCGTTTGGGGCGCCGGGCAGGGGTCGACGGGCTATCCGCCATGCCTGCGATTTTCGACCGACATGGCATGCGTTGGCACAGGCCCTTGCTCAACGCCCGCCGCGCCGACCTACGCGCGCATCTGACGCGTTGCGGGGTGACGTGGGTCGATGACCCCAGCAACGAGGATGATAGCTTTGCGCGGGTGCGCATCCGCAAGGCGCTGGCGGTGCTGACCGATCTAGGCGTTGATTCTGCCGCACTTGCCGATGTCTCGCGCCACCTTGCCGATGCCCGTACCGCGCTCGACGCGCAGATGTTTGCCGCCGCACGCGCCCATGCTCACGTTCAATGCGGTGCCGTGGCGATGGATTGGCAGGCGCTGTGTGATCTCCCGACAGAGACACGCCGCCGATTGCTGACCCATACGATCGCCTGGATCAACGGGGCCACCTACGCCCCACGCAGCAGTGCCGTGGCAGAGGTGCTGACAGCGCTTGATGGTGCCGGTGCCGCGACCGTGCAGGGGTGCGAGCTGCGGTTGAAGCGCGATAAACTGTGGATTTACAGAGAGTTGCAGGCAGTAAGGGCGGTTGATGCGCCCGTGGATGCGCTCTGGGACGGCCGCTGGCGTCTGGAACCTTGCGGCGATGCGCCCGCGCCCAACACGCAAACCACGATCCGTGCCTTGGGCGCTGAGGGGCTGCGCAGCTTTGCGGATTGGCGCGATTTGGGCGTGCCGCGCGGTGTCTTGCTGGCCTCTCCGGCGGTGTGGCAGGGCGCGGAACTGGTCGCTGCCCCCCTTGTCGGTCGGTCGCAAAACTGGCAAGCAGTGCTCGAACGCGGCGAAGATGCCTTTTTCGCCGCACATATGACGCATTGAACATGCGCCGATCGTGTCTATCTTACACGCATTGGGCGCTGTGTTTGGTGCCGTCCCCCGGATGTAGGAGACTTTCCTTTGGGTAATATGCGCAATCTCGCCTTTTGGGTTGTATTGATGCTTTTGGTTTTGGCGCTGTTCAATCTGTTCAGCGGCTCGACTGGCGGGCTGCAAAGCCGTGAAATCAGCTATTCCGAATTTGTGACCGCTGTCGAAGCAGGGGACGTGCGCAACGTCACGCTTGATGGTGAACAGGTCCGTTTCCGTCGTGCCGATGGCAGTGACTATGTCACGATCCGGCCCGAAGACGCCGAGGTCACCAGCCTGCTGATGTCCAAGGACATCCCTGTGCGCGCTGAACCCCAGCAGCAATCCGGTTTCCAAACCTTCCTGATGTCGCTGTTGCCCATCCTTCTGCTGATCGGTGTGTGGATCTATTTCATGAACCGCATGCAGGGCGGTGGCAAAGGCGGGGCGATGGGGTTCGGCAAGTCCAAGGCCAAGATGCTGACCGAAAAACACGGTCGTGTGACGTTTGACGACGTGGCGGGCATCGACGAGGCGAAGGAAGAGCTGGAAGAGATCGTCGAATTCCTGCGCAACCCGCAAAAGTTCAGCCGTTTGGGCGGCAAGATCCCCAAAGGCGCGCTGCTTGAGGGCCCTCCCGGTACCGGTAAGACGCTGCTGGCGCGGGCGATTGCCGGCGAAGCGGGTGTTCCGTTCTTCACGATCTCGGGCTCTGACTTCGTCGAGATGTTCGTTGGCGTCGGTGCTAGCCGCGTGCGCGACATGTTCGAACAGGCCAAGAAAAATGCGCCCTGCATCGTCTTCATCGATGAGATCGACGCCGTGGGCCGGTCTCGTGGCGCGGGCTACGGTGGTGGCAACGACGAGCGTGAACAGACCTTGAACCAGCTGCTGGTCGAGATGGACGGCTTTGAGGCGAACGAAGGCGTGATCATCATCGCCGCGACCAACCGCAAAGACGTGCTGGACCCTGCCTTGCTGCGTCCGGGCCGCTTTGACCGTCAGGTCACCGTAGGCAACCCTGACATCAAAGGCCGCGAGAAAATCCTTGGGGTGCATGCACGCAAGACGCCGCTTGGCCCTGACGTAGACCTGCGCATTATCGCGCGCGGTACGCCCGGTTTCTCGGGTGCGGATCTGGCGAACCTCGTGAACGAGGCCGCGCTGACCGCCGCACGCGTGGGCCGTCGCTTTGTCGCGATGATGGATTTCGAGGCCGCGAAAGACAAGATCATGATGGGTGCCGAGCGCCGGTCGATGGTGTTGACGCAGGACCAGAAGGAAAAGACCGCCTACCACGAAGCCGGTCACGCCATCGTCGGGATCAAGCTGCCGAAATGTGACCCTGTCTATAAGGCCACGATCATTCCGCGCGGCGGCGCCTTGGGTATGGTGATGAGCCTGCCCGAAATGGACAAGCTGCAGATGTTCAAGGACGAAGCCGAGCAAAAGATCGCCATGACCATGGCGGGCAAAGCGGCTGAAATCTTCAAATATGGCGCTGAAACCGTGTCGTCGGGCCCGATGGGCGATATCATGCAGGCCAGCCAGTTGGCGCGTGGCATGGTGATGCGCATGGGCATGTCCGACAAGGTCGGGAACATCGACTATTCGGAAGCGGCGGCTGGTTACCAAGCCAACGGCGGCGCGGGCGGGTTCAGCGTCTCTGCGGCCACGAAAGAGCTGATCGAATCCGAAGTGAAGCGCATCATCGACGAAGGCTACGACCGCGCCTTCAAAATGATCACCGACCACGAGGAAGAATTCGAACGTCTGGCCCAAGGTTTGCTGGAGTACGAGACCCTCACCGGCGACGAGATCAAGCGCGTCATGGAAGGCAAACCGCCACAAGACCCGGACGGCGAGGACACCAGCGGCACGGACAAACCAAGCCTGACCGCGATCCCCAAGGCCAAAGGCAAGAAGACGCCTCCGCCAAGCGGGATGGAGCCAGAGCCAAGCGTCTGACGCCTAGGCATTGATCACCAGAATACGAAAGAAAAGGCCCTGCACCCGCGGGGCCTTTTCTTTTGTCGCGGCTTTGCGCAGGTTACGGACAACTCAGCGCGAAAGGATGCCGGTCATGCCGACGATGAAAGAAACCGAGTTTACCGCAACGATCACATGGCTTGGTGTGGTGCCCAAGCTGGCCAAGGGCATCCGCGCCGAACCCCGGAGCGAAGCTTTCGCCAGCTACGCCGGTTTCGAGGATGACGTGCATGCGGGGCTGACCCGCGCGTCCTGTGTGCGGGTCACGAACCTCTATCCCAAGGGCACCGAGATCCGGAACGTGCGGCAGCTGTCGATCCTGTCTGCGGAAGAAATGGCCCTGATCGCGGCCGACATGGGGATGGAGACACTGGACCCCATGCACCTTGGCACGTCGATGGTGATCAAGGGCATCCCCGATTTCACCCATGTGCCGCCCAATGCGCGGCTGCAGGCTGCCTCGGGTGCGACGATCACGATTGATACCGAAAACCGCCCCTGCGTGCTGCCCGGTCGCGAGATTGAACAAGACAGCCCCGGCCACGGTCCCAAGTTCAAATCCGCGGCCGAGAACCGTCGCGGCGTGACCGCCTGGATCGAACGCGAGGGGCTATTGCGCGTCGGTGATACGCTGCGCCTGTTCATCCCCGACCAGCCAGCCTGGCAGCACGGCTAGGCCCAATGGGGCGCGGGGTCACAGCGACCCGCCATGCTCAAATCAGCGACACACCCGCCGGATCGCCGCATCAAGCGCCGGATATGTCGGAATTGCCCCCTCTGCCCATGCCCTCACAGGCGTATTGAGGACATAAGAAACATAGAACGCCGACGGCGCATCAGGGAGGACATATGACCTTTAAATCCGACATCCAAATCGCACGCGAAGCCAGCAAACGCCCCATTCAGGAGATCGGGCAAAAGCTGGGCATCAGCAGCGATGATCTGCTGCCCTACGGCCATGACAAGGCGAAGGTGTCGCAAAAGTTCATCAACTCGGTGCAGGACCGTCCCGATGGCAAGCTGATCCTCGTCACCGCGATCAACCCCACCCCCGCGGGCGAGGGCAAGACGACCACCACCGTCGGTCTGGGCGACGGGTTGAACCGCATCGGCAAGAACGCGGCCGTCTGTATCCGCGAGGCGTCTCTGGGGCCGAACTTCGGCATGAAGGGCGGGGCCGCGGGGGGCGGCTATGCGCAAATCGTCCCCATGGAAGAGATGAACCTGCATTTCACCGGTGACTTCCACGCCATCACCTCGGCGCACAACCTGCTCAGCGCGATGATCGATAACCACATCTATTGGGGCAACGCGCTAGAGATCGACCTGCGCCGCGTCGTCTGGCGCCGCGTCGTCGACATGAACGACCGCGCCCTACGCCAGATCACGGCGTCCTTGGGCGGTGTGTCGAACGGTTTCCCCCGCGAGGCTGGGTTCGACATCACCGTCGCGTCCGAAGTCATGGCGATCCTGTGCTTGGCCAAAGACCTGAACGACCTGCAAAAGCGCCTTGGCGACATGATCGTCGCCTATACCCGCGAGCGTAAACCGGTCTATGCGCGCGATATCAAAGCGGATGGTGCGATGACCGTGCTGTTGAAAGACGCGATGCAGCCGAACCTTGTGCAGACGCTGGAAAACAACCCTGCCTTCGTCCACGGCGGGCCTTTCGCCAATATCGCGCATGGCTGCAACTCTGTCATCGCGACCACCACCGCGCTGAAGCTGGCGGATTATGTGGTGACCGAAGCGGGCTTTGGTGCCGATCTGGGGGCAGAGAAGTTCCTGAACATCAAATGCCGCAAGGCGGGGTTGGCACCGTCCTGCGTCGTGGTCGTGGCCACGGTGCGCGCGATGAAGATGAACGGCGGCGTGGCCAAGGCCGATCTGGGCGCTGAAAACGTCGACGCCGTGCAGGCCGGTTGCCCCAACCTTGGCCGCCACATCGAGAACCTGAAATCCTTTGGCGTGCCCGTCGTCGTCGCGATCAACCATTTCGTCACCGACACCGACGCAGAGGTGCAAGCGGTCAAAGACTATGTCGCCTCGCAAGGGGCCGAGGCCGTGCTGTCCCGCCACTGGGAATTGGGCAGCGCTGGCTCTGCCGAACTTGCCGAGAAAGTGGTCGAGACGATCGAGAAGGGTCAGGCGGATTTCGCCACGCTCTACCCCGACGCGATGCCGCTGGCCGATAAGATCAACACCATCGCCACAAAGATCTACCGCGCGGATGGGGTGGTGATGGACCAGAAGATCCTCAACCAGTTGAAAGACTGGGAAGAGCAGGGATATGGCGATCTGCCGGTCTGTATGGCCAAAACGCAATACAGCTTTACCACCGATCCCGAAGCCCGCGGCGCGCCAACCGGCTTTACCATCCCCGTGCGCGAGGTGCGCCTGTCTGCTGGCGCGGGCTTTGTCGTGGCCATCTGCGGTGAGATCATGACCATGCCGGGCCTGCCGCGGGTGCCTTCTGCCGAAAATATTCGTCTCAATGACATCGGCGATGTTGAAGGTCTGTTCTAAGCGCGTATGAACAGGGCGCGGAGGGTCGCCCCTTCGCGCCTTCGCCTGCTGTGGCAGGTGATAGCAGCGCCACAACAGACAAAGGACGGTCCCCATGACAGCGACGATCATTGACGGCAAGGCATTTGCAGCACAGGTGCGGGGGCAGGTCGCCCAGCATGTCACGCGGCTGAAGGACGATCACGGGATCACGCCGGGGCTGGCTGTGGTGCTTGTCGGGGCCGATCCTGCCTCCGAGGTTTATGTCAAATCCAAGGGCAAGATGACCAAGGAAGTGGGCATGAAATCGGTCGAACACCGGCTGGCGGACACCACATCAGAGGCGGAGCTTCTGGCCCTGATCGACACGCTGAACAACGATGACACGATCCACGGTATCCTCGTGCAGCTCCCCTTGCCCGATCACCTGAACGAAGACCTTGTGATCGGCGCGATTGATCCGGCCAAGGATGTCGACGGGTTTCATATCTCGAACGTCGGTCTGTTGGGCACCGGGCAGAAATCCATGGTGCCCTGCACGCCGCTTGGCTGTCTGATGATGCTGCGCGACCACCATGGCACCCTGTCGGGGATGGATGCGGTCGTGATCGGGCGCAGCAATATCGTGGGCAAACCGATGGCCCAGCTTCTGCTCAACGACAGCTGCACCGTGACCATCGCCCATTCACGGACCAAAGACCTTGCCGGTGTTGTGCGCCGCGCTGATATCGTGATCGCCGCCGTGGGCCGCCCCGAGATGGTGCCGGGCGACTGGATCAAACCGGGGGCCACAATCATCGACGTGGGCATCAACCGTCTCGACGCGCCAGAGCGGGGTGAGGGCAAGACCCGTCTGGTCGGGGATGTGGATTTTGACAGCTGCGCCAAGGTGGCCGGTGCGATCACCCCGGTGCCGGGGGGCGTGGGCCCGATGACGATCGCCTGTCTGCTGGCCAATACGGTTACAGCCTGCTGCCGTGCCCATGAGCTGCCCGAACCCGAAGGGCTGACCGCCTAAGCGGCGGTTGCCGGAACCGGCACCATCGTGCCCTGAAGCAAGGCGATCAGCACCTGCTGGTCGCCGGTTTGGGCAAAGACCTCGGCCGTGACCACACAAAGCCGCTTGCCCGGTTTCACCACCTTGCCAATCGCGATCAGCCGGTCTCCGCGGGCGGGGGCCAGCAGGTTGATCTTGATCTCTGCGGTGACGACCTCGGTATCTAAGGGCAGTGTCGTCAGCGCGGCATAGCCCGCAGCGCTGTCCCCGATAGAGAAGGTCAGCCCCGCGTGGCCAAACCCCTGCTGCTGGCGCGTGCCGGGCAGGATCGGTGCCTCGATCCGGATGAGCCCATTCGACACATCGCTGAGTTCAGCGCCGAGGGTCTGCATCATCGATTGTGCGGCAAAGCTGTCGCGGATGCGGGCGATTTCTTGCGGGGTCATAGGGGCTCTTTCAACATGGATAGCGGGCCCCGTGGCTGCGCTTAGCGCGGCATGGGGATCGCGGTGGGCTGCGGTCCGGTAAGTATGGCGCAGGCCTGCGGACCCATCAATGCCTGTAGCACCGGCGCGTCACTGTACAAGCCGCCGGTATAGGTGCCAAAGGCAGGCATGATCAGCCGTTGGTCGTCATACAGGAAGGCCGGACGCGTCACCGACCGCCCGCGCAGCCGCAGCCGTGCCTTGGGGTGATAATGTCCCGAAACCTCGGCCTGCGCGCCGGCCTGTGCGATATGTCGGAACTGCAAGGGGCCGATCACAAGCTCGGCCAGATGCTCCCCGCCCAGTTCGACGGGGCCGGGGTCGTGGTTGCCCTCTACCCACAGCCACTGCCGGCCCGCCTGCAGCCGCGCCAGCGTCAGTCGCGCAGGCTCGGGCAGGGCATGGGCCGCGTGCAGATCATCGAAACTGTCGCCCAGACACATCACGACGCGCGCGGGTACACGGTCAAGCGCCGCCGCAAGCCGGGTCAACGTGTCCATCGTCTCGTAAGGGGGAAGCGCCGTGCCGCCGCGCCGCGCAATCCGTTCGGCTTTGCCAAGATGCAGGTCGGACACGCAGAGCAGCCCGTGATCTGCCCACCACAAGGCACCAGAGCCAAGCGCCGTCAGCCGCGCGCCGCAAAAGTCGAATTCATACCCGATGTTCATGCTGCGTTCATCACCAAGTTTGCCCGCGGGCGCAAGGGGCGCTGGCCGATGGACGCGCCTATGGCGGGGCGCAGGAGTATTTGAAAAAGGGTGAAGCGGAAGACGCCCCCGCCTGATCCCGAGGGGTGTGGGGGCGTCTTCACCCTTTGCGGTCATCGGCTCTCCAGCCTGTACCGCGGGGTGATCATGTGGGAAAAAAAAAAATACCTAAGCGAAAGTTAATTCACCCTTTCAAAAATACTCAGCTGCGCAGCGATTGCCACGTCTAGCGCCGTTTGAGGGGGATGTTATCCGGCGCGGGGGTGATCTGTGCGAGGCCGGAGGCTTCCATCAATCGCGCGGACTCCTCGGCCAGCAGACGCTCTTCTGCCTGCCCCTTGACCGGCACGCGACCCATTTCCAGAAACAGCGGTGCGGACAGCGGGCTGACACGGTCGAGGATACGGTGGTCGATCCGGCCCTTGATACGATGCAGCATTTCCTCGATCCGGCCAAAGTCGACCAGCCCGCGCAGGGCCTCTTCGCGGGTGATATCGAGCAGGAGGTGATCGGGTTCGTATTTCTGCAAGGTGTCATACAGGATATCAGAGCTGAAGGTCGCCTGCCGGCCAGACTTACGGGCTTGGGGGGTGTTCCGTTCGATCAGCCCTGCGATGGTGGCGGCGGCGCGGAACGTGCGTTTCATCACCGCATTGCCGGCCAGCCAATGGTCCAACCCGTCATGCAGGGCTGTGGCATCAACGAGCGGGGCGGGGTCATTGACCGGATCCAGCCCCCAGATCAGCGTGGCATAATCGGTGGCGACGAAGCCCAGGGGGTTCAGGCCCAGTTCCTCCATCCGTTTTGTCAGCAGCAGCCCGAGCGTTTGCTGCGCGTTGCGACCGGCGAAGCCGTAGAAGACCGTCTGGGCGCGGCCCTCATGGGGGAAGCTTTCGATCAGCAGGCGGCCCGGCTGCGGCAGTTGGCTGACCTCGCGTTGCAGGGTCAGCCATTCGGCCGTGTGGCGCGGCAACTCGGGCCAGCTGTCTTGGGTGAACATGCGTTGCACGCGGGCGGAGAGCTGGGTCGAGGTGGCGAATTTGGTGCCCATGAACGTAGCGACGCGTGGTTTCTTGGCGGCGGAGCGGCTGACCTCTACGGTCATTTCCCGCAGCCCTTCGTATTTGACGATCTGGCCGCCGATCAGGAATGTGTCGCCCGCGCTGAACGAGGCGGCGAAACCTTCCTCGATTTCGCCCAAAGGGGCACCGCCGCGGTTGCGTTTCATACGGACTTTCAGCGTGTCCGTGTCCTGAATGGTACCGATGTTCATACGGATACGCTGGCTGCTGCGCGGGTCGCGCAGGTGCCATTTGCCGTTTGTGCACATCAGACGTTGCCATCTGTCGTAGGCGCGCAGGGCGTAGCCGCCTGTGGCACAGAAATCGAGGCAGGCGTCAAAGGCGGCGCGGCTGAGGCTGGCATAGGCCCCGGCAGAGGTCACCTCGGCATAGAGCGCATCGGCGTCGAATGGGCCGGCGCAGGCGGTGATCAGGATATGTTGGCATAACACATCGCGGGGGCCGGGGCCGCGCGGGTCGCCGTCAAGCTCTCCTGCCAATACGGCGTCGAGGGCGGCGACACATTCGACCACCTCGAACCGGTTTGCAGGCACCAGCAGCGCTTTGGAGGGCGCGTTATAGCGGTGGTTGGCCCGCCCGATGCGCTGGACCAGCCGTTTGACATTCTTCGGCGCACCGATCTGGATCACGAGATCGACATCGCCCCAGTCGATCCCCAGATCAAGGCTGCCGGTGCAGACAATCGCGCGCAGATCACCGCGCACCATCGCGGCTTCGACCCGTTCGCGTTGCTGCCGATCGAGCGACCCGTGGTGGATGCCAATGGGCAGGCTATCTTCGTTGGCGAGCCAGAGATTGTGAAAGAAAATCTCGGCCTGAGCGCGGGTATTGTGGAAGATCAGGGTGGTTTTATGCTGGCGTATCTGGTCGAGCACGGCCGGAATCGCATTGGCCGCCCCATTGCCGGACCACGGCGGGGCCGCGTCCGTGCGCAGCATCCGGATGTCGGGCGGCGGGCCGGGATCGGCCAGCAGGATCGGGCAGGGGTCGGGGTGACGTGCCATGAAATGCGCGATGGCGGCGGGATCTTCGACGGTGGCTGACAGGCCCACCCGTTTCAGCCCCGGACACAGACGTTGCAGCCGCGCCAGCGCCAGCATCAGCTGGTCGCCCCGCTTGCTGTCGGCCAGCGCGTGGATCTCGTCGATCACGACACGTTTGAGCCCTTTGAACATGCGCGGTGCATCCTCGTAGGAGGTCAGCAGCGCAAGGCTTTCGGGGGTGGTCAGCAGGATATGGGGCGGGTCGGCGCGCTGCCGGCGTTTGCGCGTTTGCGAGGTGTCGCCGGTGCGGTCCTCGATCCGGATGGGGAGACACATTTCGGTCACCGGGGTGGTGAGGTTGCGCTTGATATCCGCGGCCAGCGCCTTGAGCGGCGAGATATAGAGCGTGTGCATCCCCTCGTGACCGCCCTCGGCCAGATCGACCAGCGTGGGGAGAAAACCCGACAGCGTCTTGCCGCCCCCGGTCGGCGCGATCAACAGCAGGGCGGGCACCTCGGCGCGGTCCAGCATGTCTTGCTGGTGGGGGTGGATGGACCAGCCTTTGGTGGCGAACCAGTCGGAGAACTTGGGGGGCAGGGTCTGCATGGGGTGCAAGATAGGCTGTTTGCACGCGGGGGCCAGCCCCCGCACCCCCGGAGTTTATCTGGCAAAATGAAGCGGATGCCCGCGCCGGTGTCGAGCGCGGTGCTACCTGACGATGGTTTCATCCTCGACGAACATATTGGCCCAAGCACGGTCAATCAGATCAGGGCGCATCTGGTGCGGGATACCTTCGAAATCGCAGATGGAAATCATCTGGTCGATCAGGAAGATCGGCTGATAGTTGGCGAACACGTTGTTGATCGTAGGGTATTTTGTTTTCAGCAAATGGATCAGCGTCGCCTCGTCCAGTTTGATGTTTCGTTTCTTTGCGACCATGGCAAAGATCTTGAGGAAGTTTTCCTGATTAGGCCCGTCGATCTTGATCTTGAAGAAGATCCGGCGCAGGGCGGCCTGGTCGAAGATCTCATTGGGGTGGAAGTTGGTGGAGAAGACCACCAGCGTGTCGAAGGGAACTTCGAACTTCTCGCCGGATTGCAGGGCGAGGATGTCCTTGTTTTCTTCCAGCGGCACGATCCAGCGGTTGACCAGCGCCTGTGGCGATTCTGCCTGTCGGCCAAGGTCGTCGACGATGAAGATGCCGCCGGTGGATTTCAGCTGCAGCGGGGCTTGATAGGTCCGTGCGGTGGGGTTGTAGACCAGATCAAGCATATCGAGCGTCAGCTCGCCCCCGGTGATCACTGTGGGGCGTTCGCATTTGACATAGCGGGTGTCAAAGCGCGTCACGCGGCGCAGGGATTTCGGATCTTGTTTCTCTTCGGAAATGGCGGTGTGCACGATGGGGTCATAGACCGTGATTACCTGACCGGCGTATTCAATCGCGCGGGGGACATAGATGCGGTCGCCAAGCGCGTCGCGAATCCCGTTGGAGATGCTTGATTTACCATTGCCGGGGGGGCCGTACATCAGGATGGAGCGACCGGCCGTCACGGCTGGGCCAAGGTTGCCGATCAGCTCGGACGGGAGCACCAGATGGCCCATGGCGGCTTCGAGCTTTGCGCGGGTGATCTGCATGTTGCGCACGGACTGGCGTTTGATCTGTTCGCGGTAGACATCAAGCGGCACGGGCATCGGGCCGAAGTATTCCGATTGCGCCAAGGCATCCAACGCGCGGGCCTTGCCCAGATCGGTCAGCTGGTAGCCCATTTCATTGCCGTTATTCGCGTTGAGCGTGCCCGTCGCTTCGAGAAGGCGTTGGTCGCGCGACAGATCTACCAGTTCCTGCGTGACCTGAAGCGGCAGGCAGATCGCCGCTGCGAGTTCGCTGACCATGGTGACGTTCTTGCGGAACATCGTCTTGATCATGATGTCGCGCATCATCACCACGGGCAGCTTCATCTCTTGGATGGTGCGCGGCGGAGGAGGGGCCATGACGGCGCTGGTTTGCATATTCATGAAGGCTTCTTTCATGGGGACACGGGCGTGCCCCAAGGCGTAGCGGTTGAATATGGCGAAATCAGGCCCCGAAGTAGGCGCCGAGCATTAAATATGCGGCAAGCACAGTTCCAAGGGCGAGGCCCATGGGGAATTTCTTGGCTTCGTGCCAGCTGACCCATTGCGGGGCAAGTTTGCGCAGAGGGGAATATTTGGCGGCGCGGTGAATGATATAGGCGGCAACCAGCGTCGCCATGAACAGCGCCATGACAAAGCGCACATCCCCGAGCGCGATAAAGGGCGTGGCGGCGGCGATGAATTTCGCATCCCCCGCGCCCATCAGCCCGCCTGCGTTCATGAAGATGCCCACCACAAGGGCCACCACCATCGCCAGCAGGTGCCAGAGGTAGCTGTCAAAGGGCAGGGCAATCGGGCCGATCAGCACAAACACGGCGGCCAATGCGATCACCGTGACATTGGTGATCCGCATAAAGGCCAGATCGGTGTAGATCGTATAGGCACAAAGGGGCAGCGCGAAGGGCAGGAACCACAGCGCTGCGGAGCTGGTGATCTCCACGCGTTAGCCTGCGTTTTCCAACGCGCGCAGCGACCGGACGGCGGCCTCGAAGTGCTGCGGGTGGGTGCTGATGGCGTCGCGCAGCAGCCCTTTACCGGTTTCAACGTCGCCCTTCTTGATCGCGGAGAGGGCGAGGGTGTGCAACAGTTGCGCGCGCTCCGTCTGGTCCATCTCGATCGGGGGGAGGCTGTATTCACGTTGCGCGCCACGGGCGAGGATCAGGTTGTTCTTGGCGGTAAACAGCGTTGAATCCTGCTTCACGGCCTCGCCGAAAAGGCGTTCGGCAGCCTGATAGTCGCCGCGCGTCAGTTTGGAGTAGCCCCAGTTGTTCATGACCGAACCGGGCTTGGTGGTCAGACCGATGGCGATCTCGTAAAAACTGTCGGCCTTGTCCCATTCCTGTTTGCTGTCAGCGACGATCGCCTCGAGCCGGTAGCGGTTGTAGGTTTCATGGGTGGGCGGGACGGAATCCAGCGTCTTTTCCGCCTTAGCCCAATCGCCTGCGCGGATCAGCGCATCGGCGTAATCAACCTTGTCGTCGGGGGTGGCATCCTTGGAAGCGGCAACTTTGCCCCAGACCGATGCGGCCTCTTGGTTGCGTTTGGCGCGGATCAGGGATTTGCCCAAGCTGCGCTGGATGTCGATGCGGTCGGGGTTTTCCTGCGCGGTGCGGGTGAAATAGCTGACCGCCTCGTTCGGGTCGGCCACTGTCAACATCACATCGTTGAGGTTGCTTTCATCCACGACGTTCACGTCCTGGAAGGCGCGGGTGACGGTATCCTCGCCGGATTTCTTGCCGCAGCCTGCTACTGCGACGACGCCTGCAATGCAGGCGGCCAATAGGATAGGGTGGCGCATTTTTGCGTCCTTTTACTGCTCTGCCTCGTTATGATGCTGGCCGAACCAGATAGTCGCCCGAGCCGCGCCGCACCAATTTATAACTGTCTTCTTGATCCGGGATCGTAACAGAGTTTTCCGATTTTGCGAGTGCTAAGCGCAAATTGTCACGGATTGCGTCACTTTCGCCATTATCGAGCGCATAGGCCTTGCGAAAGGTCAGCTGGGCTTCGGCGAGTTTGCCGCGTTCCATCAACACAACGCCGAGATTATTCCAGACCTCGGGGTGGGTTTCGTCCTTTTCTACAGCGTCGCGCAGCAGCTTTTCCGCCTGACCCAATCGCCCCAGCCCAAGGTTGGCGCTGCCCAGTCCCGACAGGATTTCGGCGTCCAACTGGGAGGCGAGCGCGGCGCGGTTGAAGGCGCGGATGGCCAGTTCGTATTCGCCCGCGCGCATCAGACGGTGGGCGACCTCTACCCCGTCTTCGGCGTCCTTGCGGGTGTTGACACCGGGGGCAAAGGGGTTGTCAGGGCTGGCGCGCTTGCCCCCAAACGCGGAAAGACCGCCTGCAGAGCAAGCGGCCAATCCGGCGATCAGGGTCATACAAAGCGCGAGCTTGAAGGGTAACGCGCGCTTGGGAATGTGGATCATGCAGAGCCTTACTGACCTAGTTTGGTAATGTTCATCACCGATGGCGCGACCAGAATGATCAGCAGCGGAGGAACGGTCAGCATCATTGTGGCAAGTGTCATCTTGGTTGGCAACTTGTTTGCGGCCTCTTCGGCGCGCATCACGCGTTTGTCGCGCATCTCGGCGGCATAGACCCGCAGCGCGTCGGCGATGGATGTCCCGAAGGCGGCGGATTGTACCAGCACCGTCACAAAGGACGACACATCTTGCACGCCGCAGCGTTCGCCCATGGCGTTCAGCACGCTGACCTTGTCTTTACCGGCCTTCATCTCATAGGCGACGATTTCGAACTCTTCCGCCAGCGCAGGGTAGGAGGCGCGCAATTCGCGGGCCACGCGGACGATACATTGATCAAGCGACTGGCCGGCTTCGACGCAGACGAGCATCATGTCCAGCGCATCGGGGAAACCGCGTGTGATTTCCTCTTTCCGCTCGGCGACGCGGCGGGTCACCCAATAGCGCGGCAGGAAATATCCGATGCCGCCGGGGCCCACGGTATAGAGCATCATCTTGTTGGTGGTCATGCCTTCGCCGCCGCCAAGGAAATTGATGTAGACGGTGCCGATCACCAGCCCGGCAATGCCAAGCGCCATCTGGGCAAAGTGAAAGAACCGTACCGCATCGCGCGAGCTATAGCCCGCCTGACGCAGCAGCAGCGCCTTGGCGCTTAGCTCTTCCACGTCTTCGGGTTCGAGGAACTTGGCGAATTTTTGCAGCTTCTCGTTGCGGTCCGACTGGCGCAGGCGCTGTTGCTTGCCTGCATCGGCAGCCTCGGTCTGGCTCCGTTTGAGCTTGGCCAAAGGGTCTTCGGGCTGGCGCAGGATCATGACAAGCGTTGCGCCCACCATGGTCAGGCCCAATGCGCCCAGAATGGCGATCCAGCCCATGGGGCCAAGTGCGGTGTCGAGTGAGTTGAGGAAATTCACAGTGAGGCCCCCTTAGACTTTGATATCGGTCAGCTTGCGCATGACGATGAGGTTAAGCGACAGGAACAGGACAACCGCGATACAGCCGGGGATGAACAGCGGGTGGGTCATGACTTCGTCATAGTAATGCGGGTCACCGAGTTTGATCACGATCAGCGCGACAACGGGGAAGGCTGACAGAAACTTGCCCGACCATTTCGCTTCAGCCGTGATGGCGCGGACGCGGCGGAACAGACGGAAGCGGGCGCGGATGACTTTGGCCAGCCCTGCAAGGATTTCGGCAAGGTTACCCCCCGATTGCTGCTGGATGGTCACGGCCACGGCGAGGAAGCGCAAATCCTGCATATCAAGCCGTTCGGCCATATCCTTGAGCGCCTCGCCAATGTCGCGGCCATAGGCGGTTTCATCGGCGATCACGCCGAATTCCGACGCAAGCGGGTCCTGGATTTCCTTGGACACGATAGAGATCGCGCTGGTGAAAGGGTGGCCCACGCGCAGCGACCGCACCATAAGTTCCACCGCGTCAGGCAGCTGCTCTTCGATCATGTCCATGCGCTTCTTCGCTTTGGACGAGATCCAGAAAAATACGGCCCCGACACCGATCCCGACAGAGATCAGGATACGCACGGGCACTTCGGTATTGGTGCCGATGGTCAGCCCCAGAAAGGCGACGACCGAAAGGCCGGCCATGATCATGATCAGCTGTTTCGGCGCAAAGGCGATCGCGGCCTTTTGTGCTTTCTCGGCGAGCAGGGAATAGACCGGAATGGATTTGTTATCCATGTGCTGCTGCATTTCCTTGCGCAGCTTGTCCAGAACCTCTTCGCGGCCCGCGCCTTTTTCCAGCATTTCAAGCCGGCGGTTGACCTTGCTGTTGAGGCTGATGGATTTACCGAAAGCGACCAGATACAGCCCTTCGACCAGCACAAGGACACCGACGAAGATCAGGCCATAGATAATGGGTTCTGCACTCATGATTGATAATCCTTACTTGACCACAACGGGTTCATAGATCGACGATGGCAGGTCATAGCCCCACATCTTGAAACGTTCAGAGAAGTGGCTGCGCACGCCGGTGCCGGTGAAGTGGCCGATGATCTTGTTTTCGGGCGTCAGGCCGACGCGCTGAAAGCGGAAGATTTCCTGCATAGAGATCACGTCGCCCTCCATCCCGGTGATTTCGGTGATCGACGTCATGCGGCGCGACCCGTCCTGCAAGCGCGATGCTTGTACGATCAGGTTCACAGCCGACGAGATCTGGCTGCGGACCGCTTTCAGCGGCATTTCGATACCGGCCATGGCGATCATGTTTTCCAGACGGCTGACCCCATCGCGGGCAGAGTTGGCGTGGATCGTGGTCATCGACCCGTCGTGGCCGGTGTTCATGGCCTGCAGCATGTCGATCACTTCCTCGCCGCGCGTCTCGCCGACGATGATCCGGTCAGGACGCATCCGCAGGGCGTTTTTCAGACAGTCGCGCGGGGATACCTCGCCCTTGCCTTCAACGTTGGGCGGGCGGCTTTCCATGCGGCCCACATGGGTCTGTTGCAGTTGCAGTTCGGCGGTGTCTTCGATGGTCAGGATCCGTTCATCGTTGGCAATAAACGATGACAGCGCGTTCAGCGTGGTGGTTTTACCAGAGCCCGTACCGCCCGAGACGATGATATTCAGACGGGTGGCGACGGCGGCTTGCAGATAGGCTGCCATCTCTTCCGAGAAGGCCCCAAAGCTTACCAGATCATCAATGCCCAGTTTGTCTTTCTTAAACTTACGAATGGAGACAAGGCTGCCGTCCACGGCAATCGGCGGGACCATAGCGTTGAAACGCGAGCCGTCTTTCAAGCGCGCATCGACATAAGGGTTGCTTTCATCGACGCGACGGCCAACGGCGGAAACGATCTTGTCGATGATCCGCAGCAGGTGCTTTTCGTCTTTGAAGGTCACGTCGGTCAGCTGCAGTTTACCCGCGCGTTCCACAAAGATCTGTTGCGGGCCGTTAACCAGAATATCGTTGACGCTGTCGTCTTTCAGCAGCGTTTCCAGCGGGCCAAGGCCGGTCACCTCGTCATACAGTTCGGAGTTCAGTTGAACGCGATCCTCGCGGTTCAACACGATGGATTTCTCGGCCAGAATCTCGGTCGAGATTTCGTTGATCTCGCTGCGCAGATCCTGTTCCGAGGCGTGTTCAAGGGCGGCGAGGTTCAGGTTCTCAAGCAGGGCGCGGTGCAGTTCGAGCTTGATGTCGCTCATGCGTTGCTTGCGCTTCACGTCGCGATCCTGCGGGGCGACGGTTGCGGCTTGAGCCACGCGGCGCATGCTGGCGGGTTTGGGCGCGACCGCTTCCTCGGGCTGTTGCTGGGGCGCGGGAGCTTTCGCCTTTGGGGCGGGTGTGGCTACGGCAACGTCACCTGGCTTTTTATACTTCGAGAACATCTGAATACTCTTTCTAAATTATCTGGCGCTTGGGCCGGATCAGGCGGCTTTGGCTTCGTCAGCCTTGAGGTCGTGGATAGAAGACGCGAGCTTTGCGATCTCGCGGCGTAGCGGGTTCTTGGCGGCGGTATTGGCGAGCGGCAGACCGTGGTCGTTGGCCTGCGTCACCTGCTTGCCGCCATCAGGCAGCTGCACGTCGATGGAAATACCAAGGCTTTCTGCCATCCGTTTGACCCGCGCTTTGGCGTTAAGGTCGGTAAATTTCGGCGCGCGGTTCATGACATAGCGCAGCTTTTCGACCGGCAGCTCTTCGGATTGCAGCGCGCGTTTGAAACGCAGGGCGTTTTGGGCGCAGCGCATATCCAGTTCGAGCATGGCAAAATAGACATGCGCATTGCTCAGCACGGTTTCGGTCCATTGCACCAGCGTCGACGGCATATCGACAACAACGTAGTCGAACTGGTTGCGCGCCATATCCAGAATCCGCGTCACATCTTCCGAGGTGATCAGATCAAGCGGCAGCATATCGGCGGGGGCGGTGAGGACCTGAAGCGTGTCTTCATAGGTCAGCAGAGCCTGACCAAAGCTTTCCTCGTCCATCTCGTCTGTCTCGATCAGCATGTCATAGACGACTTCGCGGCGCGGCAGGTCCAGATAGGTCGCCACGGCGCCGAACTGCAGATCGAAATCCAGCAGGCAGACCTTTGGCGGGTTCTTTTTGTCGGAGGTCGCCAGTTCCCACGCCAGATTAACGGCCATGCTCGTCGCACCGGTGCCACCGGCCAAACCATGTACCACGATCACAGCGCCGTCCTTATCGGCACCGGGTTTCAGCTTGGGGCCTGCCTCGATGTGTTCGGCTTTGGGCTCGGGGCCTGCGCGCAGACGTTCGATGGTCGCCGCCAATTCGCCTTCGGGCAGCGGGTAGGGGACGAATTCATCCGCACCTTGACGCAATAGAGAATGGAGCGAGGCCGGGGACATGTCTTCGGCGATCAGGATCACCTTGATATGACGCGATTTGGCCTGCGAGATGATTTCGGACATCATCGGCAGATTCTCTTCGTCCTCGGAATCAAGCGCCAGTGCAATCAGCTCGAGCGTCGCCGCTTCGGGCTGGCTGAAAAAAGCGAGGCTTTCAGAAAAGCCGAGATCACCCCAGGCTTCGCCCAAAGCTGATTCCATATCCTCGATCAGCAGGTCAAAGTTCTGTACATCACGGCTGACAGTGCAGGCGATGATCTGTGGTGCGTCAATCTGTGGCATACTGCTGCTCATACCTAAACTTCCCCTTCTACTCTTTGGGGCGCGGCAAGGGCTAATCGGGCGTCGCCCTGTTCTTTGCCTTGCGGTCCCCTGCGTCAGACCACGGTGGCCGGGCGCAACTGTCCTATTGCAGTGAATATCCCTGCCAAGTTGGGCAAGATTGGGGCTAAATAGTTTCTATTGTTTGGTCTTTTGAAACGATCCGCAGGGATTTGCCGGATTGAAACGCAAAAGGCCCGACCGTCAGCGACGATCAGGCCTTTCTCGAGGTATCTTTTATCCGGTTATTCCGTCGCGGTTCCGGTCGATGTTGCGCCGCCCGATAGCTGAGTCGGTGGCACGGCGCTGGCAACGTAATCGCGATAGATGATCTGCGCGTATTTGCCGTCCAGAACGGTGGGATGACGCCCGACAAAGCCGCTGACTTCGGTCACTGTGCGACGGTTCGCCCGTGCGCGGCCCTGTGTCACGATCAACGGCTGCGTTTCGCCAAAGGAAACAACGGCCTCAAGACGGCTGCGGCTGATGCCTTGTGTTGACAGATACGCAACAACGGATTGTGCTCGGCGCAGGCCCAACGCTTTATTGTAGCTGTTTGAACCGACAGCATCGGTATGGCCATACACGCGGAAGCGGACCTCGGGGAATTGGCGAATCCATCCCGCTTGGCGCCGCAGCACGGCCTGCGCGGCCCCGTCCAGCTGGGCCGAGTTAAAGGCAAAGGTCACCGTGGATTCGACTTCGCCGGCAAAGCGGTTGGCCAGATCGAAGGTGTACTGGCGTTCGCCTGTCATCACCAAACGGTTGTTCAGCGTGGCGTTTCCAAAGGTGCCTAGATCGGTCAGGGATCCTGCTTCGCGGTGGAACTGGGTATAGACCGGATCAGGGCTGCTGGCACAGCCTGCCACGGTCATCGCCAAAGCGGCGCATAACCCGGTGATTTTGCCTGTCGAAGGGATCGCTGATGTCATCTGATCAATCCAATACATAGCCATATGACCCGCTAAAGTCCTGTTTGGCAACCTCGCCAGCGGCCCCTTTGGTGGGCGCTGTGCTGCCTTTGGACGTGCGACCTGACAGGAACAATTCGCTTTCCGTGGGCGGTTTGATCCGGTCGGTGGGCAGGGCCAAAGCCTCGCCGCGGGTGGGGGTCACAAGATGGGCCGTGATAATGATCACCAGTTCGGACTGGCTGCGCTGATAGTTCGCGCTGCGGAACAACGCGCCCAATACAGGCACATCGCCGATCCAGGGTAGCTGGCTGGAGTTATCGGTGAAATCGTCGGTCAGCAGGCCCGCGATCGCAAAGCTTTCGCCGTCGCGCATTTCAACCGTGGTCGAGGTTTCGCGGCGGGTGAAGGCCGAGATGTCGAAACCATTGCCCAAGGACACGCTGTTGCTGGCATCAATCGCCGACACAGCGGCTTTGAGTTCGAGGTTAATCAGGTCTTTATCCACGACACGGGGGATAAAGCTCATTTCTACGCCGAAGGGTTTGTACTGCACCGAAATCTGGTCGCCGGTCTGGGCGACAGGTACGGGGTATTCGCCACCGGCAAGGAACGTCGCCTCTTGCCCGGACAGCGCGACGAGGTTCGGTTCGGCAAGGAAGCGTACGGCGCCCTTCTGCTCCAGCGCTTCAAGCAGCAGGCCGACTTGGGTGGACCCTGCGTTAAAGCCGAACAGTACCGCGCCTGCGTTGCTGTTGGACGCAGGTGTCGTGCCGCCAAGAGAGTTTGCAATCGCGCCTGACGTATTTGTCGTATTGGTCCCGCCGTTGATCGCAAGATCATTGCCCACCAGCCCGTTCAACGCGAGCGACGCGCTTAGGGATTTGGAGACAGATCGGCTCATCTCGGCAAAGCGGACTTTCATCATCACCTGCTGGATGCCGCCGACGCTCATCAGGTTGGAGACGCGTTCCGGCGCGTAGCGTTCGGCCAGATCAAGGGCGCGCTGCAGGCGTTGGGTGGAGGACACGATGCCCGACAGGACGATACCGTCGTTGGCTGTGCGCACTTCGATCTTTTCGCCGGGCAGGATCTGCCGCAGGCGTTCCTTGAATTCAGAGACATCCGCCGCGACGCGCACATCCACGTTGGTGATCAGCTGACCGGCCGCATCCAGCAGGGTCAGCGTGGTCAGGCCAGGGGATTTGCCCAGCACATAGATGGTGCGATCAGACAGGGATGAAATATCGGCGATCCCCGGGTTGGCGATGCTAAGCTCGGCAAAGGGGATGTCGCTTTCAACCACAACCGCGCGGTTCATCGGGACTTCCAACACACGGTTGGTGCCCTTCTTGACCACGCGGAGCGTGTTGGCCTGCGCGTCGATCGGCGCAGTCAATGCAAATGGCATCGCACCAATGGTCAGTCCCAATAGGGCTGCTTTAATAAACTTATCGATTTTCATGTGACCTGCCTTTGTGATCACGCCTCAAAATAGGGTCTTTGCGCCCGCCGTTTGCGACACTGTGCGGTCCTTTGCGTTTTTTTGCAAGAATCAATGACAGGGGGGGGCGGGTATATGTGGATTAACAGCAACATATCCGAAATGGCAAAACGCCGCGCAAAGTGATGCGCGGCGGTGTTGAGGTCCGTATTTGCCCTGCCTGACAAGCAGATCAGTTGGTGCAGGGGATCGGGATTTCGACCACTTCAGCACCACGACGAGTCCGGATGGTGCAGACTTTTTCTGTAGTTGTTTCGACTTTGACCGTTTCTTCCGTCAGGCCGAGCAGGCGGCGTTGGTCGACTTCGATCTCACCGGCGACGGTGTCATCCTCTGCCCCGACGAGCGAGAGGGATAGGTCACCCGTCGATTGCGCCTGTGCCAATGCGGCAACTTGATAGGGCTGAACGGCAACAGTCACAGTATTCGCGATGGCCGCCTCGCTGCGTTCGCCGCCGGCGCTTTGGTCGATCGCGATGATCTTGACGCCTGCCTCGATCAGTTTGGTCACGTCTCCGGTATCGGCGCGGTCGTTGCCGCCTCGGTTGATGCGGCCGGTCCAGTAGACATCGACACGGTCACCGGGGCGCAGGAAGCCCGAGACGCCGCTTGATACATCGACGCGGATCGCGAAAGCACGGCTGCCCCGTTCCAGCTGCGAGGTGAGGCCGGTATCGGCACCGGGTTCGGTCACCTTCGCCGCCATAATGGCTTCGTCTTTTTCCATCGCACGCAGCACGACACGCAGGTCATCGCTGTTTTCGGGGAAAAGCGCTGCTTCTTCGATAAACGTGCCTTCGGGGATCGCATCCTCGGGCCATTTTACCTGCCGCACATCTTCGCGGGTCAGGCGCTGCCCGTATTTCAGCGGCCCGTTGGCCACGTATACACCAACCGTCGGCACAATCTGTGCCAAAGCCTCTTGGGCCTGTTGGTTGGCGCGTTGATATTCACTGATGCGGCCCTTTGCCAGATACACAGCACCACCTGCCAAGGCGATACCGGCGAGCAGGACCAGTCCAAAAACCATCCGCATGTTACTTACCTCTCTTGAGTGTGTGCCGGTCCCAGGACGCGGCGCGAAACTTATACCAATGGATAGGCGGTGATTGTGTTCAGACTATGGATAATCCGCGACCAAGCTGGGTCATTATAGTGGTGGATTGGGTTAGATGTCGCCCGGCGTCTGGGTCATCACCCGGTCTGCTAGATCCACAGTTCCGGTAGTCATGCTGACGACAATGAGAACCGCCAGAGATACCACCGCTGCGCATAAAACAACCCAGTCAACTGTGACCGCACCGCTTGGGCTTCGCCAGAATTTGATAAGCTTCGAGAGCATTGTTTTGCCTTGCGTGATGAAGGTCTAAAAAAAACTGGCCGCATTCTGTCGAGCAGAATGCGGCCAGCGAAATTTCGTGGTGTGACGAACGCTTAGCCGCCGATGCTGCCAGGGTTTTGTGTCCCCATGTAGGAGTTGGTTTTCGATGTCAGGTTGGAAGCGCCTGTTTCGATCGAGGAGTAAGCTGCCACGGCCAGGCCAACAACGGCGGCGGTCAGAACAACCCAGTCAACAGTCACAGCGCCGGATTCGTCGTTTTTGAAGTTCTTGATAAAGTTCATCATGGTATGTCCCTCCAAGGATCATAAAGTTTTCAATCTCAACCCTGTCGTCCGTTTCGATGCTTCTCTCTCAATTCCGCATCTGGCTGACTTGGTATGAGCCTATATAGCCTTGTGAATGGGGCACGAATTTGGCGGCAATTGTGACATTTCGTTTTTCAGGGCTGGTTTTTGGCAGAATTATTGTAGCCCGCTGATACAAAACAATTTTCCATCTTCATTTTTTGTTATCCTTGATGGGAAGCGGGGCAGGATTGCATCAATTATGGCGAAATCGCCATGTTCCCTGCCATGTTTGGTTGGTTTGGCGAGGGTTTCCGTGCGAGATTGCTGAAAAAGAGCATTAAATAATCAGTGCAGGCAGCGATGTTTCGACGAATGACCGTATCTTTGATGGTGGGGATGCTGGCGGCCTCGGCTGTCTGGGCAGACGCGCCCAAGCCGTTTCCCAAGTTCGAGGCAAAACGTGTGAAGCCGCCCAAGCCGGGCAGTACCAATCGGATCAATGTCTTTATCGAACCCAAGGCAGACGACGTCCCCGAGGTTGTCGCAACCGAAACCGGTGCCATCGTGCCAGCGTCACCGGGGCAGTATGATTGGTTCTGGGATCGTGTCTCTCCGGCGGTCGAGAAATCTGGCCCGGGCCGGCTGGAGGCCGCGATGATCACGCTGGCAACGGCCAGCAGTAAAATCCCCGCGCCACGCATGCAACAGATGCAAGAGATCGCCAAGGCCAACGGGATCGACATCCTCCGCTCTACCATCGGGACACAGGTGTCACCTGCGCTTGTGCTCGCGGTGATCACGGTTGAATCCGCAGGACGGCCCGATGCCATCAGCGGGGCAGGGGCGCAGGGCTTGATGCAACTGATGCCTGATACAGCGACGCGCTTTGGGGTGACCGATAGTATGGTCCCGACGCAGAATATCGCGGGCGGCGTAAAATACCTGGATTGGCTGATGGGCGAATTTGATCGCGATCCGATCTTGGTGCTGGCGGGCTATAACGCGGGCGAAGGGTCCGTGCACAAGCACGCGGGCGTGCCGCCTTTTGCCGAAACCCGTGACTATGTGCCCAAGGTGCTGGCCGCTTTTCAGGTCGCCAAGGGCCTGTGCCAGACCCCGCCCGAGCTAATCTCGGACGGATGTGTCTTTGCGGCGATGAACTGACACCAGTTTGGGGCCGAGTGTAAAAAGGGGCGCGGCCATCGCTGGCTGCGCCCCTTGTCGTTCATCGCGTCAGCAGACTAGACGATTGTCGCTTCGGTCGCGGCGCGCAGTTCGTCTTCCGTGACGCCATCGGCGCATTCAACGATCTTCAGCCCGCCTTCAACGACATCCAGCACACCTAGATTGGTGATGATGCGGTCAACGACGTTCTTGCCGGTCAGCGGCAGGGTGCATTCTTTCAGCACCTTGCTGTCGCCATGCTTGCTGGCGTGGTCCATGACCACCACAACGCGGCCCACACCCGCGACCAGATCCATCGCGCCGCCCATGCCTTTGACCAGCTTGCCGGGGATCATCCAATTGGCGAGGTCGCCGTTTTCAGCCACTTCCATCGCGCCCAGAATGGCCATGGCGATCTTGCCGCCGCGGATCATCCCGAAGGAGGTCGAGCTGTCGAAATACGAGGTGCGGTCCAGCTCGGTGATGGTCTGCTTGCCCGCGTTGATCAGGTCGGCGTCTTCCTCGCCCTCGATGGGGAAAGCCCCCATGCCCAACATGCCGTTTTCCGACTGCAAGGTCACATCCATCCCGTCGGGGATGTAGTTGGACACCAGCGTCGGAATCCCGATGCCAAGGTTCACATACCAACCGTCTTGCAGTTCCTGCGCGGCGCGTGCCGCCATTTGATTGCGATCCCAAGCCATTATGCCGTCCTCACTGTGCGCTGTTCGATGCGTTTCTCGTGATCACCCTGAATGATGCGGTGCACATAGATGCCGGGCAGGTGGATCGCGTCGCCGCCAAGGCTGCCACGGGGAACGATCTCTTCGACCTCGGCGATGCAGATCTTGCCACACATGGCCGCTGGCGGGTTGAAGTTGCGCGCCGTCTTGCGGAACACGAGGTTGCCGGTGTCATCCGCTTTCCAGGCTTTCACGATCGCCAGATCCGCAACGATGCCGCGCTCAAGGATATAGGTCTCGCCGTCGAAATCCTTGTGCTCTTTGCCTTCGGCGATCACGGTGCCAACGCCGGTCTTGGTATAGAAACCGGGGATGCCCGCGCCACCCGCACGCATACGTTCGGCCAAGGTGCCTTGCGGGTTGAATTCCAGCTCAAGCTCGCCGCCGAGATACTGGCGCATGAATTCCTTGTTCTCGCCGACGTAAGAGCTGATCATTTTCTTGACCTGCTTGGTCTGCAACAAGATACCGATGCCGAAATCATCTACGCCCGCATTGTTCGAGGCAAAGGTCAAATCCTTGGTGCCCGCGTCCCGGATCGCGTTCAGCAGCAGTTCGGGAATACCGCAAAGGCCAAAGCCCCCCGCTGCGATCAGCATGCCATCGTGCAGCACGCCTTCCAGCGCCTCGGCAGCGCTTCCATAGATTTTCTTCATTCCGGCTCCTTTCAAGAGAGGCTCACGGCCCTGTCGTATTATCGTTATACGACTTCTATGACGCGGCGTAACGAACGTGTCAAACCGCCGACGCTAATGTCAGCGGTACCAGTGAAGCTTGCCGGAAAATTCGGGTGAATGTGCGCCCACCCTGCGTCGGGTGGGCAGCTGTCGTCGCGGGATCAGTGCAGCCCGCAGAGAGGTCAGACGATGCGTACCTGCGTGCCGATGGGGGCAATCTGGTACAGCGCTTCGATCATGTGGTTGTAAAGCCCGATGCACCCGTCAGAGCTTTGCCGCCCGATCTTGCGCGTGTCATGGGTGCCGTGGATCAGATAGGCGGGCCAGCTGAGGTACATCGCATGGGTGCCAAGCGGGTTGTCCGGACCGGGCGGCATATACTTCAGATCGGGGTCGCGTTCGATCATGCTGGGTGTCGGTGTCCAGTCGGGCCCAACACGTTTGCGCACAATGCGGGTGTAGCCGCGTTTGGTCAGCTCGTCGCTGCGGGGGACGGAGGTCGGGTAAATCTTGTAGGTCTCGCCATCGCCGCCCCAATAGTGCAGCGCGCGGGAAGAGGTATCAGCCACGATCGCGGCTTTGCCCAATGTATCAAAGTGGTCCTGCCAGTTCTGGCTGGAAAATCCATTGGTATTGTGACGTACCGGTGCTGCGATCTCTGGCACCGGCGTCTGTGCGCGCAATAGGGCCGGCGTGAAAAGCGCCGCGCCCGCTGTCAGGATCAACCCGCGTCTCGAGAATGTCTGCTCTGCCATCTTTATGTCCTTCTACCGTGGCGATTGTCACAGGTAAAAGCAGCAAGGGCAGGGCGGGGCAACTCACATATATGTCATTTCATGAATATGTGAGTTGCGCTCTCACTCTTCCGGTGCGGCGGCCGATTTTGCGGGTGCCTTTTTGGCCGCTGGTTTCTTTGCGGGGGCCTTCTTGGCAGCCGTTTTCTTGGCCGGAGCCTTTTTCGCAGCGGTTTTCTTTGCTGCGGGCTTCTTGGTTGCGGCTTTGCGCTTGGCAGGGGATTTCGCCAGCTTTTCCTCGATCAGCTCAACCGCACGATCCATGGTCAGATCGGCAGGCTCGACCTCTTTGGGGATGGTAGCGTTGACTTTTTCCCACTTCACATAAGGCCCGTATTTGCCTTCCATGATGTTAACCTCGCCGCCCAGATCGGGGTGTTCGCCCATCTCGCGGATCGGTTTTGCCGCTTTGCCACGCCCGCCACGGCTGGCGACTTTCTCGGCCAGAAGCTGCACGGCGCGGTTCATGCCAACGGTGAACACCTCGTCCAGTGTTTCGAGGTTCGCATTGGTCCCGCCACGGTTCGACGTGCTGTCGGCGTGTTTGATATAGGGGCCGTAGCGCCCGATATTTGCCCAGACCATCACCCCATCTTCCGGGTGCGGGCCGATCTCTCGCGGCAACGACAGCAGCATGACAGCGCGTTCCAGCTCCAGCTCTTCGGCGGGCCAGTCCTTGGGCACCGATTGACGCGGCGGTTTTTTGTTCTCTTCGGTGACGGGGCCGCGCTGCACATAAGGGCCGAAGCGCCCTTTGAACACGCGAATCTCGTCGCCCATATCCTCGCCCAGCAGTTTGCCATCGGGCGGAATAGCCGAGGCTTCGGCCTCGGGGTCGGGCGGGCCGAAGGGGCGGGTATAGCGGCATTCAGGGTAGTTCGAACAGCCGATGAACGCGCCGCCGGACCGTGCCGTGCGCATGGACAAACGCCCGATCTCGCAGTTGGGGCACAGGCGCGGGTCGCTGCCATCCTCATTGGGCGGGAAGAGGTGCGGCTCGAGTACCTCGTTGATCTTCTCCAACACCTCGGTGATGCGCAAATCGGCTGTTTCGGCAATCGCAGCCGAGAAATCCTGCCAGAACCGGCCCAGCACATCCTTATAGTCGGCATCCGCCGCGCTCACCTTATCAAGCTGGTTTTCCAGATCGGCGGTGAAGTCATAGCCCACATATTTGCGGAAGTAATTCTCGAGGAAGGCCGTCACCAAACGGCCCTTGTCCTCGGGGAACAGACGGTTGCCTTCCTTGCGAACGTATTCGCGGTCCTGAATGGTCGTGACAACGCTGGCGTAGGTCGACGGGCGCCCGATTCCCAGCTCTTCCATGCGCTTGACCAATGTCGCTTCAGTGTAGCGGGGGGGCGGCTGGGTAAAATGCTGCTCTGGCGTGACGGCGCGTTTGTCCATCTTGTCGCCTTGGGTGATCTGCGGCAGGCGCTTGTCATCCTCGTCCACGACATCGTCTCGGCCTTCTTCGTAGACGCGCAGGAAGCCGTCGAATTTCACCACCTGGCCGGTGGCGCGCAGCCCGACCTGTTCGTCCTTGCTGCCGATCTCTACCGTGGTGCGTTCCAGACGCGCGCTTTCCATCTGGCAGGCCAGCGTGCGCTTCCAGATCAGGTCGTAAAGCTTGCGTTGATCCGGTTCGGTCAGTTTCAGCGCGTCGGCATCTTTGGTCATGTCGGTGGGGCGCACACATTCGTGCGCCTCTTGCGCGTTCTTGGCCTTGTTCTTGTAGATCCGCGGCTCGGACGGGACATACTCCGCCCCGAACCGGTCCGAGATGGCGTCCCGTGCCATCGTGATCGCCTCGGGGGCCATGTCGATGCCGTCGGTCCGCATATAGGTGATGTGACCGGCTTCATAGAGGCGCTGCGCCGTGCTCATGGTCTGGCGTGCGCCCATGCCGAACTTGCGGCTGGCTTCCTGCTGCAGGGTCGAGGTCATGAACGGGGCCGAGGGGTTGCGGCTCGCGGGTTTCGCCTCGACGCTGGTAACCGTCAGATCGCGGCTGGTGATCGCCTGTACCGCCATCTCGGCCTGGGTTTCATTGCCAAGATCAAAACGGTCCAGCTTCTTACCGGCAAGCGTCACCAGACGGGCCTCGAACTCTTGCCCGCGCGGCGTGGCGACCAGCGCCTTGACGCTCCAGTATTCGCGGTTGCGGAAGGCCTCGATCTCCATCTCGCGCTCGACGATCAGCCGCAGGGTGACCGACTGTACCCGCCCCGCCGACTTTGCACCGGGCAATTTGCGCCACAGGACGGGCGACAGGTTGAAGCCCACCAGATAATCCAGCGCGCGCCGTGCCAGATAGGCCTCTACCAGTGGCATATCGACCTGACGCGGGTTCGCCATTGCTTCGGTCACTGCCTTTTTGGTGATCTGGTTGAACACCACGCGGCTGACCGGCGTGTCCTTCTTGATCGACTTGCGCTTGGTCAGCGCCTCTTGCAGGTGCCAGCTGATCGCTTCGCCTTCGCGGTCAGGGTCAGTCGCGAGGATCAATGCGTTGTCGTCTTTCAGCGCATCCGCGATGGCTTTGACGTGTTTCTTGCTGGCTGCGGCGACTTCCCAAGTCATGTCGAACCCGTTTTCCGGGTCGACCGATCCGTCTTTGGGCGGCAGATCGCGGACGTGGCCGTAGGACGCAAGCACGGTGTAATCACTGCCGAGATACGAGTTGATCGTTTTAGCTTTGGCAGGTGATTCGACGACGACAACTGGCATAAAATTCGGCACCTTGGATCAAATTAATTCGCGTGGCTTATGCTGTGACATGTGGCGTGAAGCGAAGTTTGTCAATCCGCAGAACAGCGCGCCCCCTTTGATACACGGGCTATAAAGCGCCTTTTCGGGGGTGTTTCACGGTGCAATCCGGCCGGGGTTCCGGCTTCCAGATGGTCTAAATCCCGGGGGCGCTTTGGAGGGTCTCCAAAGCGGGGGCTGGCCCCCGATCTGCGGCCGCGTCACGCTCAGTCCGCGCGGGATACCAGCCCGCCTGCGTGGCGCAGGATATGCCCGTTCAGCTCAAGCTCGACCAGAACAGGCGTGGCGATCCCCGGTGCGACCGCCAGATCGCGCAGCAGCTGGTCTTCGGCAACGGGGCTGGGGCCAAGGCGTGACAATATATCGGTGTGCAGCGCTGCAATGTCGCGCTGCGGCGCGGGGGCGGCTGCTGTGGAAATGGGCGGGCTGGCGGCGGGAGCCTTTGCCGGTCCCAGTTGATCCATCACATCTGCGGCATTGCGCACCAGCGCCGCCCCGTCACGGATCAGCATGTTACAGCCCGCGGCACGGGCATCGAAGGGGTGGCCGGGCACGGCAAGCACCTCTCGCCCCTGATCCAGCGCGTCACGGGCGGTAATCAGGCTGCCGGATTTCGCCGCCGCTTCGACCACGACCGTTGCGCGGCTTAGCCCTGCGATGATCCTGTTGCGGCTGGGGAAATGCCGCGCCATCGGTTGCAGCCCCATCGGTTGTTCCGAAATGCGCAGCCCTTGGGCCGCGATGTCTTGGGCAAGCGTCGTATTCTCTACCGGATAGATCACATCGACGCCCCCCGCTTGCACCGCGATTGTGCCAGTGTCGAGCGTGGGCAGATGTGCCGCGGCATCAATCCCCCGCGCCAATCCCGAGACGACCGTAAACCCCGCCTCACCCAAACCGGATGCCAAGGCGCGGGCCATGCGCGTCCCGAGCGATGAGGCGTTTCGCGCGCCCACAATCGACACCAAGGGGCGGTGCAGCAGCTCGATATCTCCGATTGCCCATAGAAACGGGGGGGCGTCGTCAAGCTCTGCCAGATGAGGGGGGTAGGCTGCGCAATCATGGGCAATCAAGCGCGCGTTCGCGGCCTTTGCCGCGCGCAGCTCTGCATGGACGACATTCTCGGGGCAGATGCGATAGTCTTTCACACCTGCGGCGCGGGCGACGTCGGGCAACGCCTCAAGCGCGGTACGCGCGGTGCCGTAGTCGCGCAGCATGCGGTAATAGGTGACAACGCCGACACGGCGCGAGCGCAACAGACGAAGCCGCGCAAAGCTGTCGTCTTCCAGGGTGGGTGGGACCAAGGGGGGCGTGGAAGAGGAAGGAGTGTTGTTCCTGTCAGTCATCCCGCGTCTCCGTCCGTTGCCTCACCAGCTTTAGGCAAAGCTGCTTAACGAAACGTGAACGGCAAAGGTTTAATCCGAACTACTAATCTTCTTCGGTGTGCGATCCGGTATCGGATCACCGGAGCACCTAAGTGCATTCCGGTAATCCGTTTTCACTTAGGCGGCAGCGGCACCGCCGACGGTCAGGCCGCCGATCATCAATGTGGGCTGTCCAACGCCCACGGGCACCCATTGGCCCGCCTTGCCGCAGTTGCCCATGCCCGGATCCAGCGTGGGATCATTGCCGATGGCGCGGATCTGTTGCAGCGCTGTGGCCCCGTCTCCGATCAGCGTGGCCCCTTTGACGGGGTCGCCGACCACGCCATTGCGCACACGGTAAGCTTCGGTGCAGGAGAAAACGAATTTGCCGTTGGTGATATCCACCTGCCCGCCGCCAAAACCGACCGCATAGATGCCGTCCTTGAGGTCCGCGACGATATCACCGGGGGCCACGTCGCCGCCCAGCATATAGGTGTTGGTCATGCGCGGCATCGGGGTGTGGGCATAGGATTCGCGGCGGCCATTGCCGGTTGGGGCCACGCCCATCAGCCGGGCGTTCTGCCGGTCCTGCATATAGCCTACCAGCACACCGTCCTCGATCAGCACATTCTTGGCCGAGGGCGTGCCCTCGTCATCAACAGAGATAGACCCGCGCCGGTCGGGGAGGGTGCCATCATCCAGCACCGTCACGCCTTTGGCGGCGATGCGTTGGCCCATGAGGCCGGCAAAGGCGCTTGAGCCCTTGCGGTTGAAATCCCCTTCCAATCCGTGACCGATGGCCTCGTGCAGCAGGATGCCGGGCCAGCCGGGGCCAAGCACAACATCCATGACGCCCGCAGGCGCGGGCACGGCACGCAGGTTGACGCAGGCGATGCGCAGGGCTTCGCGCGTTTTGGCCTGCCAGTCGGCGGGGTCCAGCAGCCCGTCCAGCCCGATACGCCCGCCACCACCGGCGGTCCCGCTTTCGCGGCGGCCATCCTGTTCGACGATGACCGACACGTTCACCCGCGTCATCGGGCGCACATCGCGGACAGAGGTGCCTTCGGGGCGCAGAATCTCGACCTCCTGGATAGAGGCAGAGATAGAGGCAGAAACCTGCACGACTCGCGCGTCAAGGCTGCGAGCGAAATCGTCGATCTCGCGCAGGGTGTCGACCTTGACGGGAAAGGCCGCGCCCGCGATCGGATCTTCGTCGGTATAGAGCTTTTGATTGGTCGCGGCTGGCGCATCCGCCCATGTGCCGCCCCCCGCACCCACGGCCAGCCGTGCGGTTTCGCTTGCGCGGCGCAGGGCGGCTTCGGTGATCTCGGTCGAGTGGGCGTAGCCAGAGACATCGCCCCGCACCGCCCGCAAGCCAAAGCCTTCGGAGGCATCGTAGCTGGCCGTTTTCAGCCGCCCGTCGTCAAACACCAACCCTTCAGACCGCCGGCGTTCGAAAAACAGTTCCCCGTCGTCGGCACCTGCCACAGCGTCGCGCAGGATGGATAGCGCGGCGTCACGGTCAAGCTGCGCCTCAAAGGGGTTGAAAGGCGGCTGGCTCATAAAAATGTTCCCTGAATCGTGTCATAAAAATCGCTTCGCGTCCGTTTGACGCAAGCAGAAGTCTTTATCTTGAAGTTAGAATATGATTGTAAGCGTACAGATTACAACGGGACAGCTGCCTCCAATTGCGGGGTGCTGCTGGGATTCGCTTATCAATGGTCACAAGATCAGGACGACATATGAAACATCTTCTCTCTTTTTCGGGTCTCATGGCCGCTTTTTCCGCCGTGCCAGCAATGGCGCAGGAAAACCTTCGCATCGACGGGCTTGAAATCATTGGTGAGCCGGTAGACGGCAAGATGGGCTTTCAGCCAGCCGTGACCCGCGTCGCGCAAGACATCCACGATCTGGACCACCTGATCCTGATCATCATCACCTTGATCACCATCTTCGTGACCGGTCTTATCCTTTGGGTGGCGATCCGCTATAACCGCAAGCGCAACCCCGTTGCCGCGTCGTTCACACACCACACGCCGGTTGAAATCCTCTGGACCGTCGCACCGATCGTGATTCTGGTGCTGATCGGGGCCTATTCGCTGCCGATCCTGTTCCGTCAGCAGGAAATCCCGCAGGCCGACCTGACCATCAAAGCGACCGGCAACCAGTGGTACTGGTCCTATGAATATGTCGACGAGGGCTTTGGCTTTGACAGCTACATGATCGGTGCACCGGCTGTTGGCGGCGAAAACCGCAAAACACCCGAAGTGATCGCGCAGCTTGAAGCAGCCGGCTATACCGAACAGCAGTTCCTGCTGGCGACCGATACCGCCGTTGTGATCCCTGTCGGTCAGACCATCGTTGTTCAGGTCACCGGTTCCGACGTGATCCACTCTTGGGCGATGCCTGCCTTTGGTGTGAAACAGGACGCCGTGCCCGGCCGTCTGGCGGAGACATGGTTCACCGCCGAGAAAGAAGGCGTGTACTTCGGTCAGTGTTCCGAGCTGTGCGGCAACGCCCACGCCTATATGCCGATCACTGTGAAAGTCGTCTCGGAAGAGGCCTATGCCCAGTGGCTTGGCAACGCGAAAGAAGAGTATGCGGGCATCCCGCAGACTCTGACCGTTGCGTCCAAGTAAGGCACAGTTGCTGATGCGGGGTGCGCGAGGCGCGCCCCGGGTTCCTTTTGTATGAGAGATCGCATGACAGATACCAGCACGACACCTGCGGGCGAGTATGAGGCGCAGTTCGGCGATTATTTCGCCCTGATGAAGCCGCGCGTCATGCAGTTGGTGGTATTTACCGCACTTGTTGGCATGCTCGCAGCGCCCGAGTCTGTGCACCCCGTGATCGGCTTTGCCTCGATCCTGTTTGTTGCAATCGGGGCAGGGGCCTCGGGCGCGCTGAACATGTGGTGGGACGCCGACATCGACGCGATCATGCGCCGGACCCAAGGCCGCCCGATCCCGTCGGGGCGCGTCCAGCCGGGCGAAGCGCTGGCGATCGGTGTGGCGCTGTCGGGTATGTCTGTCGTCATGCTGGGGCTGGCGGCCAACCTGCTGGCCGCGGGTATGCTGCTGTTCACGATCCTCTTCTACGCCGTTTTCTATTCCATGTGGCTTAAGCGTGCGACGCCGCAGAACATCGTCATCGGCGGTGCTGCGGGGGCGTTCCCGCCCGTGATCGGCTGGATCATCGCCACCGGCAGCTTCTCGGTCGAGGCATGGCTGATGTTCGCGCTGATCTTCATGTGGACCCCGCCGCACTTCTGGGCCTTGGCGCTGTTCATGCGCAATGACTATGACGACGCGAAGGTGCCGATGCTGACCGTGACCCACGGCCGCCGCTCCACCCGTCGTCACATTCTGGCCTATACTGTTTTGCTGGTCATTCTGGCGGTCGGCACCGGCTTCACCTCGATCGGCGGGCCAATCTATCTGGCGACCGCGGGCGTGCTGAACCTGTTGTTCCTGATCGGGGCCTTCCGCATCTGGCAACGTGATGAAGACGACAGCGAAGCCGATGATTTCCGTGTTGAACGCAAGTTCTTCCGCCTGTCGCTATGGTATCTCTTTTTGCACTTCGGTGCCATTCTGCTTGAGGCCACCCTGCGGGGCTACGGCTTGGGAGGCTGGTAATGGGTATTCGCGCTGAACACGAGATTCACACACGCCGCCGCGGGCGCAACCTTGGCGTCGGTCTGCTGCTGGCCGCCTTCGTCGTGCTGGTCATGGCGCTGACCTTTGTCAAAATCACCAACATCGATTTCAACGATCTGCCCGGTGGTGAGCTTCAAACACAGGAGAGCAACTGATGGCCCTGTCCGGACCCGCGAAGACTGTAGTGCAAACCGTCTCTGTCGTCATCCTGATGGGCGGGCTGGCCTGGGCATCGGTGCCGTTCTACGACTGGTTCTGCCGCGTCACCGGCTTTGGCGGGACGCCGGGGCAGGTCGCGGGGGCCGAGGGCGAGGTGCTGGATCAGACGATCAAGGTGCGTTTCGACGGCAGCTTGAACGAAGATATGCCGTGGGAATTCAAACCCGTCGTCAACGAGATGGAACTGCGCATCGGCGAGACCGGGCTGGCGTTCTACGAGGCCTATAACCCAACCGATCACCCCGTCGCGGGGCAGGCGTCCTACAACGTGACGCCCTATGCCGCCGGGGCCTTCTTTGAAAAGATCGAATGTTTCTGCTTTACTGAACAGGTGCTCGCCCCCGGTGAGCGTGTTCAAATGCCCGTCAGCTTCTTTGTTGACCCCGAAATCGTCGAAGACCGTGATGCCAAGTATGTACATACGATCACACTGTCTTATACGTTCTACGAAATTGACCTGCCCGAGGACTATGAAGCCCCCGATCAGGACAGCGAGACAAACCTGAATTAAGAAAAAGGTGAGGGACTGAACCAATGGCCCATGAAAAGAACCATGACTATCACATTCTGCCGCCGTCCACATGGCCATTGCTCAGCTCCATCGCCGGCTGTGTCATGCTGGTTGGTGGTGTTTTCTGGATGCACGATGTAACCCCCTTCGTCTTCTTGGGTGGTCTGGTTGCCGTTCTGTACTGCATGTTCGGATGGTGGTCCGAGGTTGTTGCTGAAAGCCACGTCGGCGATCACACCAACGTCGTGCGCATCGGTCTGCGCTATGGCTTCATCCTGTTCATCATGTCCGAAGTGATGTTCTTTGTGGCGTGGTTCTGGACCTTCTTCAAAGAAGCCCTCTACCCGATGGATGAATTCCCGGGCTCCACATATGTGCAGCCGGATATCATTCCCGTTGACGCCTTCCACCTGCCGCTGATCAACACGCTGATCCTGCTGCTGTCGGGCTGCGCTGTCACATGGGCACACCACGCGCTGGTACATGAAAACAACCGCAAAGACCTGATCGCCGGCCTGTCCATCGCGATCGTTCTGGGCATGCTGTTCACCGCGTTCCAGGCCTATGAATACTATGAACTGCTGGCCCATGACGACTGGACCTTCGGCGGCGACCTGTTCTTCTCCAGCTTCTTCATGGCGACAGGCTTCCACGGTTTCCACGTTGTGATCGGCACGATCTTCCTTGCGGTCTGCCTGTTCCGCGCGATGAAAGGCCACTTTACCCAAGAGCAGCACGTCGGCTTTGAAGCCGCTGCCTGGTACTGGCACTTTGTTGATGTGGTCTGGCTGTTCCTCTTCTTCGCCGTCTACATGTGGGGCATCTAAGCCCGCAGTCGGCTTGCAAACCGGGCAGCAATCACTAAAAGCAACAGGCGCGCGAGGGGGACCTTGCGCGCCTTTGCATTGCCGCCACCCGTCCACGGGTGCCAACCTCAAGAGAGCTTTATGCGTCGTACGCTATTCCTGCTGATCGTCGGCCTTGGCGGGGCTGCTATCCTGATCTGGCTGGGCGTTTGGCAGATCCAGCGGCTGGCGTGGAAAGAGGCGATCATCGCCGACATCAACACCCGCATCGCCGCCGCCCCCGTCGACCTGCCCCCTACCGTCAACGCCGAGGATGACGCCTACTTGCCCGTCGCGGTGACCGGTTCCTATCACGCAGGCGAGGTGCATGTGCTTGTGTCCCAGAAAGACGTCGGCGCAGGCTACCGCGTTATCGCGCCTTTCACGCTAGAGGATGGCCGCCGCATCATGGTCGACCGCGGCTTTGTCCTGACGACGGACAAGGACGCCCCCCGCGCTTTGGGCCCCGCGACGGTGACGGGCAATCTGCAATGGCCGCGCGAAACCGATAGCTTCACCCCCGAGGCCGACCTGAAGGGCAACATCTGGTTCGCCCGCGATGTGCCGGATATGGCGCAAACGCTTGGCACCGACCCCGTTCTTCTGGTTGCGCGTAGCAGCACGCCTCAGCCAGCGGGGATCAGCCCGTTGCCCGTCGATACTGCCCGTATTCCCAACGACCACTTGCAATATGCCATCACTTGGTTCTCTCTTGCCGCGATCTGGCTTGGGATGAGCCTGTTCTTCTTGCGCCGCCGCCGCGCGCCCAAAACCGAAAGCTGACCCTTATGCGTTATGTCTCCACCCGTGGTTCCGCCCCCGTTTTGTCGTTCGAAGAGGCACTGCTGACCGGCCTCGCCCGTGACGGCGGCCTGTATGTGCCCGAAACGATCCCGACGCTCGGCACCGATGAGCTGCGCGAGATGGCCACGATGTCCTACGAGGATGTCGCCTTTCGTGTGATGAAGCCCTTTGTCGGCGACACATTCAGCGACGATGAATTCAAGGCACTGATCGCCAAGGCTTATGCGGGCTTCAACCACAAGGTGCGCGCGCCGCTGGTGCAGCTTGAACAGGGGCACTTCCTGCTTGAACTGTTCCACGGTCCCACGCTGGCGTTCAAAGACTTTGCCATGCAGTTGATCGGCCACATGTTCCAGGCCGTGCTGTCGCGCAAGGGGGAACGGGTGACCATCGTCGGTGCGACCTCGGGCGATACCGGATCAGCCGCGATCGAAGCCTTCCGCGGGCTGGATAACGTCGATGTCTTCATCCTCTTCCCCCATGGCCGCGTGTCCGAAGTGCAGCGCCGACAGATGACCACACCATCGGAAAGCAACGTGCACGCGCTGGCGCTGGACGGTGATTTCGACGACTGTCAGGCGCGCCTGAAAGACATGTTCAACGACCACGCTTTCCGTGACGGGGTGCAACTGGCAGGGGTCAATAGCATCAACTGGGGCCGCGTGCTGGCGCAGGTGGTCTATTACTTCACCGCAGGGCTCGCTATGGGCGCGCTGGACCGCAAGGTCAGCTTTACCGTGCCCACGGGCAACTTCGGCGATATCTTCGCGGGCTATATCGCGCGCGAAATGGGACTGCCGATTGCCGATCTGGTTGTTGCGACGAACCAGAATGACATCCTGCACCGCTGCCTGACCACAGGCGGCTACCACAAGGGCGAGGTTCATGCCTCTATCAGCCCATCGATGGATATTCAGGTCAGCTCCAACTTTGAACGCGCCTTGTATTTCGCCTACGGCCAAGACAGCGACGCGATCAATGCGCTGATGGGCGATCTGGCGAAGGGTGGGTTCGACGTGGGCGACAATGCCCTGCGCGATCTGCAAAACACCTATAAATCGGGCCGCGTGTCCGAAGAGGAAACCAGCGAGACGATCAAGGCCTTCTACGCCGACACAAACGAACTGCTGTGCCCGCATTCTGCCATCGGGGTGCGCGTGGGGGCGGCCTTGCGTGATCCGGCGACGCCGATGATCACGCTGGCCACCGCGCATCCGGCCAAGTTCCCCGACGCGGTCGAAGCCGCCACAGGCCAGCGCCCGCCGCTGCCCGACCACATGGCCGATCTGTTCGACCGCGAAGAACGCGTGACCCGCGTGCCGAACGACCTTGAGGCGCTCAAGGATATCATTAAAGGGGGCATCGCTCAGTGAGCTTGCAACAACACCGCCTGTCCAACGGCTTTCGTATCGTAACCGAACATATGCCGGGGCTTGCATCGGCATCTATCGGGGTCTGGGTTTCGGCGGGCGCGCGGCATGAGACGGCCACGCAAAACGGTATCGCGCATTTCCTTGAGCATATGGCGTTCAAGGGCACGGCCAAGCGCACGTCGTTGCAAATCGCCGAAGCGATCGAGGATGTGGGCGGCTATATCAACGCCTATACCTCGCGTGAAGTGACGGCTTATTACGTGCGCGTGTTGGAAAATGACGTGTCGCTGGGGCTGGATGTGATCGCGGATATCCTGCGCAATCCCGTCCTTGATAATGGCGAGATCGAGGTAGAGCGCGGCGTGATCCTGCAAGAGATCGGTCAGGCGCTGGATACGCCGGATGATGTGATCTTTGACTGGTTACAGGAAAAGGCATACCCCAACCAACCCATCGGGCGCACCATTCTGGGCCCGTCCGAACGCGTGTCGAATTTTAGCCGCGAAGACCTGTCGGGCTTTATCAGTCAGCATTACGGCCCCGACCAGATGATCCTCGCCGCCGCTGGGGCGGTGGACCATGACGAAATCGTACGCCTTGCTGAACAGCTGTTCGGCGACATGCCCCCCAAGCCTCTCTTCGACGTAGATGCTGCCAAATTCAGCGGCGGTGAAGTGCGCCAGTTGAAACCGCTTGAGCAAGCGCATTTCGCCCTCGGGTTCGAAGCGCCCGGCTACCGCGCCGATGATATCTATGTCGCGCAGATCTATGCCTCTGCCCTGGGGGGCGGCATGTCGAGCCGCCTGTTCCAGGAGGTCCGCGAGAACCGCGGCCTGTGCTATACGATCTTTGCGCAGGCGGGGGCCTATGCCGATACGGGCATGATGACGATCTATGCTGGCACCAGCGGCGAACAGCTGCCCGAACTGGCGGGCATCACGATTGATGAGATGAAGCGCGCCGCGTCCGACATGTCCCCGGCCGAGGTTGCAAGGGCACGGGCGCAGATGAAGGCTGGCCTGCTGATGGGGCTGGAGAGCCCGTCGAACCGCGCGGAACGTCTGGCGCGTCTGATCCAGATCTGGGACCGCGTCCCCCCGCTGGAAGAGACCATCGCGCAGATCGACGCGGTCACCACAGGCGACGTGCGCGACTTTGCCCAGAATATCGCCGCCAGCGCCCCTGCGGCATTGGCGCTTTATGGTCCCGTAGACGGCGCCCCCACATTGGAAGAACTTCAGGAGCGTCGCGCTGCCTGATGCAACTGCTGAAACGAAAGCTTGCCATTGAAACCGAAAGGCTGACGTTGCGCCCACCGGTGCATGCTGACTTCCGCCCCTGGGCCACCCTGCGGTCGGACAGCATCACCTACCTCACCCCGTGGGAGCCGTCCTGGGCACCGGACCACCTGTCGCGCAAAGCGTTTACCAATCGGGTCTACTGGGCCAACCGGTCGGTCTCTGCGGGGACGGCGCTGCCGCTGTTCCTGATCCGCCGCAAGGATAACATGCTGATCGGGGCGATCACGCTGGATAACATCCGTCGCGGCCCGGCACAGGCGGGCACCTTGGGGTATTGGACCGGCGAACAATTCGCCCGCCGTGGCTATATGCGCGAAGCCATCGAGGCGACGGTGCACCACGCCTTCACCCGTCTGGACATCAGCCGTGTCGAGGCCGCCTGCCTGCCCGAGAACATCGCCTCGCGCGGGTTGCTGGAAAAGACCGGTTTCAAGTACGAAGGCGTCGCGCAAAGCTATCTGCAAATCGACGGGCGCTGGCGGACCCATGTGCTGTATGCGCAGCTGCGCGGGGACCGTCGGGGCAAGACCGCAGCGGGGTAGGGGGCTATGATCGCCTATGTCACTGTCGGGGCAGACGACCTTGCACGTGCCAAACGCTTCTATACCGCTTTCCTGCCAGCCTTGGGCTATGCCTTGACCGAAGGTCCCAAAGGCTTGAGCTTTGTGCTGTCGCAGGCTGCGGGGCACCCCGTGGCCTTGCCAGATTTCTACGTCAAACCGACCTTTGATGGCGCGCCGGCTTCTGCTGGCAACGGGTCGATGATCGCGTTCGAAGCAACCAACCAGGCACAGGTGCGCGTGCTACACGCCGCAGCGCTGGCCGCGGGCGGCAGCGATGAGGGCCAGCCGGGGTTTCGCGCCACCTATGGTCCGCGCTTCTACGTCAGCTACCTGCGCGACCCCCAAGGCAACAAGATCGCGTTGTTCTGTGATAATCCGGCAGAGCCGGGCAGGGATGATCCACCCCCTGCGCCGACGCGTTGATATGAAAAAGGCCAGACATCGCTGTCTGGCCTTTCGTTACTCTGATGTCCGCAGCGGCTTACTGGCGGCTTAGCGGCGGCGGTCGCGCCGCGCACTCATCGGTTGGAAGGCGACGCCGACGTGCGCCTCGCAATAGGGCTTGCCCTGCTGTACGGGCAGACCACAGAACCAGAAATCATCCGTTGCAGGGTCACCGACGGGCCATTTGCAGGTCCGCTCTGTCAGGTCCATCAGGCCGATCTTCTTCGACTTTTTCTCGACCTCGCTCACCTTGGCAAGCGCCTCAGGGCTGATCTCGTTCGCGGAGGGCTGCGGCGGCAGCGGCTGACCGGCGGGAATGATCTTGGCGCGCGCGGGCAGGTTGGGACGGGGCGCTGGCGCAGCCTCTGCCGGTTCCGGCTCTGCGGCTTCGGGGGCGGGTTCAGCCTTGGGTTTGGCGGCTGCGGCGGGTTTTGCGGCCGGCTTGGCCTTGGCTTCCGGTTTGGCAGCCGCAGCAGGCGCGGCGGCGGGCGCTGCGGTTGCGGTCCGGTTGGACAGCCCCAGACGATGCACCTTGCCGATCACGGCATTGCGGGTCACACCGCCCAACTCCTTTGCAATCTGGCTTGCGGATTGGCCCTCGCCCCACATTTTCTTCAGGATCTCTACGCGGTCATCGGTCCAAGACATTTGGCGTCCTTAGCTAACAAGCGGCCCTTCTCAGGACCGCCGTGGAAAAATCTCAAGCCCCTATACTAATCACTGACAGCTTGGGTGCAAGGCGCGAACGGGCGATTGGGACGGCAGCGGCGGCAAACGCTCCCTTAAAACCACAGCAAAGCAGCCCCGGCACCGTTCGTGCGACAGATTGCGGCGATCGCGCGCCAATTTTTGCTTTGCAAGCCGCGAAAAGCTGCTTATGCAAACGGCATGATCAACCGTTCGACATCCTCTTTGCGACGACGCCAAGGCTAATTGGCGACACCGGCCCCTGACACGGGGGGCACGGCATTGATCTTTTGCGACATAAATTGCGTCGCACCCCTTCAAATCTTATTGACCCTCTCCGTCACACATGGCCTTTTGTGCCTTTGATGCGGCCAACCCATAAGGATGATCCTGATGATCCCATCTGTTCTGCCGACCTATTCACGCGCCCCCCTGAGCTTTGTCAAAGGCGAAGGGTCCTGGTTGATTGAACAGGACGGCCGCCGATTTCTGGATCTGGGCGCAGGCATTGCGGTGAACGCGCTTGGCCATGCGCACCCCGCGCTGGTGGCGGCGCTGACCGAACAGGCGGGGCAGCTTTGGCATACCTCGAACCTCTACGAGATCCCCCAGCAACAGGAACTGGCCGACCGGCTGGTCGCGCTCAGCTTTGCCGATACGGTGTTCTTCACCAACTCCGGCACCGAGGCATGCGAACTGGCGGTCAAGATGGCGCGCAAGTATTTCTACGACAAGGGCCAGTCCGACCGGACCGAGATCATCACCTTCTCGGGTTCGTTCCACGGGCGGTCATCTGCCGGGATCGCGGCGGCAGGATCCGAGAAAATGACTAAAGGCTTCGGCCCGCTGCTCCCCGGTTTCAAACATATCGAATTTGGCGATATGGAGGCGCTTGGCGCGGCGATCACCGATACCACAGCCGCCATCATGATCGAGCCGGTGCAGGGCGAAGGCGGCATCCGTCCCGTGCCGGATGCTGACCTCAAACAGATGCGCGCGCTGTGCGACACACACGGGCTGCTGTTGATCTTTGACGAGGTGCAATGCGGCGTGGGTCGCACCGGCAAGATGTTCGCCCATGAATGGGCCGGCGTCACCCCCGACATCATGATGGTCGCCAAAGGCATCGGCGGCGGTTTCCCCCTGGGCGCAGTGCTGGCTACAGAGAACGCGGCCTTTGGCATGACGGCGGGCACCCACGGGTCGACCTATGGCGGCAACCCGCTGGGCTGTGCCGTGGGCAATGCTGTGGTCAATATCATCGGCACAGACGCCTTTCTTGACGATGTGAACCGCAAGGCCGGCCTGATGCGCCAAAAGCTCGAAGGATTGGTCGCCAGCCACCCTGACGTGTTCGAAAGCGTACGCGGCAGCGGGTTGATGTTGGGGCTGAAATGCAAAACCACCAACAGCGATGTCGTCGCCGCAGGGTACCGTCACGAGGTCATCACAGTACCGGCGGCAGATAACGTGATCCGCCTGCTGCCCCCTCTCAATATCACCGATGAAGACATCGCCGAGGCCGTCTCCCGCCTTGATCAAGCGGCCAGCAGCCTTGCTGCCAGCTGACCTTCATTTTGCCCTATAAACTCCGGGGGGCCGGGGGGCTGGCCCCCCAACTCCCTAAAATTAAAAGAATACCCCATGAAACATTTTCTCGATATTCACCAAACCGATCCGGCTGACCTGCGCAGCATCATCGACAATGCCGCCACGATGAAATCGTCCCGACTGGGCCGCCCCCGTGGTGCGCCGGATGATGAACAGCCGCTCAAGGATCACATGGTCGCGCTGATCTTTGAAAAGCCCTCGACACGGACGCGCGTCAGCTTTGACGTGGGCGTGCGTCAGATGGGCGGGCAGACGATGGTGCTCTCTGGCGCAGATATGCAACTCGGCCACGGAGAGACCATCGCCGACACGGCACGGGTGCTCAGCCGCTATGTCGATCTGATCATGATCCGCACCTTCGAAGAGGCAACCCTGCTGGAGATGGCGGAATATGCCTCTGTCCCGGTGATCAACGGGCTGACCAACCGCACCCACCCCTGCCAGATCATGGCCGATATCATGACCTTTGAAGAGCATAGCGGCCCGATCAAGGGCAAAAAGGTGGTCTGGTCCGGTGACGGTAACAACGTCTTCGCCAGCTTCGCGCATGCGGCCAAAGCCTTTGATTTCGAACTTGTGTTTACCGGCCCGCAGACACTGGACCCCGAGGCCGCGCTGAATGGCCTTTACACAACCGAGCGTGACCCGAACAAAGCGGTAGAGGGCGCGGATCTGGTCGTGACAGACACATGGGTGTCGATGCATGATCCGCAATCGGCGCGCGAACGTCGGCACAACCAGCTGCGCGGCTATCAGGTGAATGACGCGCTGATGGCCAAGGCAAAACCCGACGCGCTGTTTATGCACTGTTTGCCCGCGCACCGCGACGACGAGGTGACAAGCTCTGTTATGGACGGCCCAAGCTCGGTCATTTTTGACGAGGCTGAAAACCGGCTGCACGCGCAAAAGTCGGTCATGCGCTGGTGCTTGGGGAAATGAGCGACCGGCGGCCCATCGTTGTCGCGGGTGCGGGGGCGATCGGCTGCTTTGTGGGTGGCATGCTTGCCGCCCACGGTCGCGATGTCACGCTGTTGGTTCGCCCCCGCGTGGCAGAGCAGATCCGCAAGCATGGTCTGCGGCTGACGGGTTTTGACGGGCTCGACCAGCAGGTGCCTGCCGCAAGCCTGACCCTGTCACAGGACCCTGCCTGTCTTGCCGGGGCGGGGATCGTGCTGGTCACGGTCAAGACCGACGACACCGCCGACATCGCCCGGCTGGTGGCGCAGCACACACCGGCGCTGTCGACCATTGTCAGCCTGCAAAACGGCCTCGACGCGGCCGAGATCCTGCGCGAGGCTTTGCCGCTGCATGATGTGCGCGGAGGCATGGTGCCTTTCAATGTCGTCCCCCATGGCGACGGGCGGTATCACCGCGCGACCAGCGGGGATATTTTCGTCGAAACGGGCCGGATGCCGCTGGCGGGCTATCTGTCGGGGCCGGGATTGCAGGTCACGGGGACGGGGGCGATCATCGGCGTTCAATGGGGCAAGCTGCTGCTGAACCTGAACAACGCGCTGAACGCCCTGTCAGGGCTGACCTTGCAGCAACAACTGCTTGACCGGCGCTGGCGGCGCGTGATGGCCGCCCAGATGGCCGAGGCGCTTGCCGTGCTAAAGGCTCATGGCATCCACCCTGCATCCTCCACGCCATTGCCCGCACAGCTGATCCCTTGGGTGCTGCGCCTGCCGACGCCGCTGTTCTCACGTGTCGCGGCCAAGATGCTGACGATTGACCCGATGGCGCGGACCTCGATGTCCTATGACCTAGAGGCGGGTAAACCGACCGAGATCGACGCGCTTCAGGGGCGGATCATCGCGATGGGGGCGCAGGAAGGCATCGCCACGCCGCTGTGTCAGCGGGTCTCTGATTTGGTGAAAGAGGCGCAGGCGCGCGGTCCGGGGTTGCCCGATATGGACCCCTCGGACCTTCGCTAGGCGGCGAGGCCATGCGCCACAGCGCTTAGTTGACCAGCGCGTTCAGCCCCAGAAAGATCATCGCTGACATGGTTGCTGCCGCGGGGACGGTGATGACCCAGGCCGCGACGATGGTCATGAAGTGCGACCGGCGCACGAGTTTTCGGCGGCGGCGTTCCTCTACAGCGATGCGTTTGACCTGACCGGCTTTGGCACCGGGGCGACGCAGGCGGCGCTCCATATGCCATTCGCGGTAGAAGCCTACGCCAAAAACGCCCCCCACAGCGATATGGGTAGAGCTGACGGGCAGGCCCAGCCACGAGGCGATGATCACGGTAATGGCCGCAGAGAGGGCGACGCAATAGGCGCGCATCGGGTTCAGCTTGGTGATCTGGCTGCCCACCATGCGGATCAGTTTCGGCCCGAAAAGGAACAGCCCGAACGAGATGCCGAAGGCCCCGATCACCATCACCCACATGGGGATAGAGACTTTGGTCTCGAACCCGCCAAATTCAGTGGCGTGTACGATCGCGGCGAGGGGCCCAACCGCGTTGGCGACATCATTGGCCCCATGTGCAAAGCTGAGCAGCGCTGCGGAAAAGACCAGCGGCAGGCCGAACAACACTTTGACGGATTTGTTGCGGTTCTCCATCCCGATCGACGCGCGGCGGATGACGGGGTAGGAAATGGCATAGGCCAGAACGCCACAGGCCAAACCGATCAGCAGGGCAGAGCCCATGTTGATCTCGACGATCTTCTTGAGCCCCTTGAGCGCCAGATAGGTGGCAAAGACACCGGACATGACGCCAATCAGGATTGGCACCCAGCGGCGCGAAGCAGCGATCTTGTCCTCTTGGTAAAGGATTTGCGACTTGATCAGCGCAAGGAACATCGCCGCGACAGCGCCGCCCAAGACGGGCGAGATGATCCAGCTGAGGGCGATCATACTCATCGAAGGCCAGTTCACTGCCGCCATCCCCGCAGCCGCGATGCCGGCCCCCATGACGCCGCCCACGACCGAGTGTGTGGTCGAGACCGGCGCGCCCACCCATGTGGCCAGATTGACCCACAGGGCCGACGAGATCAGCGCGGCCATCATGGCCCAGATGAACACTTGGGAATCTGCGACCGACGCGGGGTCGATGATCCCTTTCGAGATGGTCGATACCACGTCGCCACCAGCCAGAAGGGCACCGGCACTTTCGCAAATGGCAGCGATGATGATCGCGCCGCCCATGCTCAGCGCCTTGGCCCCGACAGCGGGGCCCATATTGTTGGCAACGTCATTGGCCCCGATGTTTACCGCCATATAGGCCCCGAAGGCCGCAGCGGCGATCACCACATAGTTGGAAGGCTGCGCGCCAAAGAACAGACCTGCGACCAGCGCGGCCAATACGATGAAGGCAAGGGCAATGCCAAATCCGACCATAGGCCGCGCCACATAGGTCGCGGCCTGTTCCACCCGCGAGATGCGGTTCAGGTCAGAATCCAGTGTTTTCCACTGTTGGCCTTTGGGTCCGTCGGTCATTGCTGCCTCATTTTCTAAAACCATGCGCTCGTGGCACAGTGAAAACGGTTTCGCAAGGCCGCACGGGTGGCTATCGGGGCGTGGCGACTAGAGGTTCAGAAGGATTTCGCGCAAATCAGGCTCTGCCACCAGTTCGGCGGCTTCCTTTGGGGGCATCCAGCGGCGGGTGCGCAGGTCGACCTCGGGGTATTCATCCTCGATGTGACGGACGCGGGTCAGGTAGACCTGTGCGATGACGGGCGTGGTCATCCCTTCGGACAGGCCCTTGTCATAGTCATAATACCCGATCGGCTCGCTCTCGATATCGGCCTTGGACACGCCTGCCTCTTCCCATGCTTCGCGCAGGGCGGCACCGGCACCGTCCAGTCCGTCAATCGGCCAGCCTTTCGGCACGATCCACCGGCCGGTGTCACGGCTGGTGATCATCAGGACTTCTTTACCTTCGGGGGTTTCACGGTAGCACAATGCGGCGACCTGAATACGTTTGGGGCGGCGCCAGATGGGGAGGATCATACCCTCCCACGCGCGTTTGAGTTCATGTATCATAATTAAAACGTTAACCTGTAACTTCGTTGTTCTTGCTTTTATCCGGTCATCGTAGCTGAAAAAGAGACGAGAATCAATTTCACCCCCGCAAACCCTTGTGCAGCGGCGGTGTGCATCCCACTGTTTGATGGACATTATAGGAGATTTAGCGCGATGGCCGCAGATTTAAAGACCGCAGATATTGGCGTTTATGGTCTGGGGACGATGGGCAGTGCGCTGGCGCTTAATCTGGCCGAGCAGGGGTTCCGTGTGGCGGTCAGCAACCGCGAAGCCGATTGGATCGCGCCCTTTCTGGAAGAGGCCGGACCGCTGGCGGGTCAGCTCTCGGGCCACGCGACGCTTGAGGATTTTGTCGACAGTATCGCGCAACCCCGCAGCATCTTGTTCATGATCCCGTCGGGTGCACCGATGGATGCGATGATCGACGCGGTGATGCCGCTGCTGGATGAGGGCGACACCATCATTGATGGCGGCAACGCCGATTTCCACGACACCCGCCGCCGCGCCGCCGCCTTTGACGGTACGGGGCGGCATTTCGTCGGCATGGGCGTGTCGGGCGGCGAAGAGGGCGCGCGCCACGGCCCGTCGATGATGGTGGGTGGTACCGATCACAGCTGGACCCAGCTGCGCCCCATGCTCAGCGCGATTGCGGCCAAGTTTCAGGGCGCACCTTGCGTCGATCATCTGGGGCCGGACGGGGCGGGGCATTTCGTCAAGACCGTGCACAACGGGATCGAATATGCCGACATGCAGATGATCGCTGAAGTCTACGGGCTGTTGCGCGACGCCGGTGGGCAAACGGCACCGCAGATCGGGGCGCTGTTTGAAAGCTGGCAGAAAGGGCCGCTCAGCTCTTACCTGATCGAGGTGTCCGCCGCCGCGCTGCAAACCGTGGATGCCGAGAGCGGGACGCCAATGGTGGATTTGATCCTTGATAAGGCGGGTCAGAAAGGCACGGGCCGCTGGACCCTGATCGAGGCGCTGAAGCTTGGCCAGTCGGCCAGCACGATCGAGGCCGCCGTCGGCGCCCGTGGCTGGTCCAGCGAGAAAGCCTTGCGGGTCGCGGCGGCGCCGCTCTTGCCGGATGCGGTGACCGGCGGCACGCTGCCCACCGAGGACGAGATGAAATCGGCCCTGCTGGCCGCGCGCATTCTGGGTCACGCGCAGGGGTTCCGCGTTTTGTCCGCCGCCTCTGACGAATTTGGCTGGCAGCTGGATATGGCCCGCATTGCAAAGATCTGGCGTGCGGGCTGTATCATCCGGTCAGCCTTGCTGGACGATCTGGCCGATGCGTTCCACGCAGGATTGCCCGAGGGGGCCTTGATCCTCGCCCCCGCCATCCGCGATATGCTGGGCGATCACCTTGCTGGCCTGCGCAAGACCGTCGCTGCCGGGGTGAGCCTGGGCGTGCCCATGCCCGCGCTAAGCGCGTCACTGGCGTGGTATGACAGCATCCGAACCGCACGCGGGTCCGCGAATTTGATCCAGGCGCAGCGCGACTTTTTCGGCGCGCATGGGTTTGAACGCGGCGATATCGCGGGGGCGCACCACGGGACGTGGAACGCGATCCGGCGCGACTAGGGCGCTGGTTTAACCGCGGCGCAGGGGCGATTGCGCGAAAGGGTCTGTCTCGTAGGTGACATGCGACAGATACAGACCCTGCGGCGGGGCGACGGGGCCGCAGGCTTGACGGTCCCGCGCAGCGAGCATCTGTTTCACATCGTCGGGCGCAAATGATCCGGCCCCGACGCGTTCAAGCGTGCCCACGATGCTGCGCACCTGATTGTGCAGAAACGACCGCGCGCGCACGTCGAATTGCACCTCGACACCGCCGCCGACGGGATGCTCTGTCATATCCACACGGTCCAGCGTTTTGACCGGCGTTTGCGCCTGACAGATGGTCGAGCGGAAGGTGGTGAAATCATGCTCGCCGATCAGATGGGTCGCGGCCTCGCGCATGCGGTCGATGTCCAGCGGCTTCTTGACCTGCCAGACCAGCCCCGCCTGATGTGTCGCCGGAGGGCGACGTACCAGCACACGAAACAGATACCGGCGTTCGAGCGCGGAAAAGCGGGCGTGAAAATCATCATCCACCGCGACGCAATCGACAATCGCAATGGGCAGTGGTTTCAGATGATAGTTGATCGCCTCGGACAGGCGGAACGGGGTCCAGTCACGTTCCATATCGCAATGGGCGACCTGCGCCAGCGCGTGGACACCGGCGTCGGTGCGCCCTGCGGCGGCGATGTTATGGGCGCGCGGTTCGATCTTGGCCAAAGCGTCCTCTATCGCGCCTTGGACCGACGCAAGGTCGATCTGGCGTTGCCAGCCGACAAAAGGTGCGCCGTGGTATTCGATTTTCAGGGCATAGCGTTGCATGGCGGGCGTTTACCCTGAGGGTGGCCATCTGGCAATCCCTGACCCGCGTGCCTATGTTAGAGCGCAACGACAGGTGAAGGCGGGCACGGGCTTTGGTACTCTCAAGAATTGCCGATGGCATTTGGCGGCAGGTGGAAAATGTGCAGGACGGGGTGTCCGAGACGTTCTTCGAGCCTGTGATCCGTCTGGGCGTGACCGGTTTGGCGCGCTCCGGCAAGACCGTGTTTATCACCTCGCTTGTGGCGAACCTGCTGGATCGCGGGCGGATGCCGGGGCTGCTTGCGGCTTCCGAAGGGCGGATCGAGGCGGCGTTCTTGCAGCCGCAGCCCGACGATACCGTGCCGCGGTTCGAATATGAAAACCACCTTGCTGCGCTGACGGGGCCCACGCCGCATTGGCCTGACAGCACCCGCGCCATATCGGAACTGCGCCTGTCCTTGCGGGTGCGGCCAAATGGCTTGCTTGCGGGGTTTCAGGGGCCGCGCACGGTGCATCTTGATATCGTGGATTACCCCGGCGAATGGCTGCTGGATCTGGCGCTGATGGATGTGGATTATGCCACGTGGTCGGCGCAGGTGCTGGCGCGGATCGCCAACCGCGAAGAGGCCGCGGGCTACCGCGTGCTGGTGGAGGGGATCGACCCCGAGGCGGCGTTGGACGAACCCGTGGCCCAAGCGCTGGCCGCCAGCTTTGCCGAGTATCTGCAAACGGCACGGGCGAATGGCTATTCCGACTGCACGCCGGGGCGGTTCCTGCTGCCCGGTGATCTGGCCGGATCGCCGGTGCTGACCTTTGCGCCCCTGCCGGGCGGCGAGGGGCCGCGCGGGTCACTGCTACGCGAGATGGCGCGGCGGTTCGAGGCGTATAAGCGGCAGGTGGTCAAACCGTTCTTTCGCGATCACTTTGCGCGGATCGACCGGCAGGTCGTGCTGGTGGATGCGCTTGGCGCGATCAATCAGGGCCCCCGTGCGGTCGAGGATCTGCGCGCTGCCATGAGCGATATCCTTGGCAGCTTCAAACCCGGACGCAACGGATTTCTGACGCAGCTTTTGCGCGGCAAACGGGTCGAGAAAATCCTCTTTGCCGCGACCAAGGCAGACCATTTGCACCACAGTCAGCACGCCAGCCTCACCGCGATCATGGAGGCGCTGACACGGGATGCCCGCGACCGCGCGCGCTTTGCGGGGGCTCAGACATCGGCCATGTCGCTGGCGTCTTTGCGTGCTACCACCGAAGCCACAATGACGCACAACGGCGAAACCCTAGAGGTCGTGCGCGGCAGCCTGCTGGATACCGGCAAAGAGGCCGCGTTCTATCCCGGTGAACTACCCAAAGACCCGGCACATCTTCTAAGTCCGGCGCGGGCGGGGGCGGAAAAATGGCTGGATCAGGATTATCAGATCATGCGTTTTGCGCCTGCTCGGCTGAACCTGCGCCCCGGTGACGGGCCGCCGCATATCCGTCTGGACCGCGCGGCGGAGTTCTTGATCGGGGATCGTCTGTGACCGGTGATGATGTGACCATCGCACCCGCGCGGGTGCTGGATGCCGGTCGCCTGTCAGAGGTGATGGCCTGCGCCAATGCAGATCACGATTGGCTGCCTCAGGCCCACAGCCGCGCAGAAGAGATCGGCACTCTGGGCGATATGATCGACGTGGGCTGGGTGCAGGTGGCGCGGACCGACGGGCATGTTGTGGGCTTTCTGGCACGGCGTGCGGCCGAGATTCACGGGCTGTATCTGCACCCCAAGGCCCAAGGCAAAGGAATCGCGCAGCGTTTGCTGAACGGGGCCAAGGCACAAAGCGATCGGCTCGCGCTGTGGAGTTTCGAGGCGAACCTGCGTGCGTCGCGGTTCTACCGTGCCGCGGGCTTTATAGAGGTGGCGCGCAGCGACGGGGCAGGCAATGATTTCGGGCTGCCCGATGTACGGTTTGAGTGGATGAAAGGGGCGGCGTGATGGCCAAGGGTCCGGTGCTATTTGACCTTGAAGAAGACACAACCGCGCGGCCTTCGGTATCGGATGCGCCGCCGGTGCCCGATGTGGGTGCGCCCGCGCCGCAAGGGCAGGCGATGCAGATCGCGGCACGGCTGGCCGCGCGCAAGCCGTCTAAGCTGGTGCGTCTGTTCTGGTGGCTGCTGACCACGCTCATCGGCGCGCTGGTGTCCATTGCCGCGTGGAACTTTATCATGGGGCTGCTGGCGAGCTATCCGCTGTTGGGGCTGGCGATGACCGTGCTTATTGGTGCGGTGCTGCTGGTTCTGGTACTGCTCTGTCTGCGTGAATTGGCGGCCTTTAGCCGTTTGGCGCGGCTTGAAGGTTTGCATCACGACGTGGGCGAGGCGCTGGCGCAGAATGATCTGACGGCGGCGCGGGCTGTGACCGACCGGCTGGTCGGTCTGTATCAGGGCCGCGAGGATACCCGTTGGGGCCGCGACCGTCTGGCAGAGCTGCGCGGCGATCAGTTGGATGCGCAGACCTTGCTGGCCCTGACCGAGGCAGAGCTGTTGGGCCCTCTCGACATCGCCGCCAGCCGCGAGGTCGAGGCGGCTGCACGTCAGGTCGCGACGGTGACGGCGCTGGTGCCCTTGGCGCTGGCCGATGTGGTCGCGGCGATGACCAGCAACCTGCGCATGATCCGCCGCGTGGCCGAGATCTACGGCGGGCGCTCGGGCTTCTTTGGGTCGTGGCGTCTGACGCGGGTGGTGCTGTCGCATCTGGTGGCGACAGGGGCCGTGGCTGTGGGCGACGACATGCTGGAGCCGATCCTTGGCGGAACGATGCTGGCAAAACTGTCGCGCCGCTTTGGCGAAGGGCTGGTGAACGGTGCGTTGACCGCCCGCGTTGGCGTCGCCGCGATGGAGGTTTGTCGCCCCATGCCGTTCTCGGAAGCGCGCCGCCCCAAGGTGCGCAGCATCATCAAACGCGCGCTGTCGGGGCTGTTTTCCAAGGGCAGCTAGATGCCGGGGCGAGGGGGCTTGTCGGTCGATCTGCTGCGGCCTATAAGGCTGCATATGACCCGGAACTCCGCGATCATTATTCGAATTATTTTCCCGGCGCTCTGATTGACGAGACGCCGGGCAGAGGTGCTTGAGTTTTTCGCGCCGCATCCGAACATTCACCATTCCGAAATACCGTTGCCAAAGGACGCCCGCCATGTGCGCCGACACCCCCGAAACGCTTGACTATAAATCCACGCTGAACCTGCCGAAAACCGATTTCCCGATGCGCGCGGGCCTGCCCAAACGCGAACCCGAATGGCTGGAGCGGTGGGAAAAGATCGGCGTCTATGACCGCCTGCGCGAAAAACAGGGGCGCAAGCCCTTTACGCTGCACGACGGCCCGCCCTATGCGAATGGCAACCTGCATATCGGCCACGCGCTGAACAAGACGATCAAGGATATGATCGTGCGGTCGCACCAGATGATGGGCTTTGACGCGCGCTATATCCCCGGCTGGGATTGCCACGGTCTGCCCATCGAATGGAAGATCGAGGAACAGTACCGCCAGAAGGGCCGCGACAAGGACGATGTGCCGATCAACGATTTCCGCGCTGAATGCCGCAAGTTCGCCGCCGGCTGGGTTGATGTGCAGCGCGACGAATTCAAACGTCTGGGCATCACCGGCAACTGGGCTGATCCCTATCTGACGATGGATTTCCACGCGGAACGTGTGATCGCCGAAGAATTCATGAAGTTCCTGATGAACGGCACGCTCTATCAAGGCTCCAAACCCGTGATGTGGTCGCCGGTTGAAAAGACCGCGCTGGCCGAGGCCGAGGTCGAATACCACGACAAGGAAAGCTTTACGATCTGGGTGAAGTTCAAGGTTGTTGGCACGGATGACGCCAGCCTTGACGGCGCGCACGTCGTGATCTGGACCACGACGCCCTGGACCATGCCGTCCAACAAGGCCGTCGTCTACGGCGAAGATATCTCTTACGGTCTGTACGAAGTCACCGGCCGCCCCGAGGAATCCTGGGTCACTATCGGTGATCGCTATCTGCTGTCGGACAGCATGGCGATGGATGTGTTCGGGCGTGCGCGTCTGGATGACACCATGGTGCGCCGTTTGCGGGATGTGACGCAGGACGAACTGGCAAAGATCAAGCTGCAGCACCCGCTGGCAGGGGCCGAAGGCAGCAATGGCGAATGGGACGATCTGCGCGATTTCCGCGCCGCCGATTTCGTGACGGACACCGAAGGCACGGGCTTTGTCCATTGTGCGCCGTCGCATGGTCTTGAGGAATATGAACTCTACCGCGGTCTGGGGATGCTGGATCAGGTGATCACCTATAACGTGGTCGAAGACGGGTCTTTCCGCGCCGATCTGCCGTTCTTTGGCGGCAAGAAGATCCTCAAACCCAACGGCAAGGAAGGCGACGCCAACACGGCCGTTATCAACAAGCTGGTCGAGGTCGGCGGGCTGCTGGCGCGCGGCAAGATCAAGCACAGCTATCCGCATTCCTGGCGCTCCAAGGCTCCGGTCATCTACCGCAACACGCCGCAGTGGTTCGCCGCGATCGACCGGCCCGTTGGCGACGGGCAGGACAGATTCGGCAAGACCATCCGTGAACGCGCCCTGACCGAGATCGACAACGTCAACTGGGTGCCCAAAAAGGGCCGCAACCGTCTGCACTCGATGATGGAGGCACGCCCCGACTGGGTGCTGTCACGTCAACGGGCCTGGGGTGTGCCGCTGACCTGCTTTACCAAGAATGGCGCGCTGCCAACGGATGAAGACTTCTTGCTGCGTAACCCCGAGGTCAACCAACGCATCGTCGAGGCGTTCGAGGCTGACGGTGCGGATGTCTGGTACGAAGATGGCGCAAAAGAGCGGTTCCTTGGCGGCATCGTGAACCCCGACGACTATACCCAAGTATTCGACATTCTGGACGTGTGGTTCGATTCCGGTTCAACCCACGCCTTCGTTCTGCGCGACCGCGAGGATGGCTCGGAAGACGGTATCGCGGATGTCTATATGGAAGGCACGGACCAGCACCGCGGCTGGTTCCATTCGTCGCTGCTGCAATCCGTGGGCACCACAGGCCGCGCGCCTTATCGTAACGTGGTGACGCATGGGTTCACGCTGGATGAGAAGGGCATGAAGATGTCCAAATCCATCGGCAACACCATCGTTCCTGAAAAGGTCGTGCAGCAATACGGCGCGGATATCCTGCGTCTGTGGGTGGCGCAGACCGATTATACCGCGGATCAGCGGATCGGGCCGGAAATCCTGAAAGGCACCGCCGACAGCTACCGCCGTCTGCGCAACACCATGCGTTATATGCTGGGCGCGCTGTCGGACTTTACCGATACCGACCGGACCGAACCCGCGGAGATGCCAGAGCTTGAACGCTGGGTGCTGCACCGTGTGGCAGAGCTGGATCAGATCGTGCGCGAAGGCTATGCGCGCTACGACTTCCAAGGCGTGTTCCAGGCGGTGTTCACCTTTGCCACCGTTGATCTGTCCGCGTTCTATTTCGACGTGCGTAAGGATGCGCTGTATTGCGACGGCGATACGTTGCGCCGCCGTGCTGCGCGCACCGTGCTGGACATCCTGTTCCACCGTCTGACGACATGGCTGGCCCCTGTGCTGGTGTTCACCATGGAAGAAGTCTGGCTTGAACGGTTCCCCGGCGACGAAAGCTCGGTTCACCTGACGGATATCCCTGAAACGCCCAAGGCGTGGCTGGATGCCGATCTGGCGGCGAAATGGGCCAAGGTGCGTGCCGCGCGGCGGGTTGTGACCTCGGCTTTGGAAGTGCAGCGGGTCGAGAAGGTCATCGGGGCCTCGCTTGAGGCCGCGCCAATGGTGTTTGTTGCCGATGACGCTCAGCGGGCGGCGCTTGAAAGCGTTGCGTTCGAAGACGTTTGCATCACCTCGCAGATTGCCATCACCGGCGATGACGCCCCGGCAGAGGCGTTCCGTATGCCAGAGACCGACGGCGTTGCCGTGGTGTTCGAGAAAGCTTCGGGCGAAAAATGCGCACGTTGCTGGAAGGTACTGCCGGATGTCGGCACCCACGATCACGCGGGCGTTTGTGCCCGGTGTGACGAGGCTGTGTCCTAAGATGACGCCGCGCCGCTTGATCCGGAAACTCGGGTGAAGCGGCGCAGCATCCCCACGCGCTTTGGCACCTTGGTCGTGACCGAGGATGCGGGCGCGATTACCCATCTGCATTGGGGGCAGGATACCCTACACCAAGACAAAAGCGCGCTGCTGGATGAGGCCGAGGCGCAGCTGCGTGCCTATGATGCGGGGCGGCTGAGACAGTTCACTTTGCCACTGCGCATTGGCGGAAGTGCCACGTTGCAAGCGGTCTGCGCCGAGATGTCGGCGATCCCCTTTGGCGATACAGTGACTTACGGTGACATCGCGACCAAACTGGCGATCCCGGCGCAAGTGGTGGGGCAGGCCTGCGGGCAGAATCCTGTCCCGGTCATTGTGCCGTGCCACCGTGTGATGGGGGCTAAGGGGTTGACCGGATACTCGGGTGCTGGCGGGGTAGAGACCAAGGTCGCCCTGCTACGCCACGAAGGGGCGGCAGGGTTGCTGATCTAGTTTAGAGGTTTCGTGCCGCTGCTTTGGCCCCGCGCGCCTCTATCAGGCCTCGCGGTCGTAAAGATACTGCTGCGCGACACCGGCAAACATCAGATAGACGCTGGTGATGATCAGGCCCCAATGCGCCCAGCTTTGCGGGTGAAAATCGACCCACGCGGCCCAACCGGCAAAGAACGTCCAGCCCAATGCCATGGGCAGGGTGACCATGCGCCAACGCTTTGTCCGGACGGGGTGCACGAATTTCAGCGGGGCGAACATGGTAACGGCCAAGACCGTGACAAGCACCAGCGACACCCACCATGGCGGCGACAGGGCAAAGAGCACCAGCACCAGCATGTTCCAGCATCCGGGGAAGCCCCAGAAGGAGTTATCCTTGGTTTTCATGCGTGTGTCGCAGAAATACATGGCGCTGGCGAAGGTGACGATGATGATCATGACCCAACCGCTCCACCCGTCCATGAGGCCGGAATGGAATAGCGCAAAGGCCGGAATAAACACATAGGTGAGATAATCGATGATCAGATCAAGCAGCACGCCGTCGAATTCGGGCGCGTTGGTCTTTACATCGTATTTACGCGCCAGCGGCCCGTCGATCCCGTCGACAAAGAAGGCGACAACCAGCCAGAGAAACATCATATCCCAGCGTTCGTCGGCGGCAGCAAGCATGGCCAGCATGGCGAAAATCGCACCCGTCGCAGTGAACAGATGGACAAGAAGGGCGCGGGAATGAATATTCATATGCGACAGATGACAAATCTTTTCGGGGGATGCAAAAGGAAAAGCGTGTGTTGCCGCGCAGGCTTGGGTTGACCCCGCTCGCGATTCCGCCTAAAGCCAGCAAACCAATTTCAGGGTTTGCCGTAGCGCGGCCCATATGGGTATTGCACCGGATCGCCGGAAATGCCCCGCAGCAAAAGGATAGACCCATGTCGCGCGTTTGCGAATTGACCGGAAAAGGCCCGATGACGGGCAACAACGTAAGCCACGCCAAGAACCGTACACGTCGTCGGTTCTTGCCAAACCTGAACGATGTCACCCTGCAGTCCGAAGCACTGGGCCGCGGTTTCAAGTTCCGCATCTCGGCAGCTGCTTTGCGCACTGTTGACCACCGCGGTGGCTTGGACAAGTTCATGGCGAAGGCAAAGGACACTGAACTGTCCGTCAACGCGTTGAAAGTTAAGAAAGCAATTGCAAAGTCCAGCGCCACAGCAGAAGCGCTGTCGTAAGACTTTCCAATCGTTACGATGTTGTAGCCCTGGCCCTCGGCCGGGGCTGCGTCGTTTTGGGCTGGTGCTTTTTCAAGCGCTTCGTCTAGGGTGCGGCCCATGACCCTGCGTTCCCTTTCAGCTTTGGTTCTGGCGTTGATGCTGGCCCTCACGGGGCAAAGCATGGCTGTCGCGCGCGGGGCTTCTGCGGCGACGGGGCAGATGGTGCTGTGCACCGGTGCGGGCCCTGTAGCGATTTATGTGGATGCGCAGGGCAAGCCGACCTCGGCCCCGCATATCTGCCCCGATTCGGCGCTTAACGTTGCAATGGCAGGCACGGTGGTTCTGGCGGCCGCACCGATGCGGATCGTGACCTTTGTCGCGCCGGCGGTGCATGTCCTGACTGCCGATGTGCCGCGACGTAAAACGCGCCACGACCCAAGGGCCCCGCCTGTCGCTGTCTGACCCACACCCTTCACAGACATTTTGAATATGACGACAGGATATACCAATGACACCTGCTTTGCTGACCCGCGCTGTCTGCGCATTGTTTCTCTTTTCCGCCCCTCTCGCTGCCGAAGGCATCATGGTGGATGACGCCTACATCCGCAGCTCGACCGCGAAATCCACCTCCGGTGCGGCGTTTATGGTGGTGATGAACCACTCTGGCGCGGATGACCGTTTGATCGGGGCGTCCTCCGACGTGGCCGACAAGGTCGAACTGCATTCCCACACCTCTGACGACAATGGCGTCATGCGGATGGGCGAGATCGAAGGCGGCGTGGCCATTGCGGCGGATGACATGCACGCCTTCAAACGCGGCGGCGACCACCTGATGTTCATGGGCCTGAAAGGCCCGCTGGAGCAGGGCGCGATGGTGCCCGTCACACTTGAGTTCGAAAAGGCCGGTGCGGTCGAGATCGAGGTGATGGTCGATCAGGACCGCAAGCCGAACCATGGCAAGATGAAGCACGACCGCGGTGATATGGATCACACCGGTCACGAGATGCCGAAAGACTGAGCCTTTTCACACCCATGAATGGTAGCGGCCCGATCTGTGTTAAAACGCGGGCCGCTGCTGGGGTGGGCTGCTCAAGAGTTCCTCCACCCAATCTGTGACCACACGTGTCGCCGGACCGGTGCGGTGCTCGGCGAACTGGTTCCCCACGGCAGAACGTTCGAGGTTCAGCTCTACCGTATGGGCCCCATTGCGCCGCGCCTCTGCCACGAAACCGGCGGCGGGGTAGACGTTGCCAGAGGTGCCGATGGCTGCAAAGATATCGGCCTCGGCCAGATGGTCAAAAATCTCGTCCATGTCATAGGGCATTTCGCCGAACCACACGATGTCGGGCCGCGCGGCTGCGGCATTGCAGGCGGGGCAGGGATCACCGACGGCCATGACCATAGGCGCGGGCCAACGGTGGTCGCAGGCAGCGCAGAGCGCTGAATTCAGCGCGCCGTGCATATGGATCACCCGCGCGCCGCCCTGTTCGTGCAGATCATCGACATTCTGCGTCACAATCACCACCTGTCCGGCATAATTCGCCTGCAGTCTGGCCAGCGCTTGATGCGCCGCGTTCGGTAATACCTCCGCCGCCTGTTTGCGGCGACCGTTATAGAAATCGACAACCAGTTGCGGATCGCGGGCAAAGCCTTCGGGAGTGGCGACGTCCTCGACCCGGTGCTGCGCCCAAAGCCCGTCTTCGGCACGGAAGGTATCAATGCCGCTTTCCGCAGAAATGCCCGCGCCGGTCAGAATGACGATTTTGCTCATGTCAACCCCTTTGTTATACGCGACAAGTGAACCAGCCACGCAGCTTTTGCGCAAGCGGTCAGCCCTCTAGCGCCTCGAAACTGGAAGAAAGCCACGGCAACTGCGCCACCGTCGGCGCGATCATGTGGGACCGAAGCAGTTGCCGCATCGTGTCGGCAATATTCTGGGGCACCGGCCCCGTCCAGTCTGACCCCGCAAACAGCGAGATCTGTCGCGTTAATCCGGGCGTGGGGAGCGGGTGAACCGCAAGCTGCTGGTGAAACCGCTCTGCGCGGCAATAGCCGAAGGGTGTCGTGATGGCCCAGCCGATGCCCCGTGCCACCATCGCCATCAGGGCGAGATGGCTGCCGATCTCGAATTGCGAGGGCAGGGTGATATTGCTGCGCGTCAGATGGTTGTTGATCTGGTCGGCGATCAACTGGTCCGCCGCGTATTTAACAAAGGGCAGGGCGGATCGCCCCGTCATCAGCGCGGCGCTGTCGCCGTCAAAGCTTGCCGGGGTGACGATAACAAAGGGATCGCGCGCCAGCGGAATCTCGATCAGCCCGCTTTTTGCATCCCCACTGGTGGCCGCAATGGCGATATGAAGCGATTTGTCCTGCACCGACTGGATCAGCCCCTTGCTGCCGTCGGTTACCATGCGAAAGCGACAGCCCGCCATACTGTCGGCCAGTAGGGTCGCCAGACGCGGGGTGACATCGTTGTCAAAGTCGTCGATCACGCCAAGGCTCAGGTCGCTGAGGTTGGCAAGATCCATGACCGTCAGCTCGGATTGCGCGAGCCGGATATGGGTCAGCGCCGCGCCGCTGTGACGCAGAAAGCTTTCGCCCGCCGCGGTCAGGCGCATGGGGCGCGTGCTGTGGTCGATCAGGGCGGTGCCCATGGCGGCTTCGAGGTTGCTGATCTGCTGGCTCACGGCGGGTTGGCTTAGCCCTGTCAGCGCGGCGGCCTGTGCGACCGATCCACGGCTGGCCAAAGCCTCGAACACCTCTATACCGCGCAGGGTGATGCCCTTTTTGATCATGGTGCTCGCCCCCTTCGTTCTTTCCAATTTTGTGAAGCATGCCCGATAAATTGGCAAGCTTGTCGCGTATCATGCGCCCATAGTTTCACAAAACTGAAATGAGCCCTGGGGTGGTGCGGCGGTACTTGAAGCTTGGCCGCGCGCGGCGCACCATAAGGGAAATCACGCACCGGAGGCCTCATGAAAATCGCAACCGCCGCATACCCGCTGGATGTCCTGACCAGCTGGGCGCAATATGAAGACAAGCTTGCAGGCTGGGTCGCAACGGCGGCCGCCAGCGGGGCGGAGCTGTTGGTTTTTCCCGAATACGGGGCGATGGAGCTTGCGACGCTCGCTGGCCTTGACGTGGCGGGCAATCTTGAGGCGTCGCTGTTTGCTGTCTCGGACCGGTTGGCGGATGCGGATGCGGCGCATCAGAAACTGGCGGCGGAATATGGCGTGCATATCGTTGCGGCATCGGGGCCCGCGGTGACGCCTGCCGCTGCCCGTCCGGTGAACCGCGCACGTCTGATCACCCCTTCAGGTCAAATCGGGGTGCAGGACAAGCAAATCATGACCCGATTCGAACGCGAGGTCTGGGGCGTGGTCGGCGGGGAGCCTCTGCGCATCTTCGAGACCACATTGGGCAAGATCAGCATCCTCATCTGCTACGATAGCGAGTTTCCCCTGCTGGGCCGTGCCCTTGCCGATTGTGACATCATCGCCGTGCCGAGCGTGACGGAGGCGCTGGCAGGCTACTGGCGTGTCCGCATCGGATCCATGGCGCGGGCACTGGAAAATCAATGCGTTACGGCCATGTCATCCTGCATCGGCCCTGCGGATTGGTCAGAGGCGCTTGGCACATCCTACGGGGCGGGCGGCATCTTCTGCCCGCCGGATGTGGGCTTTCCATCCACCGGAGTCCTTGCCGCCGCAGAGATCAACGTGCCCGGCTGGACCTTCGCCGAGGTCGACATCGCCCAGATCAGCCGCGTGCGTGCAGACGGGGTGGTTTTGAACCGAAACCACTGGGAGGATCAGTTCGGGCGTGACGCAACGGCCATAAACGTGCCTTTGATGTGAATACCCCTTGAAAAAAGGGAAAATTGCGCCCATTTAAGCCTGCGTCCTGAAATTGCAGGGCAAAGTGTTCAAGGAGAGACCATGGCCAAGGAAGACACGCTCGAATTCCCCGGTATCGTGAAAGAACTTCTGCCGAACGCGACGTTCCGGGTCGAGCTTGAAAACGGCCATGAGATCATCGCACATACGGCAGGAAAGATGCGCAAGAACCGCATCCGTGTTCTGGCTGGCGATAAGGTACAGGTGGAAATGACCCCCTATGATCTGAGCAAAGGCCGGATCAATTACCGCTTTAAATAATACGCTTTTCCGAGAATCACCTAGTGGTTTTCGGGCAGCGATCTAGGATCGCATATGAGTTTTATCCTCGGATCAGGAAGTCCGCGCCGCAAGGAATTGCTGGCGCAAATCGGCGTTGTGCCTGACGATATTCGCGCGCCCGATATCGACGAAACCCCCCATGCCGCCGAACTGCCGCGCCCCTATTGTGCGCGTATGGCCCGTGAAAAAGCCGCCGCGGTGCAGGCGGGGGCCGATGATATCGTGCTGTGTGCCGATACCACCGTCGCAGTGGGGCGGCGAATCCTGGGCAAGCCTGCGGATGAAGCAGAGACGATCCGTTTCCTGCGCCTCATGTCGGGGCGTCGCCACAAGGTTATAACGGCCGTCGCGGTCAAGCGCGGAGACAAGCTGTGGCAGCGCGATGTGGTCAGCACCGTCCGCATGAAACGACTGTCGGACGCCGAGATCACGGCCTATCTGGCAACCGGTGACTGGCACGGCAAAGCCGGCGGCTATGGTATTCAGGGCCCGGCAGGAGCCCTTATCCCGTGGATCAGCGGATCATTCACCGGCATTGTCGGCCTGCCACTGGCCGAAACCGCAAACCTGCTGCGTGCTGCAGGATATGTTTTCGCAGGAGAGACCTCATGAAGGGCCGTACGATCGTTCTGGACCATTTTGGCGACATCGAAGCCGCCGCGCTGATCGTGGACGGCAAGCTGGATGACCTTCTGATCGACAGCGACGGCCCGCGCCCCGGCACGATCTACCGCGCCATCGCGGATCGTCCGGTCAAGGGGCAGGGGGGGATGTTTTTGAAAACGCCCGACGGCCCTGCGTTTCTGCGCCAGATCAAGGGGCTCGCACCGGGGCAACCCATTCTTGTGCAGGTATCCGGCTATGCTGAACCCGGCAAGGCCGTTCCCGTCACCCAGAAGCTGCTGTTCAAAAGCCGCTATGCCATCGTGACGCCGGGCGCACCCGGCACCAATATCTCGCGCAGTATCCGCGACGAGGAAGAACGGGACCGGCTGCTCGAAATCGCGCACGAAGCGTCCGACGGGGCCGCACATGGCCTGATTCTCCGGTCCTCTTGCGCTGGCGCGGATGCCGATGACATCGCCGATGATATCGACGCGATGCTGGCGCTGGCGGACAAGGTATTGGACGACCCATCCACCGACATGGAGGTCCTGTCCGAGGGCGATGGTCCGCATATTCTGGCCTGGCGCGACTGGGTCGCGCCCGCCGACGTCGTGACCGACCCCGGTGGTTTTGAAACCCATGGCGTGTTGGACACTGTCGACAGCCTCTCGCAGGCGCGCGTCGCGCTTGACGGTGGTGCCTTTATGTTTGTGGAACCTACCCGTGCGTTGGTGGCCGTTGATGTGAACACCGGTGCGGACGTGTCCCTTGCTGCCGGGATCAAAGCGAATATGGCCTGTGCCCGCGCCTTGCCCCGTGCCCTGCGTCTGCGCGGATTGGGCGGGCAGATCACGCTTGACCTTGCGCCCATGCCCAAAAAAGATCGCCGCCCGTTCGAGACCGCGTTGCGCCAGGCCTTCCGCGCCGATGACGTGGAAACGACGCTGGTCGGCTGGACCCCGCTGGGCCACTACGAACTGCAACGCAAACGCGCCCGTATGCCTTTGGCCGAGGTGCTAAAGTGACCTGCCCGATCTGCGACCGTGAAACCTCTCCCAAGTATCGCCCCTTCTGTTCCGGGCGCTGCGCTGACGTGGATCTGGCCAAGTGGCTGAACGGCAGCTACGCGACCCCCAGCCGCGACCCCGAGGATATCGAGGCCGCAATCGAAGCCACCGAGGCCGCTTTGAACGCCCCCGACAAGCCGCATTAGAATTTTCCGAAAAAACCTTTGCCAAACATGGCAAAACCCTCTGGACACCCCCGCCGCAAACTCCTAGAACCCGCACACCCGACCACTACGGTGGTCTCCGGTGCCCGGGTAGCTCAGGGGTAGAGCAGTGGATTGAAAATCCTCGTGTCGGTGGTTCGATTCCGCCCCCGGGCACCATTTCTAAGTTATAATCTCAGTTTTTATGTTAAAAATGCAAGCTAAGCGTGTGTATTTCAAAAACACACCAAACGCACACTTTTTGACGTGTTCGCGGGCCGGTTTGCGCGTGAAACACTGTGTTGAACACAGTGTTTATGTTTGGGTGTGCGAGCAGAGTGTTTAGCTACGCGATGTTCGCCTCAAGCCGCAAGCAGCGCAGGTGCCAACGGCTCATTGCGGCCATTGACCATATGCGCACAGCAATTCGACATGAGGTGCCCACAGCGGCCGCTCGACTTTCACGCGAAGTTGGGCAGGTGACTATATCTTCAACCGGCGTGCCGCAGCATATCCGCCTGCGCAATCTTTAGAGTGCGATACGTTGATTTAGGAAAACTGCACATTGTTGCAGGTGCGCCACGCTTTCCCTAGTCAGATTGGGTGATTTGGCTAAGATATTGAACCCGAACCAAGTAATGGTGGGCGATTAGGCTCAGATGACCATAACTTTGATCTGATAAGAACTTGGGACCATCGACCTAAAACGATCACACTGTCATTTAGGCAATCAGTTATTTCACTTATTTAGGAAGGCATAGCGCAGCATGGCACGATTTAATCCTCACGAAGACAGTGCCGAAGCCGTTTATGAAGCGGCGGCTGAGTGGCGAGATCAATGTCTCCTCTCAGACGCTTCAATATTCGTTGATAGCCGCTCGCTCTGGACCAAGCCTTTGTTCGACGAACTGGATGAGCGTTTTGTCCAAAACCTCGACGCAGGCGAAGGTGACTTCTTCGAAAAACTTGAAGCGCAACTGGCTGAAGGGTCAAGTGAATGCAAACAACTTATGGCAGAGCTGCTGTGGGTAATGCTGTTGTTTGCATCGCGGATTTCACCTCCCAAAAAGCGGCAAGGTATTCAGAAAATCTGGAGTTGGTCAGGTGAACCACTTTCGGAAGATCACCCACAACTCTCTGATGCAGTACTTGGTGGGCTAGGCCACACTGGCACGGCATACAACACTCAGAGGTGGCGAGAGATTGTTTTTGCAATCAACGCATTGAGAGACTTCAAGGTAAAGACCGCTGAGGACCAGCAAGAGCTTGCAAGTAACCCTTGGGCTTTTGCAGATTGGTTGACGTCAGTATCAGATGACGGAAATCGCCAACTGCGCCACATCTTGCCGCACCTGATCTTTCCCGAAACCTTTGAGCGCATCAGCACTGTCCGCGACAAACATTCAATTCTTGCCGCGTTTGAAGACGTGCCAATCAAAGAAGTGCGCAAGCGCGCCCTTGTTGAGATAGACCGCGACTTAAAAGAGCTCCGTGAAAAATTAGAAGCTGATCAGGATGATCCCGTAGATTTTTATTGGGGCCAGATAGTCGAGCATTGGAAACCATCTCCAGACGACAGTGTGACTTTGCCAAAAACGATCATAAAAGACATCGGCAATATAGGGGGAGTGCCCTCAGATTCACTCAACACCATTTTCTATGGGCCGCCAGGCACGGGTAAGACCTTCGAAACCGCTAAACGCGCAGTCTTGATTTGTGATGGTCATGCCCCTGTCGCACGCGAAGATGTGATGCAGAGGTACAATGAACTCTACCGAGAGCGCAGGATCGATTTTGTTACGTTCCATCAAAGCTACAGCTATGAGGAATTCATTGAAGGGTTGCGCCCCGAAACTGACGGGGGAGACGGTGATCACGAAGATCAGCAATCAGCTGGTTTTCGACTAGTCGCAAGACCCGGTGTTTTAAAGCGCATCGCCGAACGCGCAAAACAAAGGCCCGCCAAATCAGAGCATCATTCTGACTATTCCCAACGCCGCATCTTCAAAGTTTCGCTAGGGCAAGCCTCGAACGCCGAGGATGACGACATAAGGACGGAAGCCTATGAGAAAGGTCTTATTTCGCTAGGTTATGGGGGACAGATAGACTGGTCTGACCCGCAATACAGCACTTTCAACGATGTTTACGAAAGATGGCGCGAGCAAGAAGGAGAGCAGGATGCTACGGGTAAAAACCCAAACATCGAAATGCTAAACCAGCTCCGTAACAATATGCGCTCCGGGGACATCGTCATCGCAAGCCAGGGAAACAAGCGAGTGCGCGCCGTCGGCATCGTAACTGGTCCCTACAGGTACGACGCTGATGCTCGGCATCCACATCGCAGAAACGTTGAGTGGCGTTGGCAAGCGGACGACGAAAACGGAATTGAAGTGGGCGACATCTACGGCGGCAACTTCTCTCAAGTGTCGATTTATCAGCTACTTCATAGGAAGGTTAACTGGGACAATCTGTTGGCTTACATCGAACCAGCAGCAGCAGACGCCCCTCACCCAGCTCACGTGCTCATCATTGATGAAATCAACCGTGCGAATATCTCAAAGGTAATGGGTGAACTGATCACTTTGCTTGAAGAAGACAAGCGCGACGGTGCAGTTAATAAGCTGACGGTAACCCTACCATACTCTGGAGAAAGCTTCTCGCTGCCAGGCAATCTCCATATTGTTGGAACGATGAATACTGCTGACCGCTCGATTGCGATGCTTGATACAGCATTGCGTCGTCGTTTTCGGTTCGAAGAACTAGCTCCAAAACCGGACCGCCTGAGCAAACATGTTGTTGATGGAATTGGTTTGGACAGTGTCTTAGAGGCGATAAACGAACGCCTTGAGTGGTACATAGGAGCGGATCATCTGATCGGTCATGGATATTTGATGACTGTAAGAAATTTGGAGATGCTTGACGACATCATAGCCAACAAAATTGTTCCTCTTCTTCGTGAGTACTTCCATGAGGACCTTGGCCGCGTGCGTGCTATCCTTGGTGGAGGAGATGCCTTCTTGAAGCGAGAGCGCATTCCGAAACCGCCAGGTATCGATGGTGGCTATGAGGATGACCGCTTTAGATATGTCGACAACTATCTAATCAACGGTGAGTATGGACGCGAAGCGTACGACCAGCTTTTAGGTTTGACACCCAAGCAGACTAGTTGAGCTGCAATGATCATTCAGCAGCGAAACCAAGAGGAATTAGTCCTAAGCGAATGGGGGTTCTTACCTGTTGATCAGACCAACCTGCGTGATGACGAGGCAAACGGTCTGTTCAGAGCTGCAGAGCATGCGGCTCGCGAACTGAAGTTGCCAGAAGGTGCGGTCCTCAATCGCGTCGTTGGTGGCTTGAGAGCTGGGCAAGTTTGCGGCGTCATAAGCCATCGAGGGCGTTCACTTGAAATACTTCCAAAGATTGATGGAACCGGCACAGAAAGTCGTCTTAGTCTGGTCCGGATGTTGTCAGTTGCTTACGATCTTCGGGTCTCAGAAGGTGAACTGGCGCAACTACAGACTCAACGTAAGACACTGTTAGAGCTATTGATTGGCCTTTTTGCCCGCCGACTGTCTCATGCCATGAAGGGTGGGCTTCAAAGGCAGTATATTCCTCATGAAGAGGATCTGCCCTTTTTGCGTGGATCATTGGATATTGCACGACAACTCTCGAGACGGCCAGTTGCTCCAACACTACTGATGTGTCGTTTCGATGAGCTGTCAGAAAACACACCGATCAATCGCCTGCTCAAAGCTACGGCTCTTCGTCTGTTCCGGGTATGCAAAAGTTCCAACACACGGCGAGAGCTACAGATTATTCTGGATGCTTTTCACAGCATCGCACATACGAACAACCCGCTTTCCGAACGGATACACTTAGACCGCAGCGCAGCAGCATTTTCAGCTTTGATACCGTTGGCGCGTTTACTGCTAAGCGGCGATTGGCAAAATACGACAAGTGGGAGAAGTGCAGGCACGGCCCTGCTCTTTCCGATGAACATTCTTTTCGAACAGTACATCACCAAACGCGCGCAACAGACGGTTGGTCGAGAAATCGTTAGAAAGCAGCATTCTAAGCATCACGCACTTAAGAACCAGCTGTTCCAGCTCAGACCCGACTTAGTCTTCGAGTATGGCGACCGACCGATTATCCTTGATACCAAATGGAAGCAGCTCGATCGGACAGACCCAAAAAGATTAGGTGTTTCTCAATCTGATATTTACCAGATGCTGGCCTATGGCCACAGCTACACCACTGCTCAGCAAAAACCGCGACTTGTCCTACTATATCCCCACCACGCCGATTTGAGTGCGCCGGAAGGCGTGCTACGACAATGGAGCGTTACAGGGTCTGACTTGCCATTGAGCATAGCTACGGTTGATATATCCAAAGACCGGTCTGGATCAGATTGGGTGGAATTCTTTAGCAACGTTGCGCCAAACCGCAAGCCCGTAGTCTTTGAGTAAGCCACTTTCCGTTCGAGAGAGCGACGTAGCTTTGACGTCAAAGGTCGGTCTAGTGTAGGTCGTCCTTATTCTTAGAAAGGGACCTAGCCAGTGCGCCGGTAAGCATGTCAACTATACCGGCTGCCGTCTTCAACATGGGCTCTCCGTGGTATTTGGCCTTCAAACTTAGCATGAAGTTTGTAGAGGCATTTATTTCATCAGACGAGGGCTTCTCAGGGTCCATGGATAGAAGCTCTAGGCGCTTTAGCCTTATTTCCTCGGAAAGCCTGACGAAACCTATGTAGACATCCGCGGCGTGGCCCGCGATGTCATCGTCGTCTTCAATGATTTTGCGTGTGATTTCATCACCAGCAAGAAAGTCGGCGTCACAGAAGTTGGTTGCGGCCGCCATTTTTGTCCCGAGTTTCGAGCCGCGCATTTCACCGGCGATCTCGGCCTCATGAAATAGGTGGTCATGCGCCAAGCCTACTGCCTTATGAACTTCGGAGAATTGATACCCAAAGGCAGCCATTTGAACTCTGATTAAGGTGTCTTCAGTTGGATCAGCTTCGGCATCTGAAATGAGCGCCATGGCGAGGTCTTTAATTCGCAATGCGGACCAAACCAACGCCTCCGCTGAAGACCTTGAAGCCGACACCGGTGCGAGCTAACCGAGTGGGTGAGGTTCTTCGCAAGATGTTCAGTCTGGCGGTAACGTGGAAAATTCGCGCCGACAATCCCGCCGCCAGTTTCCGCAAGCGCCCCGAAACGGAACTTGAGCGGTTCCTGTCATTCGAGGAAGTACAGCGCCTCGCAGAGGCCCTCTGCGCCGATCCAGACCAGCGTGCCGCCGGGTTTATCCGCCTTTTCATGCTGACCGGCACCCGCTGTGGCGAGGCCCGCACGGCCACCTTCGATCAATTCAACCTCGATCTGGTAATCTGGACCAAGCAGGCGGCCGATACCGAGCAGCGCAGCGTCCACCGCGTGCCAATCTCGCATGAGGCTGTCGCACTGATCCGTTTGCGCAGGGACGCGGTGCCCAATGGCTGCCCTTTCCTGTCCCCGGCGATGAGCCGGGCTAGCTAGTGGTCGATCTCAAGTGCTTCTGGGAGTGGATGCGCGTGCAGGCCGACATCCCCGACGTACGCATACACGACCTGCGCCACACCTTCGCCTCGCTACTAGTATCGGGCGGCGCATCGCCGGAAATGATCGGACGTCTCCTGGGGCACACCCAGATTGGGACAATCCAGCGCTATGCCCACCTGATCGATTTGCCTTGCGGGCAGGGGTGGATGCAGTCGGGGAGATGCTGAAGCCGCGTTTGAAGTTGGTAGGTGGTCACGACCGAACGGGCCAGAGTGGTCTTGGAGCTACTTTAACGTTCGGGATCTCTTGCACAACGGGCCAAACTGACCGCAAATAGGCCAAGGTCGTGGTATGGCGTTGCCAATCCGCGCCGCCGTATGTTTGTGCGGTCGTTTGAATGGCTTGGCGGAAACCCTTCTTCTCGTTACTGAGTAATCAATTGGGCAGAGCCAGAACATTTGCAGCGATCACTTTTAATGGTTGAAACCAATCAAAGCGCAATTGACCGTGTATTCGGCACAATTTGCCAAATAATAATTTGGGGGTCTCGTGGCAGTTAAGAAATCTGAAATCTACAGTTCTCTCTGGGCAAGCTGCGATGCGCTCCGAGGCGGCATGGATGCTTCGCAATACAAGGATTATGTCCTCGTTTTGCTGTTCGTAAAATACGTTTCCGATAAATATGCGGGTGATCCAGATGGCTTGATCGAGATCCCTGAGGGCGGCAGTTTTGCCGACATGGTCGCTTTGAAAGGCGACAAGGAGATCGGCGATAAGATCAATGTTATCATCTCAAGGCTGGCCGAGGCGAATGATCTCAAAGGCGTCATCGACGTCGCTGACTTCAACGAGGAAGAAAAGCTTGGTACCGGCAAGGAAATGGTCGATCGCCTCTCGAATCTGATCGCGATTTTCAATCGGCCAGAACTTGATTTCCGCAACAATCGCGCCGAGGGCGACGATATCCTTGGTGATGCCTACGAATATCTGATGCGTCACTTCGCTACAGAGTCAGGCAAGAGCAAAGGCCAGTTCTACACGCCGTCAGAGGTGTCGCGGATCATGGCCAAGGCGATCGGCATCAGCGCGTCTAGCCGAGCCGACCAGACGATCTATGATCCGACCTGCGGTTCTGGCTCTTTGCTGCTCAAGGCGCGGGATGAAGCGCCCGCTGGCATTACGATCTATGGTCAGGAAAAGGACGTGGCCACCCGGGCGTTGGCAAAAATGAACATGGTGCTGCACGATTGCCCGACAGCGGAAATCTGGCGTGACAACACCCTCGCCAGCCCGCATTTCAAGAATAGCAATGGCGGGCTTAAGACGTTTGATTTCGTCGTCGCCAACCCGCCATTTTCGGACAAGGCATGGGGCACCGGGCTTGATCCGGTCAATGACCAGTACGATCGCTTCGATTATGGCGTGCCGCCAGCCAAAAACGGCGACTACGCTTATTTCCTGCACATCATCGCCTCGTTGAAGACTACCGGCAAGGGTGCTGTTATTCTGCCGCACGGGGTGCTGTTCCGCGGCAATGCCGAAAGCGACATCCGCGAGAAGATCATCCGCAAGGGCTATATCAAGGGCATCATCGGCCTGCCTGCTAACCTGTTCTACGGCACAGGTATTCCCGCCTGCATCATCGTTATCGACAAGGAAAACGCGCAGGCCCGCACCGGTATATTTATGGTCGACGCCTCCAAGGGCTTTGTGAAGGACGGCAATAAGAACCGCCTGCGCAGTCAGGACCTGCATAAGATTGTCGACGCTTTCACCAAGCAGGTCGAGATCGACAAATACTCTCGCATGGTGCCACTGGCCGAGATTGAAAAGCACGGCTTCAACCTCAATATCCCGCGCTACATCGACAGCTCCGAACCCGAAGACCTGCAGGATATCGAGGCGCATCTGAAGGGTGGCATTCCCGTCGGCGACGTCGACGCGCTGGCTGAGTTCTGGCAGGTCCTGCCCGCTGTGCGCAATACGCTGTTTGGGCCGGGCGACCGCGAGGGCTATCTGACGCCCTTGGTTAACGCGTCAGGCGTGAAATTCGCTATCCTTGACCATTCCGAATTCACCAACTTCACCGACCGGGTGACGGCAGTGTTCGATGACTGGCGCGCGGCGCATATCGACCGGCTGCGGGGAATCGCCGTCGGCGACAAGCCAAAAGTGCTGATCGCCGAGATATCTGAGGATCTGCTGAACCGTTTTAAACACGTGGCGCTGATCGATGGCTATGACGTCTATCAGCACCTTATGACCTATTGGGCTGAGGTCATGCAGGACGACACCTATGTACTGGTGCAGGATGGCTGGGCGGCGGGCAAAGTGATCCGCGAACTGGTCAGGAACGCTGACGGCAAATACTCCGAAACACCGGACATCAAGATTGGGAAGCGCCACCTGAAAGCCGAACTGATCCCGCCCGCGCTGATCGTGGCGCGGTTCTTTGCGGCAGAACAGGCCGAGGTTGATCGTCTCACTGAGGTGCTTGAGCAGGCCGAGGCCGCCGTAACAGAGCTTCAGGAAACACATGGCGGCGAAGGCGACGCGCTTTTCGGTGTGGAGAAAAAGAACGAGGCGCTGGCGGCTTGGGCCGATGCTTTTGACACGGTCTGGAACCAGCGTGACCCAGCCAGTCTGCGGCAATATCGCAAGTGCATTGAAAACGCCGAGCGGCTGGTCGCTGATATCGACGATCTGACGTATCGGCCTGTCTTTGGGCCTTTGAAGAACGCCAAGGGAAAGCTAACGTTGGGCGCGATCAAGGACCAGATCAAGCAGACGAACACGCACGAGGATCAGGCCACCCTTGAGAAATACCTAGAGCGTGACAAGCTGCTGAAAGCGCATCGCAAATCGACCAAGGAAACCCGCGAGGCGGCAGAAACCAAACTGTTGCAGCAGATGGAGAACGAGCCAGACAGCGAGGACTTTGCCGACCTTCGGATCATCCGGTGCTATCTGGACGGACTGGAACTGGCTGCCACCGCCAAAGCGGAGAAGACAGAGCGGCAAGCGGCACTGGATGCCATGGTTGTGGCGCAATATGCCAAGTTGTCCGAGGCCGAGGTGAAGGTGCTGCTGGTCGAGGATAAGTGGCTGGCGCAGGTGCTGGCCGAGGTGCTGGCCGAGGTGGACCGCGTGTCTCAGGCGCTGGCGGGGCGGGTCACGGTGCTGGCGGAACGCTATGCAACCCCGCTGCCAAAGCTGGCCGAGGATCTAGACGTGCTGAGCGCCCGGGTGGCGGCGCATCTGAAACGGATGGGGTTTGCGGCGTGACGATACAGGGCGAGATCAGGCCGGGGTACAAGCAGACCGACGTGGGGGTGTTTCCGAAGGATTGGGACGTTGTTCACCTTGGCGAAATCGGAAGCTTTTCCAAGGGCCAAGGCATTCGAAAGGATCAGGCTAACAGCGGCAGCGTTCCGTGTGTCAGGTATGGCGAAATCTACACTTTCCATCACGAGATCATTCGAGAATTTCGCAGCCATATCTCCCCGGACATCGCAAAGACCAGCAAGAAGCTGAAGGTAGGTGATATTCTTTTCGCAGGGTCTGGAGAGACAAAGGCGGAAATCGGGAAGTGTGTCGCATTCCTCGACAACATCGAGACATTTGCGGGTGGCGATATTGTCATCCTCTCGCCAACACGTGGCGACTCCCGCTTGCTTGGCTACCTTCTAAATACTCCTGCAGTTGCGCGGCAAAAGGCCAGCAAAGGGCAAGGCGACGCCGTCGTGCACATCAGCGCTACTGCGCTTTCTACGCTTGTCTTTGCGCTTCCCTCCAGCGAAAAAGAACAACGCGCCATTGCGGCGGCGTTGGCGGATGCGGATGCGTTCATTGCGGCGTTGGAGGGGATGATCGCCAAGAAGCGCGACCTCAAGCAGGCCGCCATGCAACACCTCCTCACCGGCAAAACCCGCCTGCCGGGCTTCTCGGGGGAGTGGGAGGTGAAGCGGTTGGGGGAGGTTGCAGCTATTCGCAACCACAAGATCAACACCTTTGGCGCTGACGCAGCAGCGTTCTGCGTGGAGCTTGAGCAGGTAGGCCAGAATACTGGTCAGATCGACGGCCATTCCGATGCGCGCAGCCGCCGATCCGTAAAATATCTATTCCAGAAAGGCGATGTGCTATTTGGGCGATTGCGGCCATACCTGCGCAAGTTTTGGTGGGCAAACCGCGATGGCGTTTGCTCAACTGAAATCTGGCCCTTAATCCCGATCGGCGATCGCCTGGTGTCTGGTTTCTTGTTCCAAACCCTTCAGACGGATGCCTTCATCGAAGCCGCTAACTCTTCTTACGGCACACATATGCCGCGGTCGGATTGGAAGGCGCTGACGAAGTTCGAATTCAACCTACCCACCGATCCGAACGAACAAACCGCCATCGCCGAAGTTCTCTCCGACATGGACGCCGACCTTGCGGCGTTGGAGGCGCAGGCCGCCAAGGCCCGTGCGGTCAAGCAGGGGGTTATGCAGGAATTGCTGACAGGAAAGGTGCGGTTGGTATGAGTATAGTCGGCCAGATTGAAAAGAAGACGCAAGTACGGGTGGTCCAACTGTTTCGGGACCAGCTTGGCTATGACTACCTTGGCAACTGGATCGACCGCGCGGGCAACAGCAACATCGAAGAGGATTATCTGCGCCCGCATCTTGCGGCCAAAGGTTACGCCCCCGCCCTGATCACCAAGGCCATCGCGCATCTGACCAAGGTCGCCACCGACCAGTCCCGCAGCCTGTATGACATCAACCGCGATGTTTATGACCTGCTGCGCTATGGCGTGAAGGTAAAGGCCGACGTGGGCGAGCAGACCCAGACCGTCTGGCTGATCGACTGGGCGAACCCCGCTGCCAACCATTTCGCCATCGCCGAAGAGGTGGCCGTGAAGGCCGCAACATCGGACGGCAAGACATTCGGCAAGCGCCCCGATGTGGTGATCTATGTGAACGGCATCGCACTTGGCGTGCTGGAGCTGAAACGCTCGACCGTGTCGGTATCCGAAGGCATCCGCCAAAACCTCGACAACCAGAAACCGATGTTTAGCCAGCGGTTCTTTACCACCATGCAGATGATCATGGCGGGCAATGACACCGAGGGCCTGCGCTATGGCGTGATCGAAAGCAAAGAGAAATACTGGCTGAACTGGCGCGAAGAAAACCCCGCCTATCGCGACGGGATCGATGCCCGCGATACGCGATATCTGGGGGACGCGCCGGGTCTGGGGCTGCTGGACACAGCCCTGCTGCGGCTTTGCGCCAAGGACCGGTTTCTGGAGATGATCCACAACTTTCTGGTCTATGACGCGGGCGCGAAAAAGACCTGCCGCCACAACCAGTATTTCGGCGTGCGCGCGGCGCAGGACCAGATCAGGCGGCGCGAGGGCGGGATCATCTGGCACACCCAAGGATCGGGCAAGAGCCTGACGATGGTGTGGCTGGCCAAGTGGATACGCGAAAACGTCAAGGGGTCGCGGGTGCTGGTGATCACCGACCGAACCGAATTGGACGAGCAGATCGAGAAGGTGTTCAAGGGCGTCAACGAGGACATCCAGCGCAGCAAGAGCGGCGCGGACCTGATCGCGCAGCTGAATGCCGAGGCACCGTGGCTTTTGTGTTCGCTGATCCACAAGTTCGGTGGCAAGGACGAAACCGACGCCGATGTCGGCAGCTACATCGAGGAGATGCGCGCCGCGCTGCCGCATGATTTTCGCGCCAAGGGCGATCTGTATGTGTTCGTGGATGAATGCCACCGCTCGCAAAGCGGCGATCTGCACAAGGCAATGAAGGCGATCCTGCCGAATGCGATGTTCATCGGTTTCACCGGCACGCCGCTGTTGAAAGAGGACAAGCAGACCAGCCTTGAGGTGTTCGGCCCCTATATCCACACCTATAAGTTCAACGAGGCGGTCGCCGACGGCGTCGTGCTCGACCTGCGCTATGAGGCGCGCGATATCGATCAAAACATCACGTCGCAGGACAAGATCGACAAGTGGTTCGAGATCAAGACGCAAGGGCTGAACGATCTGGCCAAGGCGCAGCTGAAGGCCCGTTGGGGAACCATGCAGAAGGTGATGTCGAGCCAGTCGCGTCTTGAGAAGATTGTTTCTGATATTCTGATGGACATGGAGCTGAAAGACCGGCTGAAGAGCGGCCATGGAAATGCGATGCTGGTGTCGTCGAGTATCTATCAGGCGTGCAAGTTCTATGAGTTGTTCGACAAGACCGATCTGGCGGGAAAATGCGCGATCGTCACGTCATACAAGCCGACAGCGAGCGATATCAAAGGCGAGGAAAGTGGTGAGGGCCTGACCGAACGGCTGCGGCAATACGACATTTACATAAAGATGTTGGGCGGTATGGAGGCCGAGGCCTTCGAGAAGCAGGCCAAGAAGAAGTTTATCGACGCGCCTGCGCAGATGAAGCTGCTAATCGTCGTGGACAAGCTGTTGACTGGGTTCGATGCGCCGTCGGCTACGTACCTCTACATCGACAAGAAAATGCAGGATCACGGGTTATTCCAGGCGATTTGCCGGGTCAACCGTTTGGACGGTGACGATAAGGAGTACGGCTACATCATCGATTACAAGGACCTGTTCAAGAGTCTAGAGACATCGATCCAGGATTACACGACCGAGGCTTTTGATGGATACGACAAAGAGGATGTGGCGGATCTGCTCACCGATCGCCTTAAGATGGGTCAGACCCGTTTGAATGATGCGCTGGAAGCCGTCCGAGCACTGTGCGAGCCCGTTGAGGCCCCTCGGGATACCCACGCGTATTTGCAGTTTTTCTGCGCCAAGGACACCGGGGACAAAGATGCCCTGAAGGAGAATGAGCCGAAGCGCCTTGCCCTTTATCGGCTGGTTGCATCGCTTTTGCGCGCCTATGCTGAGATCGCAAATGAAATGGGTGAGGCTGGCTATTCTGACAGCGAATCGGCTGCCATAAAGGCCGATGTTGATCACTTCGAAAAGGTCCGCAACGAGGTGAAGCTCGCCAGCGGCGACTACATCGATCTAAAGATGTACGAGCCTGCAATGCGGCACTTGATCGACGCCTATATTCGCGCAGAGGAAAGCGAAACTATTTCCAAGTTTGATGACATGTCGCTGGTTCAGCTGATCGTGGAGCGCGGTGTCGATGCAGTGGAGGCTTTGCCCGGGGGCATACGTAAGAACAAGGAGGCGGTCGCCGAAACCATTGAAAACAACGTGCGCAAGGTGATTATCGACGAGACACCTATCAATCCGAAATACTATGAAAAGATGTCGGACCTCTTGGATGCATTGATCGCACAACGGAAGACTGACGCGATCGACTACGAGGCATATCTTGCAAAGATCGTTGAGTTAACCAAACAGGCAAAGAGCCCTGAGACGACAACCTCATACCCGGCGTCGGTCGACACTCCGGCAAAAAGAGCCTTATTCGATAACCTCGATGAAAATGAGGAATTGGCTATAGCGGTCGACGCGGCCATTAGGGCGACCAAGAAAGACGCCTGGCGCGGCAACCGGTTTAAGGAAAAAGAAGTACGTAACGCCATCAAGGCAAATATCGCTGACCCTGCTTTGGTCGACCTGATCTTTGACCTGGTTCGAAATCAGCATGAATATTGATGGGCACCAGATTACGGTTGGCGGAATTGAAGTCGATATTGTCCGAAAGCCGATCAAGAACCTTCACCTTGGCGTTTACCCTCCGAATGGGCGCGTGCGGGTCGCTGCTCCGGTAGGCGTGAACGATGAGGCTGTGCGTCTCGCGGTTGTGACGCGCATGGGATGGATCAAACGCCAGCAGGCAAAGTTCGATACCCAGCCCCGGCAAACCGAGCGATCCTTTGTATCTGGCGAGAGCCATTTCTTTTTCGGTCAACGCTATCGCCTAAATATAATCGAGGGTGGCCGTGCCGGTCGTGTTCACATCCGCAACAGCCGGACGTTAGACTTACATGTTAAGGTGGGCGGGGATCAGGCAACGCGAGAAAGAGTGTTCCAAGGCTGGTATCGCCACGAGCTAAAGGCGCGCGCGGCCCCGTTGTTGGCATCTTGGGCGGAATCGTTCGGCATTGGTCTTCCAAAATGGGGGATCAAACGCATGAAAACCAAATGGGGCACCTGCAACATCGAGGCGAAGCGAATTTGGCTGAACCTTGAACTTGTGAAAAAGCCGCCGCAGTGTCTGGAATACGTCATTGTGCATGAGTTGGCGCATTTCTTTGAGCGAAACCATTCGGATCGGTTTGTGGCTCTGCTTGATCAGAAGTTGCCTCAATGGCGCCTGGTCAGGGATGAGCTGAACTCGGCGCCGCTCGCCCATGAGGAGTGGAGGGAATGAGCGTTAGGGCCTCAACGGAAAGCAGCTATTTTCCGCCATGACTGAACCCGTCGCATCTTTTTCTAGGACGATTGGCATCGATTACTCCGGTGCCGAGACCGCAAATTCGAGCCTCAAGGGACTGCGTGTCTATATTGCAATGGGGAACGAAGCCCCGGCCGAGGTGCTACCGCCGCCATCGCCGAAGAAATACTGGACACGGCGCGGTATTGCTGAATGGCTGGTGGAGCGTCTTGCAGAAGATATTCCGACTGTTGTCGGGATTGATCACGGTTTTTCGTTCCCGCTGCGCTATTTCGAGGTTTACGGTCTTGAACCAGATTGGCCGGGCTTTCTCGAAGATTTTCAGCGGCACTGGCCAACTGATTCTGATCACACATACGTCGACTTCGTGCGCAATGGGTCTGTCGGCAATGGAGCTACACGGGAGGGAAGCTCGCGCTGGCGTCGCTTGACTGAAGAGCGCTCGCCGGGTGCGAAATCTGTTTTCCAATTCGATGTACAAGGATCAGTTGCGAAATCAACTCATGCAGGCATTCCGTGGCTACGTTTTATCCGCCAAGCGCTGGGCGACCGGGTGCACTTCTGGCCGTTTGACGGCTGGGAAATCCCGGGTGGCAAGTCGGTGGTCCTTGAAGCCTATCCCAAGCTCTGGAGTTCAGCGTTTCCAGCCGAGGATCGAACCGCCGACCAGCATGATGCTTACAGCATTGCTGCCTGGCTTGCGCAGGCAGGTGTCGACGGCAGTTTGATGGAGACATTGCAGCCGAAGCTGACTGCCTCAGAGGCCGCAGTGGCGCAGGTGGAAGGATGGATTCTTGGAGTGCTTTGCGAAGCGCCGCGAAAGGAAAAGCCGCCTGCTAAGCAATCCACTGGCCGGGCTCCGCGTTCAGATCGAAAGACAACTACGCCCGGATATGTGAATCGAAACGGACAGGAAGTCCTTCGTGGCACGGATATTCCCGGAAACGATCACAATCAGGTTGTCTATGTGATGAGGTGCAAGGCCTGTGACAACCGATATGGTGCAAACGGATCAGACATATGGCAACGACGCTGTCCTGCTTGCGAAGGTGGCGCTTCTGGGCTTGGGTTTTGAGGTGACACGTTGTTCCGATTTGGGACATTCAGGTTTTCAGAAGGGTTAACAATAGGTCAACCTGTCTAACCACTCTATGTCCGTTTGAACCCGTCCGCTGCGGTTGATTGTGGCTGGAAAACTTCGGTAGTTCAAGGAGTTATCGCGTAACTCAGTGAAAAAAGGATGGCAAGACTGGCGGGAGATGGGGCGCATAACCTGAAGGCTGCTAGTCTAAATTCTGCCCCCACAAGCAAGATAACCAGCCAGGCGGGACATATACGCCTTTAAGGCCTGCGTGTTGCGACCGCTTGAATGGGCCGGGCTGCTGATGTCGACTCAAGACCAAGGCTCGGAAATGCGCGCCGTCCACGTGTTTAAAAGTCCTCTCTGGCGCAGTGTTTTGAAGTTAGACACTGACGATATGCTTCAGTCGGTGCGCTTGCAGTGAGGCACTCTTGACCTTTTGTAAGTACGGCAGGGTGTTAGGGCGCTATCCTCCATCGTCGAGTTTGCTAACTCGGTTCGTTCTGACGCCAGTCTCCTTTCCGCATTACCCCAAACCAAACTTGACATCGGGCAGGTGAATCGCAGATTGAGAACAAATAGCGAACAGTTAGGATTCCCATGCCAGTTTACCCAGTTGATGAACCCGTCCACATACCATCACAATCTGTTCGAATTGTCAGCACACCAGTCAGCGCAGGTTTTCCTTCGCCAGCTGGGGACGACCTCGAAGATGAGATTGACCCTATGGCATGGGTCGTGCGCCATCCTGCATCGACATTTTGGTGGCGCGTAGAAGGGGACTGCCTCTGGGACGCTGGGATACGTGATGGTGATATCATCGCTGTAGACCGTGCTGGCAAGCGCCGCATCGGGAGAGCCGTGCTGGCCGTGGTAGATGGTGCTGTCACAGCAAAAATCCTCCGTAAGCGTGGCGACAGATACTACCTCGCGCCTGCGAATAGTCAGGAGCAGTTCCCCGACGTCGAACTAACTGAGGATAGTGAGATCTGGGGCGTCATAGCTGGTGTTGTCCGGCGTTACGACTTGGCATGAAGCGGCCTGTTGCGATCAGTGACAGCGCGAATTTCTATGTGAGCGCTGAACGAATATTCGATCCGACGCTAAAGAACGTCCCGGTGATCGTGCTATCCAACAACGATGGCTGCGCCATAGCGCGCAGCGATGAGGCCAAGGCCTTGGGGATCAAGATGGGCACTCCGCTGCATCACATTCGCGAAAAGGTTGATGCTCATGGTATCCGCGTCTTCAGCTCGAACTACACCCTCTATGGCGATATCTCTCGTCGGGTGGTTGAGGTCTACGAAGACTTCACGCCAAACGTCGAGATCTATTCCATCGATGAATGCTTCCTCGACTTCGTCGGATTCAAGGACCGCACTGCACATGCCATGGCGCTGCGTTCAGCGGTCCTAAGGAGAGTAGGGGTGCCAGTACGTATTGGCATCGCGCCCACCAAGACGCTTGCGAAATGTGCGAACGATATCGCCAAGAAGAACCCCATTTTTGCAGGGGTCTTGGATATGATGGATGAGAGCCTTGCGCGCTGGCTGCTACCGCGTGTGCCAGTCGGGGACATCTGGGGCGTTGGTCGCAAGACCACCGACAAGTTGAAGGCCCTGGGTGTACACACGGCAGCCGATCTTCGTGATCTGCCAATCCGGCAGGCACGGGCTGTTGGTACTGTGGTGCTGGAGAGGATCGTATTGGAGCTACAGGGTGAGGCGTGTCTCGCCTTTGAGGACGTAGAGCCACAGCGCAAAGGTATGGCTGTAACACGGTCAGCAGGCACTCCGATGACAGACTTCGACACGCTGTTCCAGGCGATCACCGCGCACGCATCACGTGGCGCTGAAAAGCTACGCCAGCACGGCTTGGTCGCTGGTACGCTGACTGTGTTTTTCCACACCAATAAGCACCGGCCAGATCGACCCCAGTATACTGCATCGAGAACTACCCGCATGACCCCGATGTCGTCGGATACCTTTGATCTCGTTGAGGCCGCACGACGCTGCGCGGAAGCCGCATGGCCTAAGTCGGACGTTAAAAGCTATGGCTTCACCAAGGCTGGTATCATGCTGAATGACCTGGTGCGGTTCGAAGATCGTCCTCAGACGCTCTTTGACCAAACGCGTCCAAAATCACCGGCGCTGATGAAGGCTCTGGATGACGTGAATGATCGGTTTGGGAAGAAGACGATGGTTCTGGCCAGCGAAGGTAAGAACCAAACGTGGCGTCTTCGCGCAGATCATCGGAGCCCGCGCTATACCACGCGAATGGAAGACCTGCCGGTGGTGCGATAGGGGAGGCCAACCGGTCCAAACGGCTGGGTTTTTCTTGTAAAGTAGAGGTCTAAATCTGACCGTACGCTTCGGTCCTCATGCCGACCTACACAGCAATGTCGATAAGAGGTCGCGCCAGTAACTCGACAGAACCTTAAGAAGGCTGACCTGCGGCGCGGCTAACTTAGATACAATCTTCAGCCCGATAGGTTGGCACGCAGGAATTTTACTTAGTTCGCCGAGTACAACCCGATGTTGGATACTGCAACATACGCATCTCGTTCGCATCCTATAGCCAATATCCCAATCCGTCTAAGACAATTTGGGTCGAAGGCTGCGTCCACCCGATGCGGTACCAGTGAAGAAAAAGGAATTCTGACCTTTTGCCAGTGTGGTTCGCCCACAAAATCGGCGCGAAAAGATTGCCAAGGTCTCGATAGCTGCGCCGTGCGAAGCCGAACATCGTAGGTGCCACCATCACCGTATACGTCCATCTCGATGCCGTCCCAGGCGCTTACGTCGACATCCGTACCACCTTCGTGAAGGTCAAATGCCATCTGGATAAAGCCACCGTTGTTCTCGAGAGAAACTGTACCACGAAGAACCGTTGCGTTGCGGCCGCCAACGCTTTCTTCTGCGATGCAACCACTCGATACACCGCCCATGACCGTGTCTGATATAAATTCCCAATTTGGTGGAAGTTGTTTCATAATGCCTATCGTCTTCTCTATTCACGAGGTGCGGCCAGCCTACGCACCCAACAGCTAGATCTGCTGAAACTCAAACGAAAGCGCTTATTCCCTATGGGGGGCTGAGGCTGCAATGACAACCTGTCGCTGGAGCGAGGTACAGGTGAAAGGGTTGATGGGGATCGGATGAGAGGTTTATCACTTAGGTGCAGCGCTCCAGTATAACCCATAGCAGTTGATAAGGATTATGCCGCTCGGTGCAGGCCGATTGTCAACTCAGTGAGCTCCATTATTCGTTCGGAAAGCACGGTCAAAGCCAAACCGGAAGTTCTTTGCTCTGGGAATGAAGATTTTCCACGTTATACGCTGGCAGTATACGAGTTTGGAGCATGCTTACATACAAGCATCGAAAAGTTTAACGGGTCCTAAGCCTGCTCGTAGGTAGCCTACGACTACGTTTATGCAAGGTATCCACGTAGTGCATCGCTAACAACATCACGGGCGACCTCTTTAGAATTCTGCGCGCCTGAGGTTCTAAACCAAATCCCTACCCAATTGATAGCACCTAGGATCACGAGGCTTGCAAGCTTTGGGTCTAGATCTGAACGTAAGGAGCCATCGTCAACGCCTTCTTGCAAGATGGTGCGAAACAGACTGTCGATTTGATCGCGGCTGGTCTGATCTGGTTCGGTGTCTTCGTCGCCAAGTTTCTAGAGATTGGTATGATCACACCGCCAGTGGGTTTGAACGTTTTTGTCATTAAGGGGGTCGTCGACCGTTCTATATCACTGGGCGTGATCTTTCGTGGGGTCATCTGGTTTTTGGTGGCGGATGCGGTGGTAGTGACGATCATGGTAGCCTTCCCGCAAGTGATACTTTGGCTGCCCAGCCTGTCTTAGCGGTGTGTCGGCGTACCTCTAATTATTATGGATTCTTGGAGTTATATTCCGCTTCAAGTTCCTAGTTCGGCCGCCTTGGGCTTCATCCGAGCCCAAGGCTATAAGACTACTGTGCTGAGGGATTCATAAGTTGTTCTCCGGCGCGCCTGATTCTTTAAGGTGCGTGGGTTTGCCTCTTGAAGCGAAAGATCAACCTGCATCGTTTGGTGGCTCGATGGAGTTCCAGGAAGGTTTTGTGCTCGGAACGCCATCTTGGGGCGAACCTCATTTTTACCTCATGTGCGCCGCCTCTGCGAGATCAAGGATCCCCTCAAGGGCTTTCCGAAACGCCCCGTCCAGTTCGATCTCCGTCCTGAGGCTGGCCATCCTGAACATCACAACCAATCCCTGTTCAGCATCACTAAATGGGAGGCCTAATGTATCACTTAGTACCTCATAGACGCCCTGGTGATACTCTTCGATCGCAACCAACAAAAACTTCGACTGATTGAGTCCCAACGTTTGCGCCAGCGCGGGAACCCGGTCCAACGGAACTCTGGTTAATCCCTGTTTCATCATGGTGATTATATTGGCATGCTTGAAGCCGACGCGATCAGCGATTTCCCGTTGGGTGAGGCCGGATTCATCAATCGCTTTAGCGAGCATTTGCGCGGTTGGGCTGAATGTCATTTGTGGAACTCCTAGCGTTTCAAGTTAACAACGCTTTGTTCTAGTCGCTTCAGAATTGTCCGGTGTAGCGATCGCCTGAACAGCAGGCGCGCCCTTAGGGGCTGCGCAGCGCGCCATAAGAGGCGTTGTTGCGGTATCACCCATCACGTTTGGCGAATTTGCGTCTGGCGCTCAGCGGCGCTCTGAGAGCCTCTGATGGCCTGCGCTCTTTTGGGCATGTTTTTCCGCCTCTACAAGGATGGGCGTCCAACCCGGACTTTTATGCCTCCAGTGCAGCCTATGGAGTCAGCCTGCCTTCTAAGACTTCGAACCGCTACTGAGCATAATTTGAATAACTCCACACTTCCTTTTGAGGGGATTTGAACTGTCAAAAACGTTAAATTTACTCGGGGAAACTACGTGGATATTGATGGCTTTTGCATCGATATTTACTTGAAACTCCTCGCAAATGTTGCTTCGTCTCTGCTGATCGCTGAATGACATGTCAGCGCGAAGTTTGGGTGTGTGCACTTGAGGGTATCAACTTGGAGAGATTTGAAATTCCGCTGTTGTTCAACGAGAAGCCAAACTGGCCCATCCTGTTGGATCCACCGAGCCTTCACTACACCTCAAGCGCTTACATGCGCGCCAATGGCGATGACCCACAACCTATCCTGAAAGACCGACTGATCCTGAAGCCAGATATCGACCTCAACCGGTATCGATGTCACGCTGTTCTTGATTGGATCGAGGTTCAGATCGAGACGATTGGCGTGCACCAAGCAATAAATATCCAGAGGTTTGCAAGCAAAGTGCTGGGCGACAACAGATCAGCATCGAAAGTCTATGTCTCTGGACCAACTCGGAATAGTGGGTACAGCGGGTCGAGCTTCATAATCCGGTTGCAACAACCAGAATTCCGCCACTTAGGATTTCTTTGCGCAGAGCTTTTGAAGAAGTACCCAACTTCGGCCAGATCCATAGACGACTTGGCTATTGCCGGGATTGAGGTTTCAGTCGACTTCTACGTCAAGAACCACGCTGAGATGGGTTCTGAAGCACAGAACCTTTTGCGTTGGCAAATGACAGAAGTTTTGCGACGGCATCTCCGGCCTGAAAGATCGCTTACTGAGTTGGAAGAAAATCAACCGCGCTTCTTTGCGACAGTAAACGGGAAGTCGACCTCGAAGTCGTTGGTCAGCAAAGCGACAGCTAAGGCTTCGGGCAAACAGCGCAGCGAGATTCAGCGACTTGGTTTGAATGAAAGAGTTCTCGCGCCGTTGCGGATAGGAGCACACGAACAAGCGCCCATCGATACGACGTTTTACATCGGCAAGAAGGGCTCCCCGGTGATGCTACGAGTCATGGACAAGACTAACGATCAGCGTGACCCAAATCTTGGCACGGCGGTTAATCTCGCGCCAGCCGAATGTCGGTCTCGAATTGAGGTCACATTCATGAAGAAGCCCGACGAAGTTGGTGGCCCTGCTGCAGTTGAACTTGAAACCCTTAGTGACCTCGTTGAGTATCCATTAAAAACAATCAGGAAACTTGTTTTCGAGTTTTTCTACCCCACCACAAATAGCGACGATGAACTGGCTCATCTTTCATTTCCGGTGAATGTCACGGAACTGGATGTTTTCAGGCTGAGTGGGGTTTACGGGTTGGATCGACTGCAGCGATCAATTGCGGAAATCAGCGACCGCCAATATCGGAAGAAAGAAATTACAACGAAGCCGAGACCGATCGGCAGGAAAGGGAAGGCTGTCTCATTTGTAGAGTTGAATCGAATGATCGATAGATCCCTGGTTCGGCTTTCAGGGGATTGGGTGTCATCATGAACCCCGCATTGCTATGAGGTATTGCGCTGAGGGGCTCACAGCGCGCCGTAGGGCTCAGGGTCGTGACTTCGACTTCATGTGTACTGCAGCGCGCAAGGCGTTCACCAGTGAGCCCCTTATGCGCCCTCAGCCACCACAAGTCCTTTCTTGAAAATGTAAGAGGGTGTCGGCGGGTTGTCCTGTCAGTGCGGAGGGTGGATTCTTGACAACTTTTCTGAACGGAAAACCTTTGTATCAGTCACAATCCCCGGGACGTCCTAACGTTGTATGGTAATCAAGCTATGTTGGTTCAATCGACTGTTTTGCAAGATCGGCGTGCAGATGACGACGCTGCGGTCCCTAATAACTGAATTCAGTCATTACTTACTACCCTCAGTCCCAGTACAGACACCTAAAACAATTTTAGTATTCTTTGCAACATAGGACGATCGCCTATCTAGAAGCCTTACTTCAATAGTAACCTTGCCAGCCATCTTGCTTACCTCCTTACTACAAGTACTGACGATACGATCCACCGAAAGCACATAGGCATCTGTTTCGGGCAACTGATACTTGTATGGCGATGATCAAGATAACCCCCTCCCGCATCTGTCAGTAATGGTTCTCTACGTGATGTTAGTCCCTGCACTTTAGTCTAGCCTTTTCAAAGCACGAGCTACTGATGCTGCAGACCACTTACTCCTCCTTGTTGTCATCAAACCTCTTTCGTTTGCTTCACGTGCAAGATCTGTATTGGTGATGCTGTCTCGGTTCTTGAGTAGCTCTGTCTTAAGTCTTTGCAGTTCACTTGCTTTCTGGATAGCCGCTTCTGCTCTAGCTGCTTGTGATGCTTGTGTAGCTTTACGGGTTTGATCTCGTTTGTCTTCTGCGCTCATTGTGGATCGAGAGACCTTTGTCATCGAGAACCTTAAGGGGCTTTCCACCGCTAAGATATTACGCGCCTTTATCTCGCTCAGTGTGCCGATATCTTCGTTGGTTCGTAAATCCCTGAAATGCCCTGCATAGCTGCGAAGCTCATCGAATAGACCCACCCTTTGACCCAGGTCGCATTTTACAAAGATCCTCCGGAAGTCATCGATCCAAACCTTCCCACCGCTGTCCTTCGCTTGTTTGAGAATAGCTTCCAATTTGGGCAGATCGCTGAGCTTAGATCTTGTTCGCGAATAGTCATAGTAGATGCGAGGGCTGATATCTCTCTCGCTTGAATTGATCACGTGGCGGAAGTTGCTGATCTGCTGCTTCGCTGCGATGCAGTTCCTGATAGAACCAGTCGGTTTTGGCCCATAGTCAATAAGAATGTAAATTATCATCATCGCGCCTCGTAAGCGTTGTTGCAACGTAAATGATCAGATTTTGCCATGATATGCAATTTATATCCTGCTTTGGTACAGATGTTTTCAGCTGCTCCGTTCGATATCCGTCTTAGGCACTGATTTATAATCATTTTATTCGTGATGAGCATCGGATTTTGCCCGACGGATGATCGGCGTTGTTGTATAATGAAGCATAGAGAAACAACGCTAAGGAGAAACTTATGCCCCGGAACTCAAAGTCAGTATCTGATGCTTGTGACAGCTGGTTGAAAACGTGTGAGCGCAATGAATTGGAGCGGTCGACGCTCAAAGCCTACAAAAGCCATGCCAAGATCCACATTGAACCGAAGATCGGTGATCTTCTGCTCACGGACCTGTCACGCAGTCAGATCCGCGATTTCATGCATGAACTAATAGACGACGGCGTATCACGCGCTCAGGTTCGCAAAATCATGGTTAGTCTGCGTTCAATATTGTCTGAAGCCGTCGAACGGGAGTGGATCGATCACAATGTCGGAGTCGACGTGAAGGTAAAACGTCAGGCTAGAGCGCTGGGCGATGACAAAATCATTCCAACCAAGAATGAAATCAGAAAGATCATCGACAATGCGCCCGCCTCGCACAAAGCAATGTTCATCACTGCGATCTTCACCGGAATGCGCATATCTGAGCTAAGAGGCTTGACGTGGGGCAACATCGACTTTCAGGCCAAGGTCATTCGCGTCAATCAACGGGCAGACGAATACTGCCAAATTGGTGCGCCAAAGAGTCGAGCCGGGGTACGAACAATCCCCATGGCTCCAACGGTGTTCGAGGTGTTGTCAGAATGGAAGGGCCTGGCCCCAGTGAGCCCTCTTGATCTGGCATTCCCGAACTCAGTGGGGAAAGTTCAGAATTATTCAAACATATACAACCGTGTGTTTAAGCCCATGTTGGTCGACAACGGTATCGTTGATCATAGTGGGCAGTCAAAGTTCGGCATCCATGCACTTAGACACGCCGCCGCGTCATTGTTCATTGAGCAGGGCTGGAATCCAAAGAAGATCCAAACGCTTCTGGGACACGCGTCGATCAATATGACGATGGATGTCTACGGACATTTGTTCGAAAATGCAGAAGAAGACGTGTCGATGTTTGAAAAGCTTGAGAACGATCTAATGGGCGCTTGAAGCACAACAAAGGCGTCTTAAATGCCCCCCCGCTAAATAATTCCAAAAGATACCAACGCGGTATTGGACTCCCATGCAAACACGTTAAGGTCGAAACTCGCGAAATGAGCGGTGGTAGTGGAGTGTGAGGAACAGCATGATAACAGACAGTGTTATTGATAGCTTGAAGGTATTGGTCGACAATCGTTCGTTGCTGCCAAATGTGCTCAAATTGCTTTTACCAGAAGGCAAGCCGTTCGACTGCGAAGGTCAGCTTTGGGACTACAAGGTCAAAGCACCTATTCTTGATGTCGATCCTTCAACCGACAAGAAAGCAGCCCATAAAATCGCTATTGGCGAGATGGTAAAGGACGCCGTCTCGTTTCATAATGCACACGGCGGGTATCTAGTTTTCGGCATTAAAGATAAGGGCAAAGATCGTATAGTTGGTGTGCAAGACGCTTTCAATTGCGCTGATTTCAACAAGTCTCTGCACAGCTATACCGGAGTGAGCATTGAGTGCCTCTACAACGTTGTAGAATGGACTTCGGAGCGCCACTCCTTACCTTTCAATATCGGCTTGCTGCTTATTCCGCGGCGCGCGGCAGGTGTAGCGCCAGTAAAGTTGGTTCGAAAAGGTCCTGAAAAAGCCAATGGGAAACGTTGCTTCGAAGATCAGATATATGTTCGAATCCGAGATGAGTGTCGGGCGGCTGCAAATACACACGAAGATTGGCAGTTCCTTCATTCGGACAGGCTTCCCCCAGAGCAGATAGCCAGCTCAGCACGCGTTGCAGTTCAGACGCATCTTCCAGCACGTGATTCTGATTTAGTTGAGTTTGTTGGTCGGAGCGAACAGCTTGCGAGTCTTCGCCAATGGATAGCCGATGTTCGCAGCCCAGTTCGTTTAATAACTGGCATTGGAGGGCTCGGGAAGACAACGCTTGCATTTCATTTTGCGGAGGAAGTCTCTAACACCGGCGCTGGTGAGGTCGAATCCGTAATCTGGCTTACTGCGAAACAGCAAACCTTTTCTGCTCTTCGCGGTAAGATGGTGCCCACTTCTCGCGTTGATTTTGCAGATATCGGATCGCTCTTTAACAGTATTCTTAAAGTGTTGAGCTATGAATTCCCTATTAGGGAAGAAGAGCCCACTATCGATGAAATTTCAGACCGTTTGGTTGAGGCACTAACAACAATCCCATCATTGGTTATTGTTGACGACCTAGATACACTTCCACCGGACGAACAGAAAGAAACTGTCGCAGCGCTGAACAGCTTGGCCCTTCGAACTGTTGGCCGAGACCTGCCCCCTTCGAGGGTATTGATGACCTCAAGGCTTGATCAGGGTTTGCCGCTGACAGCCATAGTAAAGATAAAGGGCCTCGAACTCCAAGACTTCAAAGTTTATCTACATAATCTGTGTGCAATGTTGGGTATCTCAACTTTTAAGGAAGCAGAGCTTCAATTGATATTTGAAGCATCTTCGGGTTCTCCACTCTTTGCTGCTTCAATATTGCGATTAATCAAGCTCGGCGAAGACAGGCGGGAGGTCATAGAAAAATGGAACGGTGCAGACGGTGAAGAGGTTCGTAGTTTCGCATTTCAACGTGAGCTATCACGACTGAGTAGCGTGCAAGCGCGCGTTCTCTATGCGGTGATGCTGCTAGGGGAGACAACGCTCAACGACATCGCTGAAATTCTCAATATGTCCTCACGGATAGTGCGCGATCAAGTTTCAGAGCTACAAGCCTATCACCTCATCTCCACAATCACTCGCGCTAAAGGCGATTCGGCACTCACTATGCCCAACGAATTACAGCCAGTGGTAGGACTAATCAGAGATCAGTTAGGAAGTTCTTCAAAACCAGTGGAGGAAGCAGTAGCTCTCGCTCATGCAAAGAGTGGAAATCAAGAGCGAGAGGTAGGTACAAGCATCCGCGCGATTGCTCGTTCGTGGGCCGACGACAAACACAACGAGGCTCTGATTATCGCCCAAGACTTACGTCGCAAATTTCCGGACAATGGCGATGTCGCAAGCGTATTAGGCTCGGCATTTCTCCGCATTAGGCAACCGAAGTATCGAGAAGCAGACCGGGAATTAGAGAGGGCAGTCAAGCTTGGCTGCACAAAGTCGGAGCTCCTATCAAATATTATTCAGACGAAAACAGCCTTGGAAGATTGGTCTGGACTAAAGGAATACGTGCGCACTCGAATATCGAATGAGTTCGGCCAAGATATAGCATTGAATGCTCACCTAACCGCCAACAGAAAGCTCATCTCAATCGCACGCGGAAACGGCAATAACGATCAGGTTGCAGCGTTGTCAATTGAAGCAGTGGAGAGAATCTCTGCCAAAATCCAGCGCGCTAGAATAGAGCCCAATTATTTTACTGAACTGGTCCAGCAACGCTTCGACTTTGCGAACACCTACGTCGAAGCGATAGAGCGAGAATGCAAGCATCCAGGCGACAAACTGAAGGTGTTCGAAGCTGTATCCCGTCTTGCGAATGCAGATTTCGTGGTCCTCTTTCTCCTTGAAAAGGGTGTAATCGCTTTGGAACAATGGTGGGACGATGTTGAGAAGAGACCGGTGGCAGATATCTCCGCATGCACCATTCTCATCAGTATGCTAGGGAAGCTGGAGGGCATAGAGCAGCGGCTTGCGGACTACAAAAACGACACCGATGCACCCAAGAAGTTCGAAGCTCGGCGAAGGTCTCTCGAATTTCGGGGGGGTGCGCTTCAAGCTTCGATTGGGTGAAGTTGCCTCCACAAAGAGCATACCTAATTTCAAAAACGTGCCTGTTAGGGAGTATCACTTGCGTTGTGAAAACGTAAATGAAACCTTGCTATTGTGACGGGATTGGATGGATTGAAAATCCTCGTGTCGGTGGTTCGATTCCGCCCCTGGGCACCATCTTTTACCATAACCTGCTGATATCCCTCGGTTTCTTTGAGAAACTGCGCGGGCGTAGGACATGGTGTATGACAATTTGGTGCCTTTCTCGTTCACGAAGAACGGCATATTCTATTTCGAGAGACGTGTCCCAACGGACCTCTTGAGGCATTACGACACACGGAAAATTTCATATTCTTTGAGAACGAGGTCGGCGCAGGTCGCTACAACTCGGGCTAGGCGGGCGGCTGATCAACTCGACGAATACTGGTACTACCTCCGTTGCAAGGATGCGGAGCTGCCCGGTAAGCACCGCTTGCGGATGACCTCGAGTTCCGCCCAGGCAGCGCCAGAGGTGGCGATAGGCGACGCTGTGCTTCTATCTGAGGCCGTGTCTATCTATCTTAAACAAAAGGGTCATGGGCGTCCTGTGACCTTTCACAGGGCTGCGGAGCGTTCCTGTGGGTACGTGATCGATGTCGCGGGAGATAAAGACCTTCGAGGCTATACGAAGAAGGACGCCAATGCCTTCCGGGATGCGCTGATCAAGCGCGGGCTGTCGGGGAGCAGTATCACCCGCATCTTCGGCACCGTCCGGTCCGTCACTAACTTCGCAGCAAGCGAGGCAGGGGTGTCGTTCAACAACCCTTTCAGCGGGGTATACTTCGACCGTCAGGCTGGGGTGCAAGAGCGTGAGCCGCTAGTCGGAGAAGTAATCGACATTGTGCAGGCGGAGTGCGTTTCACTGGACGACGACCTACGTTGGCTTGTGGCGTTGGTTTCTGACACAGGTATGCGCTTAGCTGAAGCGACAGGGCTAGCTTTGACCGATCTGGTGGTGGAAGGTGACTGTAAGAAAGTCATCATCCGAGAGCACCCCTGGAGACGCCTCAAAACGGCTGGTAGCTCCCGGGAAATTCCCCTTGTCGGTAAGGCGCTCTGGGCCGCTCAGCGTATCCACACTCACGCTGCGGGCCAAGTTCACGCCTTCCCAAGGTACAACAGAGGCCAGCTAACGAATGCTAACTCAGCCAGCGCCGCACTAAATAAGTGGTTGAAGCCGATGGTGCCGACTGGGTGTACCATGCATAGTTTCCGCCACTCACTAAGAGACCGTCTCCGCGCTGTTGAGTGCCCTTCAGACATCGTAGATCAGCTCGGGGGGTGGCAAACTGATGGCGTTGGGCATGCCTACGGAAGGGGTTACCCCCTTGAGGTTCTCGCGAAATGGATGCGGAAATTGGTGTGAGGGGCAGTGTGGGTCGCTATGACTTAGCCGCCCCTTGTGTGCCTGTTTGTTGGCGCTTATGCTATTGGACCGGATGTGATCCCTGCTAGCTGAGTGCCAGGAACGTCGTATATTAATTTGTCCAAGATAACCTCAACGCACAGGCTGGGCTGCAACACGCCTGTAGCTGTATCGTGAAGCTCGGTCTGGATCAGTTGGTCCAATGGTTGGGCGTATCGCCTGTCTTCGCTCTCGCCGTGCTCAGCAATCGTCTTGGCTCTGAGTTCCTCCAAGGCATTCTTGGCGGCTTCCAACAGAGTGTCGAGGTTTTGTACCTCGTAATCCAGCGTGATGCTGACGTTCTTAACGGTATCGGTCAACAGGTTGCTCCTTCATAAGGCGAGCAAGGTTTGTACGGACGCACCATGTCCTACGCCCGCGCAGTTTCTCAAAGAAACCGAGGGATATCAGCAGGTTATGGTAAAAGATGGTGCCCAGGGGGGGGGGTGGGGTTTGCCGTCTTTTGTCCCTTCTGCCCCCCCCCTCTTCCCTCCCCCCCCCT